>DATFVF010000319.1:0-11650 GCA_035260465.1 Pseudolabrys sp. | reverse complement strand
TGCGGTGCTTCAGGCGGCATGGATCAGCCTGTGCGTCGCGGCCCTGTCGGCCACTGGCGCAACCGTGCTCGGGACACTTGCCGCCTTCGCGCTCACCCGCCTGGGCCGGTTCCGTGGCCGATTGCTGTTTTCTAGCATGGTTTACGCGCCGCTGGTAATGCCTGAGGTGATTACCGGGCTTTCGCTGCTACTGTTGTTCGTGGCGATCAATGTCGACCGGGGATTTTGGACCATCGTCATCGGCCACACCACGTTGACGATGTGTTTTGTCACCGTGATTGTGCAATCGCGTCTTTTTAGCTTCGACCGCTCACTGGAAGAAGCCGCGATGGACCTTGGTTGTCCGCCGTTCAGGACATTTTTGACCATCACCTTGCCGCTGATTGCGCCGGCGATAGCTGCCGGCTGGATGCTGGCCTTTTCGCTATCCCTTGATGACCTGGTGATCGCGAGCTTCACGACCGGACCGGGCGCGACGACGCTGCCGATCCGTATCTATTCGGAAGCGCGCCTTGGCGTGAAACCGGAGATCAACGCGTTGTGCACGATCATGATCGCGATCGTTGCGGTTATCACTGTGGTGTCGTCGCTAATGGTCAAACGCGGCGCCGCCAGGCGCGAACGTGCGACCTTGGGAGCGCAGGTTTGATGATTGCACGTTAGTCGCTGCTGCTCTTGCCGGGCGGGCGAAATAAAAAAGCCACGAACCAGATAGGAATTATCACGATCGAGCCGAGCAGCACGTTCGGCCAGGCCCAGGCGAAACCCTGTTTTGCGTATTCCTCAAGGCGCTCGGTTGAGAGTCCGAATTCGCGCATTAGTTGCTCGGCGGTGATACCGAAATGGGCGAGGATGGTCCCGACCACCAGCGAGGCGACGGCGACCTTGACCAGAGTTCGAAGGAGAGGATGCAGCATCCGCAACCCGTCGCGCCGGTTCCCGCCGGCGGGTGATTCGTCTTCGGCTGAATAATAGTCGAAGGCGTGCCCGCGGGCACGGCGCAAACGTGCAGTTATTCGGGTTTTTCGGGTGTGGCCGGTGCGGTGGGTTCGCCCGCAGCCGGGATTGTGCCGGCTGCCGGTGCTCCGCCTGTCAGCCGCTCAATAGCCGAGCGCACCGAGTCGCGGGCACGGCGTTCGCGCACGGCGTTGAGGAGCGGGGCGGCAGCACCCGAACGCCGAATAAGTGCCTCTGGATCCGGCAACATAATCGGGTCGTCCCACGAGCCCTGGACGATAAACGGAAGTTCGAATGGCGTCGCGCCTGGCTTGGGTGGTGTTACCAGCGCAGCCGTCCCCTTCAGATCGAGTTCGCGCGCGGGAATTGAGGCTGTGCCAGCGAGCGCAAGTGTGACAGCCGCGCCCTCGATCTTCACGTCTTCGACCGTGACGGTGCCCTGGGTGATCTTCAGCGCGACCGCGATCTTGTCGTAGGGCGTACGCCCGCTGCGGAATTCGCCGCCGCCTGACAGCGGCCGCCGCTCAAGCCGGCGCAGCAACTGTTCGACGTTAAGGCCCGCAAGCGCGCCGTCGGTTCCAACCAAATTTGCCGTTCCGTTCAGCGTATGTGTCAACGCGAGTACGCTGTCGCCGCCGCCATCAACCGCGAATGTTATATTTCCTTTGCCTTCGAGACGGCGCAGCCCAAACAGCTGACCAAGGCAGGTTTCCAAATCGACGTCGGTGAACTGCAATTGCGACTTGATATCCACGCCTTGATCGGAATTGGTAAGCGCCAGCGAGCCTTTAATAATGCCGCCGTACGCCTGCGCTTCGCCGACGGTCACGACCAAATGCCCGCCGCGCAGGTTTGCCGCGATGGCGGTGCGACCGAGCTTGGCATTCGACACCACGACATTAGCTGCCGATAAGCGCAGATCGAGGTCGAGGCCGGAAAGACCATCAAGTGTAATGTGGCCGTTGCTCCACGCGCGTTCGTTGGTCGTGAGCAGGCGAACCGTCGAGACATAAGGCGTCAGATCGAGCGTGTCGGCGGCGAGCGTGCCCTGCAGCGTCTGCCTTCCGTCGGCGGCGAAGGTGAGGACGCCTTCAGCACTATTGCCGTCGAGCTCAACATTGACACTCGACAGACTGATGGTGCCTCCCACGACGTTAGTCCGGGCCTTGATTGCGAAACGGCCGAAGCCGCCGCCGGGCGGTGGTTTCTGTCCGGCCCAGATCAAGGCATTGCGCAGTGATGCGGCGTCGCCGGCAAGCGTACCTTCCACTTTGAGGGTGGGTTTAAGGCTGATCGCGCCTTCGAACGCTGCCTTTACCGGTGCGCCGGTCACGCGAAGCTTTAGCCCGCTTCGGCTTCCGGCAAGTGCCGCGGGAAAATCGGCGAGCGTCAAGCTCGCGTCAATCGGCGCGTCATGCCAAATAAAATGACCCGTGGCCCCAAAGCTCTTGGAGATCGCAGGCCACGCGAGCGAGACCTCCACGCCATACAATGTCTCGGTAAGTTTGCGCACGCCGTCGTGTATGACGACAGTGCCGCTATCGATACGCATTTCGGAAAATGCAGCGAGATGTTGTGTGGCGACCTGGCTGCGCGTTAGCGCCTCAATCAGGCCCGACCAATTGGATTGGCCGTTCGGCTGTAATTCGATCGCAATGTTCGGATGGTCCAGCAAAACGTCTGCAATTTCGACACGGCCGACAAGAAGCGGAAAAAACCGCAGGCGCGCTGTCAACCGCTCGGCGGAAAGGGCGGGTTGCTTGCTGTCGCCGAGTACCACATCGGCGAAGCTGACACTGCCAGCGGGAAACAACGAGACGCTGGCTTTGCCCCGCAATACCGGCTCGAGTCCGGTTACGGCGCGGATTTCAGCCACGACCTGTTGGCGCACCGCATCCGCAGAGATCAAATAGCCGGCAGTTGAGAGCACGACCAATCCGCCTGCAACCACTGCAAGCAAGATAATTCCCAGGCGTTTCAAGCCGGTGGCGGCGGTCAAAAGGAGGGTTCCGGTTGTGTCGGCGTCAACGCCGGCGGACTATAGCATCGGGCCCGCTAACGCCAACTTTGGCCGGGCTATGTGACCCTTTCAAGGCTGGCGCAGTTAAGCTTTACCGCAGAAACGGCGCCCCCTGCCGCCGGGCGTCCGCGATTTCCGCGATCATCTTCTTGATGATCGCTTGGCCGAACGAATCGAAGTCCTTGGCTTCCAGCACGAAGCTACCCGGCCCGCCGATGACATTATTTCGATAGTAGTTTGCCAGCCCACCAGGCGGGTTGGTGTGCTCCGGATTCCAAGGGAGTGGCGTCTCGCTAAGGATCACCAGGCCGTTGATACTAATTCCCAGCGCCAACGCCTCGTCCCGCGCTTGCACAACATCGCGGCCTGCATTGTTTGTGCCGTCGCCGGAAACATCGATGGTGTGGCGCTGGGCAGTAAACGGTGCGCTTGCAAATTGCGCTACGGCGGCATCGATGCCGCCACTGATCGAGGTTCGGTCGGCAAAGGAGCGTGGCGATTCGAGCAGCCGGTCACCGAAAGTCTGAGCAGCTTTCGGTCCATCTATCATCATCCAATCTATCACGACCTTCTGGTTGCCGAGTCCTGACCACTCCAGAAACAGAACGCCAACGCGGCCATTGCGGCCGGAACGGATCGCATCAAGCACGTGAGGATCGGCAAGCGCGGCGGCGTAGCCTTCCCTCTGCAACTGGAACTTCTGGCTGTCGACGCTTCGCGAAACGTCGGCGGCCAGCACCAGAAGAAGGTCGACGGGCTCGGCCGCGCGTGCGCGCAAAGCGCCCGACGTTGTGATCGCAAACGCCATTGCGATAGAGACGAAACGGCACAGTCGGCTCATAAAGAGAGCCTAACCGATTTGGGAATTATTGCGCCAGCACCCGAGCGGCCGGAAAAGCAACTTCGACCAGTGTGCCGTCGTTGACCTGGCTGGTGATACGGAAATGCGCGTGGTTGGCCTCCACCAGCGCCTTGGTGATCGGGAGGCCTAACCCGGTTCCGCTGGAATCCCAGCGCGCCGCAGTGGCAACTTGTTGAAACGGCTCAAGTGCGATTTGCAGTTCCTTTTCGCTCATGCCGGCGCCAGTGTCGCGAACGCGCAGGACGACCTCTTGATCGTCCGTCAGCGCGGTAGAAATAATCACCTGCCCGCCAGCACCGGTAAATTTGATCGAGTTCGACAGTAAATTGAGTGCGATCTGCCGCATCGATCGCGCATCGGCGATAATGTGCGGCAGGTTTGTTGGCAGTGACGTGCGGATGATGACGCGCTCACGGTTTGCCTGCTCCTGCATGATTGCCACGCATTGCTGCACCAGATCGTTGAGACTTACGCTCACGAATGTCAGGTCAAGCTTTCCGGCCTCAATTTTCGACAGGTCAAGAAGATCATTCAGCAGCGAAATCAAGTGCCCACCCGAGGCGTGGATATCCTTGAGGTATTGCCGATAACGATCGTTGCCGACCGGCCCGAAGCGTTCGTCCATCATGACCTCGGAGAAGCCGATGATCGCGTTGAGCGGCGTGCGAATTTCGTGGCTGATCTTGGCGAGGAATTCGGATTTGGCGCTGGAGGCTTTCTCCGCCGCCCGCTTGGCGTTGGTCAATTCCTCCTCGGTGCGCTTCCACGCGGTGACGTCGCGCAGCACGGCACAAAGCTTTTCGCCATCTTCAATACGGCCAATGGTGATGTACAGAGGAACAAGCCCGCCCTGACGCACGCGGCCAATGGCCTCATAACCCGCGTCGAGCACGCCGGCGCCGGAGCCGCGCGTGAGCCGCTCGAGATAGTCGAGGACTGAGCGCCGACTTTCGGGCGCCAGGAGATCGCTCACGGAAAGGTTGGGAAAATCAGCGGCGTCGTAACCGAATAGAGCTTGGGCGCTACGGTTTGCCGAGACTATGCGCCCGGTGCGATCGAGCACCAGAACGCCGTCGGTGGCTGTATCGAGAATTGCCCTGAGTTCATGGTTTTCCCGATGCAACGCGGCGTCGGCGGACTTGGTGTCGGTGCTGACCTGGGTGTTGATCATCAGCACCAGAGCATTTTCATTGTTCCAGGTCGCGCTGAACAGCCGGCCCTCGACAGGTTTCTGTTTGCCGTTGACGGTCGCAATGGTCAGCGTTTTGGCGCCGTTTCTGGCCTCATTGGAAGATGGCCCGCCTGTGCTCTCGATGAACAGACTTTCGAGGCCGCCGGCCTCGTTCAGCGCATCCAACGTGGAATAGCCGGTCCAATCGAGGAAGGTTCGGTTTGCATAAAGCAGGCTGTTGAGTCGATAGACCAGAATTCCCACCGGCAATCGGTCGAGAATGGGCCGGCTTTCCTGCGCGTCGCGGCCGGGCTTTGCTTGTTCGCGTGCTGGCGCCGAAACAGGGGCGGGCGGCTCAGCACCAAAATCGTCTGGGACGCGTGCCTCGGTTTTGTTTGATGACTTCTTCAGCCGCTCGCTGAGCTCGCGCGCAAGCTCCTGGAATGCGCTGCGCTCGCGGGGGCTAAGCGCTGGGTCTGGCGGAGGCGGTGGAGACGGAAACGGCAGGATTTTTGATTCAGATTCTGTGGACGGCTGCATCCGACGTTTTTTGATGCTCGCAAGGCTATCGACATCGCGGCAGATACCGAATCCGCGGAAGCCTTTGAATTCCCGTTCGCGATCGAACACCGGCAGGCCCGACATCTCGATCGCCAGGCGCTCATCGGCACCGTCAACCGGGTCAGCACCATCAACCGGCCAGGATACGACGATCCCGCTGAAGGTCTCCCGAGCCGAGAGCGCGTTCGCAATTTGACCTAGCGGGTCGAGAATTAATGCTTGCGCAATCTCGATCCAGCTGCGGCAAAGCACGGCGGACGTCTTCGGTCCGAGCAGGTCGACGACGTCCTGGCTTGCGAGCGAAAAGTGGTTTTGAGCATCGGTCTGCCAGACAAAGCGAAACGGCAGCTGACGCGGCGGCACGTCCGTTTCCGCAGGATTTGGCACCGTTTGAGCTGTGGCTGTCGAGACACGCGCGCGCCTGTCAGCGCTCTTGCGCGCGTCGCGGCTCGAGACGATTCGATCCGCGAACGCGGCGAACAGGACGAATGTCGGCCCTGCGCCAAGCTTAAGCAGGCTAAGATGGCCCGCTTTGATTTCGCCTTCGGCCGCACCATTAACGGTCGCTTCGCGTGCGAGTTTTTCGGCGCCAAGCGCGACTAAATCGCGCCGGTCCCCAAGGCGCTCTCGCGCGGCAGGTTGCGCTTCGATCAGCTCGCCATCGGCGGTGAAGATCGCCGCTAGTGGTTGCGCATCTTCGAGCAAGCGGCGCGCACGCTCTGGAAGGGCAATGTCCCTCCCGGCACGTTCGGTCGATTGCACGAATATTGCCAAGCTGTTGTCGGCAAGCGTGATGCGTGAGCACAGGCAGATCAGGGTACCACCGATGCCCGTGCCAAAACCGCGCAGCCGCTCGAGTCGTGGTGCGCTTCCTTGCGGCAATGTCCCGGCGAGCCGCGCAATTTGCGCCGCTGCCGTATGCCGGGAATCGAAACGCCGCGTGGCGATGGCGCCCGGTGAGGGCGCGTCAAAAATTGCGGCGCCTGTCGGATTGGCCCAAAGGATGCGATCGGCCTCCGCGCTCCACAGCCAAACCGGCACGGGATTCAGCGCGTGCGCCGCGAACCGCGGATCGTGCAGATATGCAAACTGAACTTCGGATTCCGTCATCACGGTGTCGCAGGAAATAGGGCTAATAAAGCCTTAATAGGGCCGCCGGCCGGCGACGTCCACGACGCGGAGACAACCATCCAACGGCAAGCGGCAATAACGTTAATGGAATCGGGTTCCATTGCTGGCACGTGCCATTTCGCGACCTAAATAAAGTTAAGGCCGCCGCAGAACGGTGGTTGACGTGCAAGAGGAGGGTCGAGTCATGGCAAAAGAGAGCAGCGCGCAGTTCGACATACCGTCGGATATGCGCGCACTGGCGGAAAAAAGCGTCGAACAGGCCAAACAGGCTTTCGATATTTTTATTTCAGCAGCGCAAGACGCAGTCAGCACTGCTGAAAATCGGGCAGCGAGTGCGCAAGCTGGTGCAAAGGAGGTTGGCGAACTCGCCATAGGTTTTGCCGAACGCAACATCGCATCCACCTTCGAATTTGCGCAGAAACTGTTGCAAGCCCGCGAACCGAAAGATGTGCTGGCGCTGCACGCGGACTACGTGCGCAGCCAAATTTCGACGCTCGCCGAGCAGGCCAACGAACTGAGCAAACGCGCGACGAAAATGGCCGGCCAAGGCACGGCGCACTGAGTTCGTTGTCGGGAATTGGGGTTGTTTGCACCGGGTGCCCCCCGGGGCCCGCAGTAACTTTGATGATTTTGTGCAGTGCAATATTTTTTATTGCAATGCATCAAAAACTGGCGTATAAGCATTATCAATTCAATCGTCTGCCACGGCAAACTTTCAGGCATCCGATGGCAGAGCTCGACACAGCGTAGGCCGGTCGGTGAGGGCGGACGGCTCGATCGCGGGATGATTGCCCTCACAAGTCAAGGATGACTGTCATGGCCGATAACAGCGTTTCCTCCACCCCCACCCAGAAAGCCAAGCCGAAGCCGGTCGCGATGAGCGCGGCCGCTTCAGACATGCCGAAGTTCGAAATGCCCAAGTTCGATATGCCGAAATTTGAGGTCCCGGTCGCTTTCCGCGAGTTCGCCGAGAAGGGCATCGCGCAGGCGAAAGAGAACTACGAGAAGGTCAAGAGCGCGGCTGAGCAGGCGACCGATGTGTTTGAAGACACTTGTTCAACAGCTTCAAAAGGCTGTGCGAGCTACGGTGTCAAGCTGATTGAGACCGCGCGGGCGAACAGCGACGCCACCTTCGACCTGATGAACGAGTTGCTGAGCGCCAAATCTTATTCCGAGATCGTAGAGCTTTCGAGTGCCTATTTGCGCAAGCAATTCGACGCAATGATCGTGCAAGCCAAGGACCTCTCGGAGCACGCGCAGAAGGTAGCGACCGAAACTGCCGAGCCGATCAAGGAAAGCCTCAGCAGCACCTTCAGCAAAGCAGCCTGACGCGGGCCACTTTTCACGTTAGCCGCCCGGCTCCGTGAGCAGGGCATTTAAAGCCCGGACCGTAATGTCCGGGCTTTTGTTTACGTCAGGGACAGGTCAACTGCGAACGGGCCGCTTGCCAAAAAGCCAGGCGGCACCTAGGTTCCGCCCGCTTGGATCGCGCATTAACGAAGCCGATCGCACGTGCAGGCGTAGCTCAGTTGGTTAGAGCGCTGGTCTGTGGAACCAGAGGTCGGTGGTTCAAGTCCACCCGCCTGTACCAAATCCACTCTCGCCATGCCAAATGAAAACGCCGGCGAAGTTATCGCCGGCGGTTCATTTTGGTCGTCAATTTTGCGTTCAGCGTGCGGTGAAGCGGCCGTTGTTGCGCGGATTAGTCGGGATGTTGCGTGGCGGATACGGACGTGGCCCGCTTTGCGGCCCACCGAACATCCAGTCGAAGAAATTCGAACCGCCGCCGTAGCTGTAGCTACCGCCGCCACCATACATGCCGGCCGGCATGCGCACCGGCTTGGATGACGTATTGGGCGCCCGCTCTATAGCGATGTCGGCCACTTTACGCTCGTTACTCTTGAGGATCGCGATCATCTTGGCGTCGCGGCCGTAGACGTCATCGCGCAGCTGCAACTTGCCGTTCTCGTCCACGAAGGCAGTTTGATAAGTCAGGTGCACAGGGATGAACTTCGGGAAGTTGATGTTGATCTCGCTCCCGCCGAACATGTGCTCGAGCTTAGCCTCGGTGTAATGCTCGTTGGGCAGCACAAGCGACAGCAGCTTCTCGCCGTAAGTGAGCGGATTCTGCACGCGCATGCAGCCATGGCTGAAGGCCCGCTTGTCCTTGGCGAACAAGTATTTGTCCGGCGTATCGTGCTGGTACACCAGGAACTTGTTCGGAAAATTAAAGCGGATGCGGCCAAGCGCGTTGCCTGCGCCGGGCGGCTGCGAAATGTGGATGGTCCCGTCTGCGTCCTGCGTCAGCTTGAGACCAATGCGATCGAGCGCCTGCGGATCTTCCTGCAGCGCCGGGAGATATTCTTTCTCTATGATCGACGGCGGGACATTCCATGTCGGATTGACGGTGATGAATTTCATCTCCGCGCTGACCATGGGAGTTGCCTTGTCGGGCTTGCCGGCCACGATCCTTGTTTTCCAATAGACCTTGCCGTCATCGTAAAGCGACAAGGTGAAATCCGGCACATTGACGACGACATGCGGGTTACCGAGATCGCGCGGCACCCAGCGCCAACGTTCCATATTGACGATGATGGTGTCGGTCGGATCGGCAGAAGCGCGGCGCGCCTCCTTATGCTCGCCGTTAAGCGCGCGCACAGTGTTGGGCCCGAGATTGCCGTCGACACCGATGTCGTTTTCGGTCTGGAAAGTTTTCACCGCGTCGCGCACGGCGTCGTCATAGAATTGATTGTCTTTATCGCCCGCGACGTCGAGGCGCTTGCGCAGCGCCACAACGCGAACGTCCTTCATCCCAGGACGGATAATCTTGCCCTCGGCCACATGCACCCGCGGCTGCTCGGATTTCTCCTCAGCTTTGGTGTCCGATGGGGCCGGCCCCTTGCGCAGTTCTGCGAGCTTGGCCCTGAGCGCTTTGAATTCGGCGAGCGGCGGATTGAAGCCGTCGAGCACTTTGCCGGCATCATTGCCGTCGGCAAGCTTCGCTAGCACTTCCGCCGGCTCCGGCGCGACCAAATCATATTGAATGTCCGCACCGACCCGGGTGTAATTGATGCGGCCAATTTGTGCATGACGCGCGAATGTCAGTGCCGAGGCGGTGAGTTTGAGTTCGGCTTCGGCGAGGGAATCGGCGCTGGTTGCCGATTTGAAATCGGGCGTCGGGTAGTCCGCCGGGTCGAGGCCCACAGCGTCAGCCTGGGCGAGATAACCAATTGCTGCCTTGGCGCGTTCATTGCCGGCGTTGTTGCTCACCCATAGTGGCACGTAGTTGTGGGCGGTGTAGTAAGCCTCGATGCCAGCGCGGTCGGCCTTTCGGCTGACGAGGCGCTCGAACTGCTTGCCCGTGATCAGTTCGCGCAGCTTGTCGGCAACCGGATTGTCGGTCGCTGCAGGCGCAGCGTTGGCCGTCGCCGTCTTGGGTGGTTCACTGGCGAGAGCAGCCGCGTTCTGTTTGGGCTCGTCTTTGATGATCGCCGCCGGTGCAGCCTGTTTCGCTGGCGCTTCAATGTCCCTCGCGGTCAGGGGTGGGGGGAGCGTCGTGTCAGGCACCGGTACCGATGCTGCAGCCGGTTTTTCGGTTTGCTGCGCCATTCCGGCATGGCTGGATAAGGCCAGCACCAGCGCGAGGGCTGTCGATGCCAATAGGCGTTCAAATCGAGCACTTTTCACCACGTTATCTCCCAAAACTGTCAGGGGCAGGTGGCCCCTTATGTGTCCAAGCCATTCTATCTGATAGCGGATATCCAGTTACGTTTTTCCCAATAGCCCGGCCAGAACAGACCTCGACTGTGGCTATTTTGCATGCCCGTCCAAATCGCACGTTTCACTGTGGATTCCGGCCAATCTGAATGGCGAAGCCTAAGGCAACGGGCCGGAAGGCGCGTGGTTCCTATGCGGTTTTCACCGGTTATACCCATGACTTTTGCGTGAGGCTGGGTTGCAGGCGCCCAAACTAGAATGGCGGCATGACAAAGACGTGATGCCCGTTTGCTGGCGAGGCGAATCAGCCCCTTGCGGCGTTTTCGCCCCGCGCTAATCTTGGCGGCGAACCGCACTGCAAAAAAACACGGTCGAAAGGAAACACCATGGCTTGGACGACACCCACGCTCGTCGAGATATGCATCGGACTCGAAATCAACGGCTACTTGCCGGCTGAGTTCTGATCTTCTGTTTTTCCTTTTCCGACCCCCTCTAGATGGGGCGCCTCACCGCCATCGTACTCGGTTCTGCGGGCGGGGGTGCATTTCCGCAATGGAATTGCCGCTGTCCGGTCTGCCAATTGGCCTGGGCCGGTGATCCTCGCGTCAAGCCGCGCACTCAAGCCGCGATCGCTGTGTCTGCGGATCACGCACGCTGGACTCTCATAAACGCCTCACCTGATCTCGCCGCGCAAATCCGAGCGACACCGGCGCTACACCCGGCTGGCGCGCTGCGCGGCAGCCCTATTGATGCGGTGGTGCTCACCGGCGCCGAGATCGACCAGATCGCCGGCCTATTGTCATTGCGCGAGAGTACGCCGTTCGCGCTTTACGCCACGCCCGCGAGCCACGCCGCGGTCGCGGCCAACGCCGTGTTCGGGGCGATGAGCTCAATGTCGCGCCGCGCGGTCAATCCGGGCGAGCGGTTTCTACTGGCGGGCGGCATAGAGGCGACCTTGTTCATGGTGCCAGGAAAGCTCCCACTCTATCTCGAAGGCGAAACGCCGGAACTGGATGTCGAAAGTGCAGCCAATGTCGGCATCGAACTGCAGCGAGAAGGCGCACGGCTCGTGTTCGTGCCAGGTGCGGCGGCAGTGACAGACGCAATGCGCGAGCGCTTCGCGCAGGCGGATGCCGTGCTGTTCGATGGCACATTGTTTACCGATGACGAGATGATCCGGCTCGGCGTAGGCCAAAAGACCGGCCGCCGCATGGGCCATATGCCAATCGAC
>DATFVF010000318.1:0-8415 GCA_035260465.1 Pseudolabrys sp. | reverse complement strand
CGCACTTACTTCCTGTATGCAGCCAGCATCGCTGCGCCATCGGCGCCAGCGGATTTCTCCCATTCAGCGGCGATGGTCTCGCCAATCTTGGCAAGACCGGCCTTGAGTTCCGGGGTCGGCGGCAGCACTTTGATGCCGGCGTCCTTCAGCGCCTTCGTCTTGATCGCCATTTCTTCGATCGACAATTTCCAGCCACGGTCTTCCGCAACTTTGGCAGCATCGGTGAGCGCTGTTTTCTCCGCGGGGGAAAGCTTGTCGAAGGCCTCCTTGTTTACGATGACGATATTGCGCGGCAGCCATGCCTGGGTGTCGATGTAATGTGTGAGATAGTCCTGCGATTTGGTGTCGACGCCTGTAGACGCCGAAGTGATCATCACATCGACACGTCCGGTAGCGAAGGCTGTCGGCAGGTCAGGCACTTCAATCTGGGTAGGCACCGATCCTGCGAGCGCCGCAATGCGTCCGATCATGGCATTGTAGGTGCGGAATTTCAGTCCTTTGAGCTCTTCGACGGACTTGATTTCGCGCTTGGCATAGAGCCCTTGCGGCGGCCACGGCACCGAAAACAGCAGCATCAGACCTTCGGATGCAAGCTGCTTTTCAAGATACGGCTTCTGTGCGGCGTAAAGCTTACGCGAGGCGTCATAGCCTGTGGCGAGAAACGGTATCGAGTCGAGCCCATAAACCGCGGCTTCATTCGATGAAAGAGACTCCAACATTTCGCCGATCGGCGCTGTGCCCTGGCGAACGCTGCGCTTGATTTCCGCGTGCTTGATCAGCGAGCCAGCCGAATGCACCGTGATTTTGAGGGAGCCGTTGGTGGCTTTGTCGACGTCGGCCGCGAACTGGATCACATTTTTGGTGTGGAAGTTGCCATCCGGATAGGGCGTCGGCATGTCCCATTTCGTCTCGGCGGACGCAGCAGTCGCAATCCCACACGCAAATAGCAGACCCGCGCAGACTCGCACGCACTTGTTCATCTATCCCTCCAAACCCTGCCGGCCGGCATTCAATGAAATGCAAGCACGGTGCCAACGGCCGTGGCAAGGGAGTTCAGAAAACTCAGATTAGATCGGATCAACGCCTTTGGCTTTGAGCGTTGCCGCTGCCGCAGGCGCAGAGAGAAAGCGGATCAGTGCCTTGGCCGCGTCCGGTTCCTTGGTCGAGGCGCTCAACCCTGCGGCGAAGCCAATCTTCGTTTGTAATTCCTCGGGGATGGGCCCGACCCGATCGACACCAGGAACATCCGAGATACGCGTCGACACCACCACGACCATATCAGCTTCCCCACGCGCCACCACCTCCACGGTGTCTTCCGCTTCCATAGGCTTCAGCTTGCTTTGCATCTCAGCCTTGATGCCCATGCGGTCAAGCAGCTCGACAAAATAGATACCGCTCGCGCCCTTGCCCGGAAAAGCGACGGCGTTTGATGCCAACAGCGCACGCTTGAAGGCCTCGACTGACGAAATGTCAGGCTTGGGTGCGCCACTGCGGACCGCCACGCCCAAACCGGCCTGGCCGAAATCAACGCGCGGACCGACGACAATGCCGTCCTTGATCAAAGCGTCGATGATCGGCGGATTTCCGACAACGATATCGAAGCGCTCGCCAGCCTCGATCTTGCTCTTGACCTCGACGTTCACTCCGAAGCGCAGATCGATTTTGTGACCAGTAGCTTGCTCGAACTGCGTGCAAAGTTCGCGGACCGCTGCCCGGGAGCCATTTCCGCTGAGCACTTTGAGCTCGACCGCTTGCGCGGCTGAACAAGCAAACAACAGCGCGGCAACTACAAGAAATATCCTCGCCATGACAACACCGCTTAATTTCCCGGATTCAAGACTAGCAGGCTTGTTTTGCCCCCAACAGGCCGGACATAGTACTCCGTTCGTGTCTACGCTGAGCCCCATGAAGAAGACTTCACCACAGCTCTGGGACTTCTGGATCGACCGCGGCGGCACATTTACCGACGTGGTCGGACGGCGCCCCGACGGGACGTTGGTCGCGCACAAACTACTCTCAGAAAACCCCGAGGCCTATACCGATGCTGCCGTCCAGGGCATCCGGGATTTGCTTGGCTTAAAAGGCGGCGAAGCGATCCCAACCGGGCGAGTCGGCGCCGTGAAGATGGGCACGACCGTTGCCACCAATGCCCTCCTCGAACGTAAGGGCGAACGGACGCTGCTGTTGATCACCAAAGGTTTCCGCGACGCACTCAAGATCGGATATCAGGCCCGGCCGAAAATATTTGCTCGTCACATTATAAAGCCTGACACGCTTTATGAGCGCGTGGCAGAAGTCGACGAACGCGTGCGCGCCGACGGTACAGTGGAACGAGGGCCTGATCTCGCGGCCGTCCGTGCCGATCTGGCCGCGGCCAAGGCTGACGGCATAAACGCGGTCGCGATCGTGTTTATGCACGCCTATCGTTTTCCGGAGCACGAGAAGCGCGTCGCAGCGATCGTACGCGAGATGGACTTTGCGCAAGTTTCCGTGAGTCATGAGGTCTCCCCACTGATCAAGCTGGTCGGCCGCGGCGACACGACCGTGGTCGATGCTTATCTGTCGCCAATCCTGCGGCGCTATGTGGCGCAGGTCGATAAGGATCTCGACGCCAAGCAATCGGCCGCGCGATTGATGTTCATGATGTCGTCCGGCGGGCTGACCGCTGCCAAGCTGTTCCATGGCAAGGATGCGATCCTCTCCGGCCCCGCCGGCGGCGTGGTGAGCATGGCGGAGACTGGCCGCCAAGCCGGGTTCGATCGCCTCATCGGCTTCGACATGGGCGGCACATCGACCGACGTTTCCCATTTCGACGGCGAATATGAGCGCGCGTTCGAAACGGAAGTTGCGGGCGTCCGCATGCGGGCGCCCATGATGCTCATTCATACAGTCGCTGCCGGCGGCGGCTCGATCTTGCATTTCGACGGCGCACGTTTTCGCGTCGGCCCCGACTCCGCAGGCGCCAACCCTGGCCCCAAATGCTACCGGCGCGACGGGCCGCTCGCTGTCACCGATGCCAACGTGATGGTCGGAAAGCTGATTCCGGAATTCTTTCCGAACATTTTCGGCTCTTCGCAGAATCTTCCGCTGGACGCACATGCGGTACGCAACGCCTTTACCGATCTGGCGCAGCAGGTCGGAGGCCGCACGGCCGAAGAAGTCGCCGACGGCTTCATCAAGATCGCAGTCGAAAACATGGCGAACGCGATCAAGAAGATCTCCGTTCAGCGCGGCTATGACGTTACGCGCTATGCGCTCAATTGCTTCGGCGGTGCGGGCGGCCAGCATGCCTGTCTGGTCGCCGACGCTCTCGGCATGACCCGCGTACTGATGCACCCATTCTCTTCCCTGCTCTCCGCATACGGGATGGGCCTGGCTGATATCCGCGCCACGCGAGAACAGGCGATCGAGCTGCCGTTCGGCGGCAAAGCGCTGAAAGCAATCGCGCGCATCGGCGCATCACTCGGCAAGGAGACGAAAGCCGAGGTCGCCGGCCAAGGCGTCCCAACAGGCAAGATCAAAATATATGTAAGGGCCCACATTCGTTACGCGGGCACGGACACAGCGCTGGTGGTGGCAGCCGGAAGCGCTGCCGCGATGAAGCGGGCATTCGAAAAGGCGCACAAAGCGCGTTTCGGCTTCATCGACCGCACAAAACAGATGGTGGTCGAGGCCGTATCGATTGAAGCGGTCGGTGGCGGCGCCAAATTCCGTGAGAAAACTTTGAAACGCAGCCGCGGGAAACTGCCGCCGCCTGCGTTGCGCACGCAATTCTTTACCGCCGGCGCATGGCACAAGGCGAATATCTATACCCGCGACCAGCTCAAGCCCGGATCTCACATCAATGGCGCCGCCATCGTCATCGAACCGCACCAGACCATCGTGGTCGAACCCGGTTGGCAGGCCGAATTAACAGCGAAGAATCATCTTCTGCTCACGCGCGCAAAGAAGCTAAAGCGTACGCACGCTATCGGTACCCATGCTGACCCGGTCATGCTGGAGGTGTTCAACAATCTCTTCATGTCGATCGCCGAGCAGATGGGCGTGTCGCTGCAGAACACCGCCTACTCGGTGAACATCAAGGAACGCCTCGACTTCTCCTGTGCCGTGTTCGCGCATGAAGGGACATTGGTTGCCAACGCGCCGCACATGCCGGTGCATCTCGGCTCGATGGACCGCTCGGTTGAAACCATCATCCGAGACAACAAAGGCCGCATCGCGCCCGGGGACGTTTACGCCATCAACGCACCCTACAACGGCGGTACGCACCTCCCCGACATCACCGTCTGCACGCCGGTGTTCGATGACAGGAAGAAATCGATTCTATTCTGGGTCGCCTCACGCGGACACCATGCGGATGTGGGTGGCATTTCGCCCGGCTCGATGTCTCCCAATGCTACGACCATCGAGCAGGAAGGAGTTCTGTTCGATAACTTCAAACTGGTCGACCGCGGGCGTTTCCGCGAAAAGGAGTTAATGGCTGCGCTGACCGGCGCAAAATATCCGGCGCGAAATCCTGTGCAGAACATCAACGACATCAAGGCGCAGATCGCTGCAAACGAAAAAGGCGCAGCCGAACTGCGCAAAATGGTCACGCATTTCACGCTACCTGTGGTGAAAGCCTATATGCAGCACGTGCAGGACAACGCCGCCGAAAGCGTGCGGCGCGTGATTGACCGGTTACATGACTCGGAATTCAGTTACGAAATGGACCAGGGGACTGTGATCAAAGTGAAGATCACGGTGAACAAGAAAGCGCGTGAAGCGACCGTCGACTTCACCGGCACGAGCGAACAGCAGCCCACCAATTTCAATGCGCCTGAACCGGTGACGCGGGCTGCCGTTCTCTACGTCTTTCGTGTGATGGTCGATGACGACATCCCGATGAACGCCGGATGTCTGCGGCCAATCAATATTGTGATTCCCAAGCGCTCGATGCTGTCGCCGGAATTTCCCGCAGCCGTTGTCGCAGGCAACGTAGAGACGTCCCAGGCCGTGACCAACTGCCTGTTCGGTGCACTTGGCGCGCTCGCCGCCGCGCAGGGGACCATGAACAACCTCAATTTTGGCAACGCGCGTTATCAGTATTACGAGACGATTTGCTCCGGTTCCCCCGCGGGCCCCGGCTTCAATGGCACCGATGCGGTCCACACCCACATGACGAACACACGGCTCACTGATCCGGAGGTGCTGGAGTTCCGCTACCCGGTCGTCCTCGAGGATTTCCACATCCGCACGGGCTCCGGCGGACGAGGCCAGTGGCATGCCGGCGATGGCATCCGCCGCACCATCCGTTTCCTCGAAAAAATGGAGTGCACGATCCTCTCCGGCCATCGGCGCGTGCGGCCATTTGGCCTTGCGAGCGGCGAACCGGGCCAAGCCGGCGAGAATTGGGCGCGGCGTAAGGACGGAGGGATGGAACGCCTACAGGGGTGCGACGCTACCGTCATCGACGAAAGCGAGGCCATTATCATCCAAACGCCAACGGCGGGCGGATATGGTCCCCTGGAAAAACGCGAATTGAAGTAACTTGTTGCGCCGCCTGTTAAGCATTCGCGTTCCTCACACTTGATTTTTACCTCGGCAAGGCAAATCCTCAAAACATGCGCACTTTCATAATGTCAGCGATTTTGGTCGGTGTCGTCGCCGCGCCGGTGCAGGCGCAGGTCTATCCGGTTGAAGGAAAATGGGGCCAGAGCGCAAGCACCGAAAAAGGGACGATCGACTGCGCGGACAAACGCGTGATCGAATTCAACGGCGACCAGCGCACTGACAGCAATGGCGGCGTGCCGGCCTACCGCAACCAATCGGTGACGGCGGATGGGCCGTCGGACTACCGCGTCGTCGACGAGTTCTCGACCGGCCAGATCAGTGCGGGTCACACCACTTACGCACTACGCAAGGTGGATCCCGACCATATCGAGATGAATATGGAAGGCGGCTCGCTGAAGCTGCAGCGGTGCAAGTAGCGGCCGCCGCGAGCGCTCGGCTTCGAATATCCCAAGACATTCAGGATAAACGACGAAGTCGTCATGCTCGTCGGTTTTTACGCTCGGGCTAATCGGTGCTGAACCTGCGCGTCGTGCACTAGTTCCGCGCGATGATCTCGCGTTCGCCGCGATGGATCGGCGTCGCTCTGGTGATCTTCCCGCGCCCGCGCCGCAGAAGAATGAGAGGCCGCCGATTTTTCAGCGCGCTCCGGCGGCGACGGCGGGGACGAGGGCGCTCGACACGCAAATGTCCCATATGTCCCATATGTCCCGGCTGCGCGCTTTGATCCACCAACAGCAGAGGGACGTTGAGCAATTGGCTCCACGCGCGCCACTCGGCCAAAGCCTCGTCGGGTCGTGATGTCAGAAACAAAGGCAACGTCAGCGCGGGGTCGCTGTGCTCAAGTACGACCGCCAGCATATCATCTGCGCCGCCATGTCCCGGTACCAGTTGCAATGAGATGCCATCGTAGGCCGCGAGCGGCATATTGAGGGCCATGCGCATGCCATGCAGCGAACGGCGCAGCACCACCCGCCCGCGGTGGAGTTCAACCTCGCGCGACCGCCCGTCGGCGGCGGCATCGCTCGCGGAAAACCGCACGGGCAAGCCAAAGGGGTCGAGCCGCAAGGCGCGGCCCGACCCGGCGCATCCGCCACTTCGCATTTGACGCCTCAAAACTCTCCCGCGCCTGGCTTATGAGCCCGGTCGCATGGCAATCGTGGCAGAAACGCGTCGGAATCCGCTTAAAGTTCTGGGTTAATCAGGAGTAGCAGCAGGTGCTTCGCGATGGATGATTGACGCACCGTTGCGAACCATGATTGACGAGGTGTTGCTGCCGGCACGTAAATTGTCAGTTCCGGCTGTTGAACCGCGCCCCTGACGCGCCCAAATGAGAGCTATCCGATGCTCGCTCCCGTCAACTCCCTTTTAGACCTGACTGCGCTGACCGACCGCGCCGAGCGGCTCGTCGCAGCGGCACGCGCGGCCGGAGCCGAGGCCGCCGACGCAGTAGCTCTGCGCTCGATGTCGCTGGCGATAGAGGTGCGCGACGGAAAGACCGAAGAATCCGAGCGCGCGGAAGGTGACGATCTTGGCCTGCGCGTGTTGGTAGGCCGCCGTCAGGCCGTGGTGTCCACAAACGACATGGCCGGCGACAGCACCGCCCTTGCGGAGCGCGCGGTCGCGATGGCGCGCGTAGCGCCCGAAGACAAATTCGCCGGCCTCGCAGAGGACAAGCTGCTGGCGCACAAGTTTCCCGACCTCGATCTGATCGACCCCAAAATGCCGAGCGTCGGCGAGTTGGAAGCGCTTGCACGGGCGGCAGAAACGGCCGCGCTTGGGGTCAAAGGCGTGAGTAAATCGGGCGGCGCCTCTGCTTCGGCCGGCATTGGCGGAATGGTGCTCGTAACGAGTCAGGGATTTCGCGGTGCCTATCTTGGCTCCAGCCGCGCCATATCGATGACTGCTATCGCCGGCGAAGGCACCGGCATGGAGCGCGATTACGACTACTCTTCAGTGCGGCATGCAGCCGATCTGGAGTCCCCGGAGACAGTGGGTCGCAAAGCGGCCGAGCGTACCATCGCGCGGCTTAACCCGCGCAAAGTCAGTACCCGCAAAGTACCGGTCGTATTCGATCAACGCGCCGCTGGGTCACTGGTCTCGCATCTTGCCAGCGCCGTTAACGGTGCGTCGGTGGCGCGCAAGACCAGCTTTCTCAGGGACAAGATGGGCGCCAAATTATTTGCCGGCGGCATCCGCATCGTCGACGACCCATTGCGCAAGCGCGGCCTACGCGCGCATCCGTTCGACGGCGAGGGTGTAGCTGGCAAGAAGATCGCGCTGGTCGACGACGGCGTGCTTTCGTCCTGGCTACTCGACAGCGCGACAGCACGCGAACTCGGTCTGGTCACGACCGGCCACGCCCAGCGCGCCGCGTCGTCGGTGCCGTCTCCTGGCCCGAGCAATCTGCATTTGGAGGCAGGCCGGCTAAGCCCTGACGAGCTGATCGCAGATGTCGCCGACGGCTTCTATGTTACCGACCTGATCGGAATGGGTGCCAATATGGTCACCGGCGACTACAGCCGAGGCGCTTCGGGCTTCTGGATCGAGAACGGCAAACTTACTTTTCCGGTGAGCGAGGTCACGATCGCCGGGCACTTGCTTGAAATGTTCCGGACGCTCATCCCTGCCGACGACCTTGAATTCCGATACGGGACCAATGCGCCGACGCTGCGCGTGGAGGGTTTGACTGTTGCCGGCCAATGATTTCACCGGATTGCGCGGGCCGCTCGAAGCCGTGATGCGTGAGGCCGGCGAGCTCGCACGCGCGACCGCGCGTGGGCCGTTCAAGCATTGGACCAAAGGCGCCGACCGCTCGCCGGTGACCGAGGGCGACATCGCGGTCAATGATCTGCTGCACAAGCG
>DATFVF010000317.1:0-10582 GCA_035260465.1 Pseudolabrys sp. | reverse complement strand
AGGAAGAATAGAATCATTGGCACGGTGAGCTTCGGCGGCAGCCCGGCAGCCTTTTTCTCGGCTTCCTGCATGCGCATGTCGCGATTTTCCTGTGCCATGACTCTCAACATGGTGGCCAGCGGCGTGCCGTAGCGTTCGGCTTGTTGCAAGGCCATACACACCGACTTCACGCCATCGAGATCCGTTCGTTTCGCGAGATTCTCATAGGCCTGGCGCCGGTCCGGCAGATAAGACAGCTCTGCGGTCGTCAACGTGAGCTCTTCCGCCAGCGCCACAGATTGTGTGCCGACTTCGTCGCTGACCTTTCTGAACGCGGCCTCGATCGACATGCCCGATTCAACGCAGATCAGCAGCAGGTCGAGTGTGTCGGGAAACGCGCGTTTGATGGATAGTTGGCGCCGTTTGATTTTGTTCTTGAGCAGCAGCAGCGGCAAATGCATGCCGAAATAGGCGGCAGCAATACAAACGCCGATCTTGACCATGTTCGAATAGTCAAGTTTGAGCAAGACAAAAAGATAGATTACGGCGAACAGAAAGGCCGCGATCGGCACGATCATGCGAACAAATAGAAACGTAACGTAAGGCGCCTGACCACGGTACCCCGCCTGCACAAGCTTAAGGCGCGCTTCTTCCTGGCCGACCCACTTGCCGAGGTTGAAGCGATCCACAATGGTCTGGACATATTGCTTCGGCGATTGTCGTAGCTTTACCTTCTGATGCTCCTGTGCCATGCGCTCGCGCTCACGCTGGCGAATCTTATCGCGCTCGAGAGCGACGGCCCGCATGCGCTTGTCGAGCGGATCGGCAAATACGAATGGCATTGCGAGCGTCAACACAGTGGCAGCCGCCGCGACGGCCGCAAGCACCATCGTAACCGTCTGGACATTGAGCGCGTTGATCAGGATATCGAGCATTTTGCCTGCGGCCTAAAAATCGAAATTGATCATTTTTTTCATGACGAGCACGCCCATTGTCATCCAGATTGCAGAACCAGCGAGCATGAGGTGGCCCATGGAGTTGGTAAACAGCAACGAGATGTATTCTGGGCTGGTGAGATAGACCAACGTCATCACCGCGATAGGAAGTGCGCCGATGATGCCGGCGGAAGCTTTCGCTTCCTGCGACATCGCTTGAATCTTGGCCTTCATCTTTTTGCGGTCGCGCAGCACCTTTGAAAGGTTTCCGAGGGCTTCCGACAGGTTGCCGCCGGCCTTCTGTTGGATCGCAACGACAATTCCAAAGAAGTTTGCCTCGGGCAGTGGCGTGCGCTCATACAGCTTGGCGCAGGCTTCCCCCAGCGGGATGCCGATGCTTTGCGTTTCCATGATGATGCGAAATTCGGTTCTTAGCGGCTCCGGCGCCTCGGCCACGATCATTCTTATGCAATCATGCAAGGGCAACCCGGCCTTGACACCGCGGACGATGACATCGACTGAATCCGGAAACGCCGCGAGAAATTTCGACTCGCGGCGTTTTTTCAAAAAGGACAGGACCCAACGTGGAACGCCAAAAGCACCGGCAAATGCGAGGGCTGTCGCACCGATCAATCCGACGCCTAAAAGAACTCCGGCGACAAACATAGCAAGGCCAATAGCCGCCGAGATCATCGCAAATTGGCGTTTCGACCACGACAAGCCAGCCCGCGTAATTCGGACCGCAAGTGGGACCTTTCTACTTTTCTTGTGACGCTCGTCGAACTCCTTGAGTGTGGTTTCGATGGAGTCGCGGCGGGATTTTTGCGGCCCGCGCGCCGCGCGCGTTGTTTGCTCCGTCCTTGCAACGCTCTGCATGCGCTGTTCGGCTTTGCGTTCACCGGACAGGGACGGATAGATGAATACGTATGCCACTCCACCAATAGCGACCGCGGCCAGGAAAAAGACGGCGATAAACTGCAAAACGCGCTCCCGCTTTAAGCTCTCACGGCCTCGATCGTGGTGTCCGCCGCGTCTAGAGCGGCGGCCAGCCGTTTTTCCTCACCGTAGTAACGGGCGCGGTCCCAGAATCGCGGGTGGCCGATACCGGTCGAGCGATGACGACCGACGATGTTGCCTTTGGCGTCCTCGCCGGTCATGTCGTAAACGAACAGGTCCTGGGTAACGATGACGTCGCCTTCCATGCCCATGACTTCAGTGACGTGGGTGATCTTGCGCGAGCCGTCGCGCAATCGCGCGGCCTGGATGACGACATCGACCGAGGCGCAGATCATTTCGCGGATGGTGCGTGACGGCAGCGAAAAGCCGCCCATGGTGATCATCGATTCCAGTCGGGATAGGGCTTCACGCGGATTGTTGGCGTGCAACGTGCCCATCGAGCCGTCGTGACCGGTATTCATGGCCTGCAGCAGGTCAAAGGCCTCGGGTCCGCGCACTTCGCCGACGATGATGCGTTCCGGCCGCATGCGCAGACAATTTCGTACCAGGTCGCGCATGGTGACCTGTCCTTCGCCTTCGAGGTTTGGCGGACGTGTTTCCAGCCGTACAACATGCGGCTGTTGCAGCTGCAATTCGGCGGCGTCTTCGCAGGTGATAATGCGCTCGTCGTCGTCGATGAACTGCGTGAGGCAGTTAAGGAGCGTGGTCTTGCCGGAGCCGGTACCGCCGGAAATCAGCGAGTTGACGCGGGAGCGACCGATAATGCGCAGAATTTCAGCTCCCTGCTCCGTGATCGTGCCAAATCTGACGAGCTGATCGAGTGTCAGCTTGTCCTTCTTGAACTTGCGGATCGTGAGTGCGGGGCCATCGATCGCAAGTGGCGGCACGATCGCGTTGACGCGCGAGCCGTCTGGCAAGCGCGCGTCGCATATAGGTGAGGATTCGTCGACGCGGCGGCCAATCTGGCTGACAATGCGCTGACAGATATTCAGAAGTTGCTGGTTGTCGCGAAAACGGATTGCTGTCTTCTGAATCTTGCCCTTGACTTCGATGTAAACGGTACCAGAGCCGTTCACCATGATGTCGGCAATGTCGTCGCGAGAAAGCAGCGGTTCGAGAGGACCAAAACCGAGGACGTCGTTGCAGATATCATCCAGCAAGTCTTCCTGCTCGGCGATCGACATCACGATGTTTTTAATCGCGATGATCTCATTGACGATATCGCGGATTTCCTCGCGCGCTGAATCGACATCAAGGCGCGCTAGTTGCGCGAGATCGATCGCCTCGATCAACGCGCCGAAAATCGTAGTTTTGGTTTCGTAATAGGATTCCGAACGCCGGGTGTCGACCGAGGCCGGCACGTTATTTGTCGGCGGCGGCGCGCGGGTCGCGGCCGGGGCGGAGACCATCGGTGCACCAAGTCCGTCGGACGGAAATGGCGTGCGTCCAGTTTCCATCGGCGTGCTGGCGGTGGAGTTTGATGGCTCCGCCGCTAGCGGCGGTGGCGCAACCGCTGCAGGCGGCAGCGGCGCGGCCGCTGGAACGCGAGCTTCCGATGTTGCGCTACGCTTACCGAACAAGGCGATACACTCCCAGTTTTCAGCCGGCTCGCTTCATCAGCTTTGATAAGAACGGCGACAGCAAACCACCGCGGGAGCGTTTCGTTTCCGCGCGCCCGGTTAGCGCCTTGGCCATTTCGCGGAACATTTCCGCCGTTTTGTGCTTTGCCGACACCTCGGAGATCATTTGCCCGTTGTTCGCGGCAGGTCCGAACAACTGCGGTTCGAACGGGATCACCGCGACCGGATCACTCTCGAGGGCCTTTGCGAAATCTGCCGGGGAAATTTCCGGCCGCTTCGGCACGCCCACCTGATTGAGGCAGTAGTGCGGACGGTGGTCGTTTGGGCGTGACGTGCGTAGCAAATCCATCAGATTCTTTGCGTTGCGGAGATTGGCGAGATCGGGCCCGGCAACAACAAGAATATCGTCAGCGCCGATCAGAAGTCGCTTTGTCCAAGCCGACCATTGATGGGGAACGTCAAGCACGACACAAGGGGTCGTGCTGCGCAGTGAGTCGAGCGTTGTATCGAAGCTGTCGGCGCCGAAGTCGTAGACGCGATCGAGCGTCGCTGGCGCGGCCAGCAGACTCAAATGATCGGTACATTTCGAGAGCAAGCGATCGACGAAGGCCGTATCAACACGATCTGGCGAGAGGACGGCATCGGCGATGCCTTGCGGCGGGTCCTGATTGTAATCGAGGCCGGCGGTACCGAACGGCAGATCGAGATCGGCGACGACCGTATCAAGCGCAAGATCACGGCCAATCGCCCATGCGATGTTGTGGGAGATGGTGGAAGCGCCGACGCCGCCCTTGGCGCCGACCACAGCAATAATGCGACCGACCGCCTTGGCATCCGGTGCCGAAAACAGACCACAGATCGCGCGGACGATGTCGATGGTGCCAACGGGCATCATCAGATATTCGCTTACGCCACGGCGCGTCAGCTCACGATAGAGTTTGACGTCGTTGACGCGACCGACCACGATAACCCGCGTACCCGCGTCGCAGACCTCTGCCAGCTTATCGAGCCCGGCAAGGATGTCGTCGGTGCGGGTATCCGTCTCAATCAGGATCACGTTGGGCGTAGGTGAACTGTTATAGGCTTCCATTGCCGCGGCGATGCCGCCCATCTGGATTTTCACGTGCGCCTTCCCGAGGCGCCGGTCTTCGCCCGCAGCCTGAATGGTAGCTGCGGTTTCAACCGTTTCGCAAAAAGCTTGGACAGAAACGCGTGGTGCCGGCGCGATATGCGCATCGGCGACATTTTCGCCTGCCGCGCCTGGCATCCGTGTTCCTTCTGCGACCGCGACTTGCTGAGCGTTCTTGATCATTTTCCTATATCGCTGATTTTGCCGACGTCGTAGCCAGCGTAACTGCCCGAGGGATTTTCGCCCTTGCGGTATTTATCGAGTACGACAGAGCGACGCGGCGCATAGGGCGGTGATTCGCCCCGCGGTTGCACGAGGTCCGCGGGATTGTCGACCATCGCCGCGAGATTGCGCTGACTGGCGCAACCGAGATTCCAATACGGGTGATTGTCCATGTAGCCGGAGTTGGCGTTATAGGAGGGGCCGATATCGAGCGGCCACTGCCCGCATGGTCCCGCGTCCGCGACCAGCCTGGAGTAGTTGAGCTTGATGCTCGCGACCGAGGTTGGGCCCAGCCGGGAATGACGCAGGTAGATCGCGTCGGACGGGATGCCGATGGCCGCAAAAATAGAGCGTATTTCGCGCATTGAATCGGCGGCAGCGTGGTCGATCGACTTGCCTTGCGGCACGTCAATGATGATGCCGCTACCCGCTTCGTGCCGCCACGCTTGTGCAAACGACAACACGTCGGCGCTCTGGCTGGGCGTAAGTCCGCCGCGGTTGCGGCCGATCATGACTTCGACGGACTGCACGCCTTCCCGCACGGTAATCGGGTGACGCAGGCGATAGTCATTCGGGTATTCGACTTGCGCGACTGGCGCTTCATAACAGCCGGCCAATGAAACTGCGAGGCCGCCGGCCGCCAGCAGGCGGAGCGCCGATCGGTTGCGGCGCTTGTCCGCCGCATTGTTGATTGCCGTCATTATGTCTGTCCCGCTCAATCGAGGATGAATCCGTACTTCCCGTGATAGTCGCCGGTGGGCCGAGTTTCGTTCTTGCCGGCGACGCCATAGATGCGATTCAATTGGCCAAGGAGGACGGTTTGCGGATCGCTCGGATCGGCGAAACCATCATCCGGCTTTGAAAGCTGTTTTTGCGCAACTGCGCGCACCACGTAGGGAGTGACCAGCACCATCAGCTCAGATTGATGGTTGAGGTAGTCGCGGCTCTTGAAGAGTGTACCGAGAATCGGCACCTGCATCAGAGCGGGAATGCCGTTGATGGACTGTTTCGTCTGCTCCTGAATCATGCCGGCCAGAGCGAGCGAACCACCGGACGGAATTTCGACCGTCGTATCGGCGCGACGCGTCTGGATCGAAGGAACGGTCAGCGCTGTCGTCGAGCCGGTGACTTGCAAGGTCATGGCGTTTTCAACCGAAAGGTCGGAAACTTCGGTCATCACTTTCAAGCTGATGCGGCCTTCCGACAAAACGATCGGCGTAAACACCAGGCTGACGCCAAATTTCTTGAATGTGATCTGAGGCTGACAGAGCGGCGGTGACCTGGTGGTGTCGCACGACAGTCCATTCGGGATCGGAAATTCGCCGCCTGCGATGAAGGTAGCGGTTTCACCCGAGACCGCAGTCAGGTTCGGCTCGGCCAATGTGCGGATCACGCCGGCGCGTTCCATCGCACGCAAAGTTGCGGTGACGGTGTTGAAAGTGCCGGTAAGGGCGGAGTTGCTCAGCGCCTGGCCGGTGGCCGAGAACGGGTTGGTGGTATTGAAGTTCACGACGGCGGTGCCGTAGTTGAAGCTGCCGGAAAGGTCGATTCCGAGTTGCTTGATCACGTCGCGCCGAACTTCGGCGACGGTGACCTTGAGCATGACTTGATCGCGCCCGCGCACGGTAATGCCGTTCACAACCTTGCCGTCGCCAACCAGCCGTGAGGCTATGTCGAATGCGTGTTGGGATTCGGCGGCGCTCGCGGCGCTGCCGGAAATCATGATGCCGTCTGTGCCCACGCCTTCAATGTGAATATCGGCATCCGGCATTGTCTGTTTGAGGGCCGCGCGCACGCCGTTGAGATCGCGCGTGACCGCGATATCGAAACCGGCAATTTGCTTGCCGTCGGCGTCGAAGAAGAAAATGTTGGTCTGACCGACCGCGACGCCGATCATGTAGACGCGGCGCGACGAGCGGACCACCGCATTTGCGATCTTGGGATCGGCGACCAGCACATCCTTGATGTCGGCCGGCAGATCGATAGCCACTGATTTGCCAATTCCGAGCGGGATAAAGCGAGACGTTGCTTCGCTTGCCGCCACCTGGATGACGGGGGTGCGCGCAGCAGCCCCTTCGGCCGCCATTGTTGGGGCGACTGGCGTCAGTCCGGCGATGGCAATGAGTGCTGCGAGTGCAGCTGTGTGGGTCGATGTCCTGGTCGCCATGTCCCCTTTGTCCCCCAAATCGGTCATCGCGGCGTGGTCGTAGTGCTGACGCCAAACCGGACAACATTGACGTTGCGGCGTGAATCTGCCGCATCGGTATTCGAATCACCGGCCGACCCATCGGCGATGCTGCGCAGTGCCAGCGACAACGTGCCGAGTTGCTGCGAGAGCGCCAAGGTTTCCGCCTGGCTCGACGAGAGTTCGAGCGTTGCGGTCTTGCCGACGACGACCTTTTGGCCGTTCTTTTCTTCGACAGTCTGATCAATTGCCAGAATGCGGATATTGCGAAGGATTGTTTCGCTGCTGTTTTGGCCGCCTTTGTCGGCGTCGCGGCTGGTACGCGGCGTCATGATGACGTCGACTCGGTCATTCGGCAGGATGAAGCCGCCAGCGCCCGTCTCCGGCGAAATTTGCGTGGAAACCGCTCGCATGCCCGAAGGGAGGATCGCGGCCATGAAGCCGGAGCCCTTGGCATTGACCAGTTTCGCTTCACGAATCGGTTCGCCGGCGATAAATGGCGCGCGGACGATCATGCCGGTAAGATTTTCGATTGCATTCGGGCGATCATTCTTGCGTATGAAATTGCTGCCGGCGCTGCTTGCCGGCCAGGCTTCCCAAGAATAATCCGTGGGTGAAAGCGTTTGACCTCTGGGGATGTCGGCCTTCGCCACCAGGACGTCGACGGTGTCGAACTTCGGCGCATCCGCGACAGGCGGACCTTTGTCGGATCGGCCGGCCAGCAAGGCGGCAACGCCGCCGGCTGCTAAGGCGACTGTCAGCACTACGACGCGTGCGGCTTTCATACGCTCACTCTCACCGTGACAAGGCGACCGGCTTGGTCGCGTAAAACCACATGGCCGCCGATGCGGCCGCTTGCACCGGATTTCATCAGCTAAAGGTCAAGGTATGGTTAAGGAGCGGTATCTAAATCGAGTTAATATTGTATTGCGGCGGTAACGCCGTTGAATTCAGAGACCGTACGCGGGCATCCAGCCGGTCTTTGGATAGACGGCGAGGGCCGCAGCGGCGAGTGCGATTCCATACGGAACGCCCCCATCCGTTTCATGCAGGCGGACGATCCAACCTTGTCGTGCAAGTGGCGCCGGCAGCGGGAGCTTGCGGAATTGGAGGATAATCAGAGTCAGCGCGCCGCCAAACAGCGAAGCGTAAATCAGGTAGTCGAGAAGAAAGTCGAAGCCGAACCACAGTGCGGTCGCGGCGGCGAGCTTGGCATCGCCGCCGCCAATCCAGCCCCGCGAGAAGAAAATAAAGGCGACGATCAGCACCACAGCGGCGGCCGCGAGGTGCATGCCGAACGCGTAAAGGCTCATGCCGGTAATCAGCGTGAGTAGGAAAAAGCCGCCAGCAAGCGCAAGCGATAGCCGGTTGGAGATGGTCATTGTGAATAGATCGCTCGATGCGGCAAACGCCATCAGAGCGGGGAAGAGCAGGAGCCTAATTACGTCCGTCACCATCATCGCGCGTTCCCAGACACCAGTTGTCATGTGGCGGCGCCAACGTTACGCCGCTTAAGCTTGCGGTTCTGTTAGCACCGCGATCTTTAACGGGCGTAAAAAGAGGTGCGGGAATTGCGCGTAAAAAGGCACAATCAGAGTCGAACCCCTGCTATCGATCCTGCGAGGCCCGATTACTTCAGCTGGGTGGAGACCGTGTTGAATTTCGCGTTCAGGTTGGTGCCGAGGCCATTAACGACGGCGATAATCGCCACGGAAATCCCGGCGGCGATGAGACCATATTCGATCGCAGTCGCGGCCGATTCGTCTTTCACGAAGCGCAACACATACTTCTTCATCGGGAACTCCAAAGATCCACACGCGGCAATTCGCTGAGTTAATTCCAGCGGGCGGATCGACACTTCGAACTCTGCTGACACTGACCGAAACGTAAATTGCAGGTCTTGCACGCGAGTTAATTTGATTGAAAAAACATAGGGCTTTGTTGTCTATATCCGCCCTATAACTCCTGTGGTTAACAAATTATAACTCTGAATAACCTAGAGTTAACAAAACGTTAATTGGCTATATACTGTTGAAATTCAACTAATACATAAATTCCATTTGGCTTTTACTATTCGAATTTTTGAGTGCGCGCAATTTGGTGGCGCTTCCGCTACGTTATTACTTGAGCCGCAGCTGTGCGCGCGCCCTTTCACGTCATTTTAACCGGGCGATTGGATACCAAATGGACCGCACACACGCGTACCCAGGTTTCCGGCCATGCTCGCCGAGATGCTTTCAGTCGTTAAAGTCGCCGGCGAAACGATGCTCAAGCTGATTCCGATTTCGGTCGCATTCGGCATTGTCTTCGCGGTTCTCACCCACTGGTCTGCCTGCAACCCCGGTCGCCCGTGGTGGCGCAAACGCGAGATCGTCACTGACGTTTGCTATTGGTTTTTGATCCCTTTGGCGGCCCGCTTTGTGCGCATCGGCTTGATGGTGATGGGGGCCGCTTACATTTATGACATTCGCGGAACAGAGGCTCTGCTTAAATTCTACGACGATGGTTTCGGGCCGCTGGCCGAAATGCCGCTTTGGGCCCAGGCCATAACGTTCCTCGTTGTGTCGGATTTTCTGACGTATTGGATACATCGGGGATTTCACGGCGTCAGTCTTTGGAAGTATCACGCCGTGCACCATTCCTCGGAAGAACTCGACTGGATTTCTGCGGCGCGATTCCATCCGGTCAATATCTTCCTCGGTACCGTTCTCGTCGACGTCGGGTTGTTGCTGGCCGGCATCTCTCCCAATGTGATGTTGTGGGTTGGCCCTTTCACCACTGCCACATCGGCGTTTGTTCATGCCAATTTGAACTGGACGTTGGGGCCATTCAAATACGTCATTGCCGGGCCCGTTTTCCACCGTTGGCACCACACCGCGGCAGATCGCGGCGGCTCCATGAATTTCGCGGGCACGTTTCCGATATGGGATATCCTGTTTGGGACCTTCTACATGCCGAAAAAGGTCCTGCCGGACGCCTATGGCATCGAAGACACAAGCTTTCCGGAAAGCTTCGGCGCCCAGATGCTATATCCGTTTCAACGCTGACTTCCGCCAACTCTTTGCAGTTCATTCACCATTTGCGGTCACCTTGATGAGTGGTAATCCGCCGGGGTTTAAGCGGCGGTCCTGTTGTTGAGCGGCGGGTGCTGGAGAGCGCAATGTCGGCCTTGTTTGGGCGGTACAGGCAAGTATTGGGCTATTGGGCCTTGGCTTTAACAGCCGCAGGCCCGCTCTGGGCGATGCCAGCGCAAGCCGACACTGTCACGATCAATGTCGACCAGGCGCAAATCATGCAGTTGCCCGACAAGGTCGCAACGATCATCATCGGAAACCCATTGATTGCCGACGCCACCCTGCAGAGTGGGAGCATTCTCGTCGTGACAGGCAAGGGATATGGCGCCACCAATTTGTTGGCGCTCGATCGGGCGGGTCACACCGTTATGAACAAGACGATACAAGTCCTTGGCGCCAGCGGGGATGACGTCGTTGTTGTCTACAAGGGTATCGAGCGAGAAACTTTAAGCTGCGCCCCCGATTGCCAGCACCGGATTACGCTTGGCGACTCGCCGAACTATTTCAATACCGCTTTGACC
>DATFVF010000316.1:0-3474 GCA_035260465.1 Pseudolabrys sp. | reverse complement strand
GCCACCGTAGTAACCGCCGTAGTAAGGACCGCCGCCATAATAATAAGGCGCAGCGGCGATCGCTCCGCCAATGATCGCGCCGGCTGCAAATCCACCCGCGCCCCAGCCCCAGCCTCGGCCACCCCAACCCCAGCCACGACCGCCCCATCGGACCTGTTCGATATTGCTGGGCGCTGCATTCGTCAGACCGGTTGCGCTGATCGGAGCCGCCGAAGAAATATTTGCGTAAAGCGGAACAGCAACTATGGCCGCCACCATAAGTTTCGTTATCGACCTCGACATGGCTGTACCTCTCGGATTGCTTTGAGCTCTATAGCCGATGCTATCAGCTTACTTGGATCAATTGCACGAAATGCGATATGAAATTTGACGCACGACCGGCAACGGAAACACCGGCCACACGGCGCCCCGATTGCAAAAAGCCCGGCGTTACTGCGGGTTATCGTGGCGGCGGATCAAGACAGCCTCATCATGATCGCGCAGTTGTGACGAAATCGCCCAGCGCCCGATGGATGTGCGTGATGACTCCGTCCCATGTGCGCGCCGCATCCTGCCGAAAGAGGCGCAGGGTGGGATACCAGGGGCTGTCATCGCGCGCGAGCATCCAGCGCCAATCGGGAACGTAAGCCACCAGAATCCAGACAGGTTTTGCGAGCGCACCCGCAAGGTGCACAACGCTTGTATCCACTGAAACGACCAGATCGAGTTGCGATATCAACCCGGCCGTATCGGAATAGTCGCCAAGCAAATCACCGAAATGGAGAATGCCGCGGTCTTTGAGAAGCGCTGCATCGTCCGTGGAAACCTCTTTGTGCAAGCTCACATAGGTCGCGTCGAAGTCCAGAAGCGGGAAGAAGGCAGGCAGGCCGATCGATCGTTCGCGATCGCGTTCATGCTTCGCGTTGCCGGCCCAGGCAATCCCGATCCGCGGGCGCGTTTTCGGTCCCAGCCGCGCATCCCAGACCGCCGCGGCATCCGCAGGTGCGTTCAAATACGGCACGTCGGCAGGAACCGTGTCGAGCCGCGTCCCCATTGCCAGCGGCAGGCTGAGCAGTGGGCAATGCACATCGAACTGCGGCAGTGCATCGCCTTTGAGCACGACCTCAGAGGGACCAGCAGTGCCTTGCATCAGACTCTGCAGCGGCTTGTCGACTTCGAGAATAACGCGTGCGCCGCGCGCGGCAACCATGGACGCATACCGGCAGAACTGAATCGTGTCGCCGAACCCCTGTTCCGCGTGCAACAGCATCGTCTTGCCCGCGATATCGCCCTCGCCCAGCCAAAGCGGCTGCGCAAAATCGCGCTTGTTGGGCGCCATATCGGTCTTTTTCCAGCGCCACTCGTATTCCGCCCAACCGCGCGCAAAGTCGCCCTTGAGGAGCCGCATCGACGCTTCATTGCAATGCGCGACGATATTGTCCGGCTTCAATGCGAGCGCACGCGCCGAACATTCCAGCGCCTCGTCATAGCGATTGAGCTCTTTGAGGATCTTGCCGCGATTGTTGAACGTATCGGCATCATTCTGCCGCACCGGAAGCAACCGATCGTAGCACGCCAGTGCTTCGTCGAACCGCTTGAGGTCGTGCAAGGCATTACCACGATTATAGATCGCATCCGCATAATCGGGTCGCAGCGCGAGTGCGCGGTCGTAGTCGGCCAGGGATTCGGCATGCCGCTTCACTTCATCCAGAACGACTCCCCGTTTGTTGAGCAATTCGGGGTCATTCGGCCGCATCGCGATGGCGCGGTCGAGATTCGGCAGCGCCTCGTCATATCGCTTGAGCTCGGCCAACGTAATGCCGCGGTTGGAGATTGCCTCTACGAGATTTGGCCGCGACACCAGCGCGCGATCATAGCTTGCGAGTGCCTCGTCATAGCGCTTGAGCTCACGCAACGTATTGCCGCGATTGCAATGCGCTTCAACGACACCCGGCCGCAAGACGATGGCGCGATCATAGTTCGCCAGCGCCTCATCGAAGCGCTTCAGCGCGTGCAACGTGTTGCCGCGATTGCACAGCGCGTCGACATAGTCCGCTTGCAGGACGAGCGCATGATCGAAATTCGCCAGCGCTTCATCGAACCGGCCCAGCACATGTAACGTGACGCCGCGATTGTTAAGCGCGCCGGCATGGTTGGGCTTGACGGAAAGAGCGCGGTTGTAGCTCGCCAGCGCGTCATCGAAACGGCCCATTTCCTTGAGCACATTTCCGCGATTGTTCAGCGTGTCGGCATGATTGGGCTGAACTGCCAGCGCGCGGTTGTAGCTCGTGAGCGCCAGGTCGTTTTTGCCCTGCGACGCCTGAACGACCGCCAGCACATGGTGCGCGTCAAAGAAGTTCGATTTCTTGGATATTATTTTTTGGCAGATCTGCTCGGCTTCGCCGAGCTGACCGGCCTGATAGGATGAAATGGCGCGATTGAGCGCCAGCGTTAATTTCGAGCCCGACATCTCAATCAGTCACCGCTTGGACGCGCCCCCCAGATCGGGCCCAGGGATTCTCGGTGATTCGCGGGGTTCTGGCGAGGCTGTGGCCGCTAAGTACGCCGAACCTCGCGCGGCGACACCCCTGTCACCCGGCGGAACGCCGCCGAAAACGAGCTGGTTTCCGCAAACCCGACCGCCAATGCCACCTCGGTGACCGAATGCCCGGGCAGCAACGCCTTGGCGTGTTCGATACGACGCCCCAGGTGATAGCGATGCGGCGGTTGGCCAAACGATGTCTTGAACGCGCGGGCGAAGTGATACGGGCTCAAATCGGCCAACGCCGCCAGCTCAGCCAACCTCACATTCTCCGCCAAATGCTCTTCGATGAAATCTGCCACCCGTTTCTGCTGCCAGCCGCTCAGGCCGCCACGCGCGACGACCGGCACCGCGCTGTTGTTGAGCCTGATCAGCTCGTGCCCCAGCAAGACGCCGAGCGCCTCCGCATAATGCGTGAGCCCGGATCCGGCATTCATAGTTTCCAGCTTCAGCTTCTCCTGGAGCCGCCAAAGCTCGGGGTCAAAAAAGAACAGGCGTGGATGAAACTCGATCTCGGAAAACCGCAACTCCTTGTCGAGCAGCGGTCCGCTCGGATCGATATAGAAATAATTCGCACGCGTGAGCACGCGCGGATGTTGCCAGCCGTAGAAATCATGGCCGGCCGGCACAAAAGTCAAACGGCCGGTGAGATTGTGCAGCGTCGATTTCGGCAATCCTTCAACCGAGGTCTCACCGTCGTCGCGCTCGGAATATTCCGACGCTATCAACAGATGCTCCCGCGATTTGAACGCGTAATCGAACGGCTTCTGCTGGAGCACGCTGGCAACGTCCCCCCGTAATCCTTGCCATTCTGAAACTTGCCGGTTGATGAGTTCCAATGGAGCAATGCGAACCCATTGCTCGTCAGCCACGTTCGGGTCAAGCATGCGATCTCCAATTTCAAGATCGCCCCGCTTTGGGTTCCATCTCTTTTAATCCTGGATGGTGACCGC
>DATFVF010000315.1:0-4377 GCA_035260465.1 Pseudolabrys sp. | reverse complement strand
CCGCCATACCGGCGGGCTCTACACGCTGGAGATGGATTTTTAGGCCGTTAAGCCGTCATGCCCGACCTTGTGCCGGGCATGCACGTCTTTAGAGTCTCATCAACTAAGGCGTGGATGGCCGGGACAAGCCCGGCCATGACGGGTGGGTCATGAACGAGCTCTTTCCCTCTCCCGCTGCCGGCCGCTTCGGGCGCAGGCTCAAGCGAGAGCGAGGTCCGCGCATACCGGTGACCGTGATCACTGGCTTCCTTGGCGCCGGCAAGACCACACTGCTGAAGCGCTTTCTGGGCACGCCGGAGGGGCGAGGCACCGCGGTGGTCGTCAATGAATTCGGTGCGACCGGTATCGACGATGCCCTCGTAAGATCGAGCGCCGACGAGACCGTGCTGCTCGGCAATGGTTGCCTGTGCTGCATTACCCGCACCGATTTGCAGCAGGCGCTGCGCCGCATGGTGGTCGAGCGCGAGCGCGGCGAATTGCCAGACTTCAAGCGCATCGTCATCGAAACCAGCGGGCTCGCAGACCCAAGTCCGATATTGCAGACTTTCGCCACCGACCGTGCGTTGGGCGGCGCATTCCATGTCGAAGCGGTCGTGACGGTGGTCGACGCGGAAACCGGACCCGAAACGCTCGGCTGGTCGGCGGAAGCGCGCAAGCAAGCAATTCTGGCGGACCGGCTGGTGATCACCAAGACCGATATTGCAGGAGAAAACGCGCAGGCTGCACTTGCCGCGCAACTGCGTGCGCTCAACCCTGGCGCGGAAATCCTCGAGGCGGTCAATGGCGATATTGATCCGAACCGTTTGATCGAACCGGCGGCCGATCAGCGCAATGCGTTCGTCGCGGAGGCCGCGCACTCAGACGGCATCGGCAGTTTCGTGCTCACTGACAATCAACAAATACCATGGGCCGTATTCGCCAGGACCATGGACACGCTGATGCAGCTGCGCGGGCCGGATCTGTTGCGCGTCAAAGGCTTTCTCGACGTCGAGGGTTGCAAAGGACCGGTTGTTGTCCAGTTCGTGCAGCATCTCGCGCATCCGCCGATTGAACTGGAACGCTGGCCGGACGGGGACCGCCGGACCCGCCTTGTGTTCATCACCAGGAACATTTCGGAGCAGCAGATGCGCGGTCTGCTCGTTGCGATCCGGGCACTCGCCTAATCCGCTCATTCCCGCGCAAGCGGGAATCCAGCTAAATGCAGGTTCAAACTGGGTCCCCGCTTTCGCGGGGATGAGCGGATTTGGGGATAACGACTACTCCCGATCCCTTCCCGCGATTTCCGCTTGCCAGGGCGCGACGGTTCGCTCCACCCAACCGATCAGCCAATTAAGACCGACGGCCATCAGCATCAAAAGAATGATCGGCACGAACATCGTTGCGGTATCGAAATTATTGGCCGAATTGATGATCACCGCACCGAGGCCGGAAATGGTCGTAAAGAATTCCGCGATGACCATGGCCACCACGGCGCGCCCGACCGCGAGCCGTATACCGGCCATGATGTACGGCAGAGTCGCCGGGAGCACGATGCGGCGCAGGATCACAATATCGGGCGCGACGAAGGATTTTCCAACCTCGATCAATGTCTTCGGTACAGCGACGACGCCGAGCCATGTATTGATGACGATCGGAAACAACGCCATCAGAAAAACGACGGCGACCTTGACCGCAAAACCTAAGCCCAGCCACAGGATCAGCAGCGGCACCAACGCCACCAGGGGCATGGCGTATCCGGCAGTGACATAGATGCCGAGCGCGGCTTCCGCCGCCCGAAAGCCACCAACCAGAAGCCCGAGCGGCACACCGATCACGATGGCCAGCGCATAGCCAAGCAGAAATGGTCGTAAAGAGTCATACAGGGCCGACCACAACTGTCCCGAGACAGCGAGCTCCCAGAATGCCACCGCGATTGCCGATGGGTACGAGCCGAACACCGGGTTGATGCGCCGGCCGAATATCTCCCACAGGATCAGCATGACTGCGATCGACGAAAGCGTAATGACCCAGCGGGGCAGAGGTTTCCGCTCGGCGGGATCCGCTTCGGGCGCCGGGGCAGCTTTCTCGCGCCTGTTTGCGATATCGACCATCATTATTTTCCCTGGCGCATGATCTTTTCCGGAAACCGGCACCCACTTTTCGGGATCATGCGCTAGTGTACCGACGCGCCGTCGTGGATTGCGCGCCAAACCTTGTAACGTGTCTCGGCAAATTCGGGCGTGCCGCGCACAACACCGAGATCGGGCCGCGGGCGTTTGAGCGGAACATCCATAATTTCCTGCACGCGGCCATTTTTCATGACGACGATGCGATCGGCAATCAGCACGGCCTCGTCCAAATCGTGAGTGACGAAAATAATCGTCTTTCCTGTACGCGCGTGGATATCGAGGAGCTCGGCCTGAAGCGATTCCCGAGTCTGCGCATCGAGCGCACCGAAAGGCTCATCCATCAGCAGGACCTTGGGATCAATGGCCAGCGCGCGTGCAATGCCAACGCGCTGCTTCATGCCGCCGGAGAGTTGATGCGGGCGGCGATTTTGCGAATCCTTCAAGCCCACCAGATGCAGATATTTTTCTGCCGTTTCGTGCAGAATGGATCCGCGCATGCCCTTCATCTCCAGACCGAACATCACGTTCTGCATGGCGGAGAGCCACGGTAGCAATTCGGCGTGCTGGAAAACCATTCCGCGATCGTGACCGCATCCGTTGATCTCGCGCCCGTCGACGGTAACGCGGCCACTGCTCGAAGGGTCGAGGCCCATGGCCACACGCAGCGCCGTCGTCTTGCCGCAGCCGGAGGGTCCGATCAAAGCAACGATTTCACCATCCTTAACCGTAAAGCTGACGCGATCGAGCGCTTGCACGTGATGAACCTCGCCATCAACGCGCAGCGTAAAGCGTTTGGAAACGTCGAGGAAAGTCACCTCACCCACAATTCTCTCTCCGAACTTTAGCGAATGCTCAATGACCGACCATTTGCAGCGCCTTTTCGCGATACTCCGGCGCGGTAACGGTCTTCAGGTCAAGTGGCGCCTTCAGTTTGCCTGCTTTTACCATTTGATCCTGGATCCACTGAATTTTCTCTGCCGGCAACGGGAGCGTTGGATCAACGGCGTGGTGCTGGACGGCATCGTCATAGACGAAGGCGGGACGCGGATCGTCGGGCTTGGCGTGTATGAGCTCGCGCGTCAGAGCGATGGTCTCGTCCCTGTGCGACAGCGCAAAGCGCAACGCGCTCATTTCGGCGGCAAGAAATTTCACAGCGTCGTCGCCTCGCTCGGCCAGTTTCTTCGCGGTGGACACCAGGCACACGCGCAGAAAATTCGGAACAGCGTCACGGCCGGCAACCAACAGATGAATATTCTTCGGCGCGACCGGCTGATATTCATTCGATACGACCGCGGCATCGACCACCCCGCCAATCAGCGCCTGATAGCGGTCGTTATCGCTGCCGACTGCCGCGAGCTTCACGTCTGTGTCGGAAATTCCGAACTTCGCCAGCGCCGAGCGCGCCAGCATATCGGGCATGGAATTTGGTGCCGAAACTGCAATTTGCTTGCCTTTGAGGTCCTGTATTTGGGTGATCTTCTCATTTGCATAGATGCCATGCGGCACCACCACCCAGTGGCAGCCGAGCAGTTTTACGTCGCCGCCCTTGGCGTCGACTGCAAATACGCCCTGCGGCCCGCCCTCGAAGCTGTCGAGTTCGCCCGCGATCAGCGCCTTAAGGGCCAGCTGGTCGTCCTTGAACTGCGAAATTTCAATATTGAGCCCCTGCTTCTTGGCAAAATCCCGCGTCGAAACCATCAAAAAAATGCCGGCGTCCGACTTGGCATTGATCAAACCGTGCTTCCAGACCTTGTCCTGCGCGCGGGCGGGTGCCGATAGCGCGACAAGGGTAGCGACAACAGCGATTGTGGCCCTTGAAGACGTGCGCATTGCGAAGTTCCTCCCTGGACTCCAATTCAATATGGCCTCTGATCGGGCCTTTATTCCGCTGAACGTAACATGAATTTTATCGCGACGGGCGTTCCCAAGCGCAGTGTGGGGGACTAGCCTTTGGTCTGCAAGCGTCGGCATAAGACGCATTCACGGCAGGCGGTGGCCGTAAGCCACCGATCCTATAATTTGGTTCAGGGAGCTGAACGCTATGACCCAACGCTTCTCTATTTCCGTCAATGGCAAATCCTACACGGTCGACGCCGATCCGGACATGCCGTTGCTCTATGCGCTGCGTGACGACCTCGGCCTGAACAATCCTCATTTCGGCTGCGGACTGGCGCAATGCGGCGCCTGTACCGTCCATCTCGATGGCCAGCCGACCCGTTCCTGCATCACCGCAATCTCCACCGTCGGCGACGCGAAGATAACGACGCTC
>DATFVF010000314.1:0-2531 GCA_035260465.1 Pseudolabrys sp. | reverse complement strand
AGCCTGGTGAAACAGTACAGGCAGGCAGGCCTGGCCGATCAAATTCCAGTCCTTTCGGCGTTCACGGTCGATGAATCGACGCTGCCGGCGCAGCAGGATGCAGCGATCGGCATGTTTGGCGGCTCGAACTGGGCGCCCAATCTCGACAATCCGCAGAACAAGAAATTCGTTGCCGCTTATGAGGCCGCCTACAACAGCGTGCCCGGCACCTACGCCATGCAGGCTTACGATGCGGCCTTGCTGATCGACAGCGCGGTGAAGACGGTGAAGGGCGATCTCTCCAACAAGGACGCCGTGACGGCCGCGTTGAAGAAAGCCGATTTCACCTCGCTGCGCGGCGGCTTCAAGTTCAACACCAACGGCTATCCGATCCAGGACTTTTATCTGACCAAGGTCGCAAAGCGCCCGGACGGCAAATTTCAGACCGAGATCGTGCAGAAGGTGTTTGAGAATTACGGCGACCGTTACGCCAAGGAATGCACACCGGGCAACTAAGCATAGCGTTTTCGAGCGAAGTGGACACCGGTTCGCGAGAAGAAAACGCGTCAAAAATGAATGAGGGAAGGAAGCATATGAAAAGCGAGATCACCGGTATCACCCGGGCCAACGAAGGCATGCAGGGAATTTCCTGGAATATCCTGGGACAGACCTATGTGCCGAAAAGTTGCACCGACCACAGTTTCTCCTGGCATGCGACGTTGCCGCCCGGCACGTTCGTGCCGCCGCATATCCATCCCGACCAGGATGAATATCTCTATATGCTGGAGGGAAAGCTTGATTTCATGCTTGCCGGCGCCGACGCCCAGGCGACGCCGGGCGATCTGATCCGCCTCGGCATGGGCGTTCCCCACGGCATCTTCAACAAATCAGATCAAACGGCAAAAGTGCTGTTCTGGGTGTCGCCGAGCCAAAAGCTGTATGACCTGTTCTGGGGCCTGCACAACATGAAGGAGCAGAAGCCCGAAGACGTCGTGGCGATGGCCGCCGAATACAACATCCACTTCCTGCCGCCCCCGCCGGCGTGAGCGCGTCTTCGTAGCCCGGATGGAGCGTAGCGAAATCCGGGATTTTCGCCCCGCGTATAGAACTCCCGGATTGCGCGGAGCCTGTCATCGGGCGCGCGTTCGCGCGACCCGTTGGCTTCATCCGGGCTACGACTACTTGCCCGTCGTGCCAATGTGCCGCGTTGATCTCGTCCCCAAATCACAACTATATCCATCGCTGTCCCGTCCCAAAGAGGGGCGACACGCGATCGTCACGGACGCGGGAGGGGATGCGGTGGACGCGGATGGCGCCTTTGACGAAAGCGCTTGAGGCGGACGGCAAAGTCGTGTGGTCCTGACGCCTCGACGCCGGCGTCAAGTTGGCGGTTAAGACACCGCCAGCGACGGTGACAAGAAAGCCCGATCGCCGGGGAGAGCGCGAAATAAGCCGTAAACCATTGCGCAGGGAATGCCGGATTGCCTCCGCTGAACCTGTATGCTCGTGTGCGTTTGTTTTGTGCACTGTTGCACACGAGACCGCGGGTGCAGCGTGCACCCGGTATTCCCTGCGCCCTCTGATTGGAGGGTAAGGAAATTTCCAGCAAACCTCGGGCGCAAATGCGCCGCGAGATCGCGGATTTGCGTTTGAAATCGTTTGGTTGTTTGAAAAGTGAATCCGTCGTCCCGGCCAAGCGAAGCGCGAGCCGGGACCCATAACCCCAATGCCCATATTGCGCACAGCTGGGGCCGCAGCTCCGTCTATCCCGGATATTCGTGGTTATGGGTCCCCGCTTTCGCGGGGACGACGGAAGTGGGAGTCGCTACGCCCGCACCGCCGCCAATCCCGGCACCGCGGCAAATCCGGCCTTGCTGGCATAGCCGCGCACGATGGCCTCGCGCTGGGAATAGCTCAGCACATTCTCGACATTGTCAAAACCGTCGGGCGCGAGCTGTTCGACCGCATCGATCACGCCTTCCGGGCCACCGCGCCGGTTCGAGCGCACGATCTCCGCCGTCATCGGCAGGCGCTTCTGCTCGTAAGCCACCAGGGCCTGGCGCGGATGTTCGGAGCGCGCCAGCGCGTCCGCAAGACAACGCGCATCGAGAATGGCCTGCGACGCCCCGTTCGATCCCACTGGATACATCGGGTGCGCGGCATCGCCGAGCAGCGTCACACGACCGCTCGACCAATACGGCAAGGGATCGCGGTCGCAGGTCGGGTATTCGTAAAATTCGGGCGTCGCCGAGATCAGGTTCGGCACGTCGACATAGGGCACCGAGAAGCGCGCGACATGCGGCATCAGTTCTTCGCGCTTGCCAGGCCGCGACCAGTCCTCGCGGCGCGGCGGCGGCGCGTTGCCGTCGCCGACCTTGACCAACACCGCCCAGTTGGTCAGCCGGCTCGCCGGGCTCGATCCTTCGGCGATCGGATAGACCACGACCTTGGCATGCAGGCCGCCGGCGACGATCATCGAACGTCCGGTCAAAAACACTGGCCAGTCGCGCGCGCCGCGCCACAGCATCAGCCCGTTCCAGCACGGCGGGCCC
>DATFVF010000313.1:0-29325 GCA_035260465.1 Pseudolabrys sp. | reverse complement strand
TATGAGCGCGCACCCGATCAACAGCACTTCCTCAACCGCGGCAAGACAAAGCAGCTGTTCCGCGATGTGTTCAAACGCGGACCGAGCAATGGCAAGTGGTCATTCAGCCAGTCCACTATGTTTCTCGACTTCCTCGCCGGTAACCAGAGTTACCACTGCACGCCATGGGGCAATCCGACGCGCACCATCTTCGGCTGGCAGAAGCCCTGCTACCTGCTCGGCGAGGGCTACGCGCCGACATTCGACGAGTTGATGAACGGGACCGACTGGGACGCTTACGGCACCGGCAATTACGAGAAATGCGCCGACTGCATGGTGCATTCTGGGTACGAAGCGTCTGCGGTTCAAGATGCCGTCGCCCACCCTCTTAAGGCATTAGGCGTGAGCCTCCGTGGCGTCCGCACCGAAGGCGAAATGACCCCTGAGATCTCACTTGATCGCCAGAGGCCCGCGCAATTCGTGTTTTCAAAGCATGTCGAGCAAAAACTGGAAGAAATTCGGCAAACGAAGGAAAAAGCCGAATTGGTCGGGGCTCCCTGACGGAATAAGTTTGGGCTCGGGTGGAGCTCAATGGAACTTCAGGCCTGAATAGCCAGTTGTGTACGCAGCCACCGAGCAACCGGTGGCGACGGCCAACAGGATTCGGCCATGCGCGGACGTACCACCCTCCTTCTCGCGATTCTGAGCGTCGCTGTCCCGGTCCATGAAACGGCCCATGCGCAGCTATCCCCGCAAGGCCTCGTCGGCGGCTTAACACGTCCTCTTCGCCAGATGCTTGGCCATCTTGGACATTTTCCCCGGGGGTACCGCCATCGCGCGGCAAACGCCGAATCCACCGGTGCGGCCGCCGAACCAACGAACGAGCCAGCGCCGGTCGTTGCTCCTCGCCTTGGCTGGGTAGGCCCTCCTGCCTGGCCGACTGCCTTTGAGGATGTGCTCGGCTTTACCTTATGGGCAGATGATTACGCACAGCGACTACACAGCCGCGGCTTTGACGTGATTGCGGACACGATAAGCGGCCATTTTGAAGTGCCCCGCTCGGCTGCTCGTACGGTTACCACAGGCACCGCGGCCAATGACGCCAACAATTCTATAGATCGTTGCGGCGACACGTCGAACACGCAAGCCAATTGGCCGGCCGTTCGCATTGAGCAGATGTTGCAATTGTCGGATGCCCAACATGAGGCGCTTGAGAAATTGCAAGCCACGGCAGGTCAGTCGGCAAAAAACATAAGAGCAGATTGCCGCGATCCGAGTGCGTTGGCGTCTCCCGACCGGCTGAGGGCATTAGTCCAAACGCTTTGGGTCGTGCGTGATGCCGGGATTTCCATGCGTGCGCCGCTCAAGAACTTCAATGACGCGCTTACGAGCACGCAGAAGACCAGTTTTGCCGAATACCGGTCGCAAAATAGCGCCCCGCCTGACCCTAAAACCACAAACAGCGAAACAAACAAGCAATTACAGGCCTGCGCGATGCAAAACGCCGAAAAGGCGGAGCGCATGGCCAAAGAAATTGAAATGAGAGTCCGTCCAACGAAGGATCAAGCTACAAGCTACGAAAATTTCCACAAGGTATCGGCGGATATGGCGAAGCTTCTGATTGCATCTTGCGCTCAGCCGGTCCCCGCCGACCCCATGGCACGACTCGATAGCGCGAACGACCAGCTCACCGCTATGAACTACGCGGCGACGACCGTTCAAATTGCATTCGACGATTTTTACGGCAAGCTGAACAACGAACAAAAGGCACGCTTCGCTCCATTTAGCCGCTGACAATTACATACCAAAAGATACGCTAGAGGCATTGCCGACTCTCAAGTTGCGATAGCGCGCGAGCGCCCACAACGGGAAAAATTTTCGGTACCCGTGATAACGCAAATAGAACACGCGCGGAAATCCGGTCGCCGTGTACCGTCCCTCATCCCAAAAGCCGAATTCAGTTTGCGTTTGTGAAAGGTATTGCACGCCACGCGCCACTGCTGGGTGGTTTATCTCTCCGCTAGCCATAAGGCCAAGGAGAGCCCACGCGGTCTGCGACGCCGTACTGGCTGTGGGTTCGTGGCCATGGTAGTCGAGCTTGTAGCTTGTGCCATCTTCGCCCCAGCCGCCGTCTGTATTTTGAATAGAAACAAGCCAATTTACGGCTTTGCGCATTTCCGGCGAGTCGTGATTAATGCCGCAAGCATTGAGCGCACAGAGAGACGACCAGGTTCCATATATATAATTTAGGCCCCAACGCCCAAACCAGCTTCCGTCTGAAGTCTGCGTGCGTTTGAGGTATTCGACACCGCGCGCGAGGGAATCGCTTCGATCTGGAGTCTCGCCAAGTTGCGCCAACATTGAAACGCAGCGCGCCGTCACATCTTCTGTGGGCGGATCGATGAGCGCGCCATGATCGGCGAAGGGGATATTGTTGAGATAGTCGTAAACATTATCGACATCGAACGCCGCCCATCCACCATTGTGGCTCTGCAGACCTTTCACCCATTCCGCGCCCCGTTCAATTGCATGATCATAGTGGTCACCGGCTCCCTCCCGGCGCGCCCTGTCCATCGCCATGACAATAACTGCAGTGTCATCGAGGTCGGGATAATGCGGGTTAGCATACTGGAAAGCCCATCCGCCCGGCCGCACATGCGGCCGCCGCGTGGCCCAGTCACCGACCGTGTCAAACACTTGCAGTGGCAACAGCCAGTCGAGCCCGCGACAGGCGCCAGCACGTGCCTCTTTGTTTCCCATTTCCAACAATACATGGCAGGTGAGCGCAGTATCCCACACGGGTGATACGCAGGGCTGGCAATAAGCTTCGCTTTGCCCGACGACCAGCAATTTTTCGATGGATCCGCGTGCAATCGCGGCGTTTTTCTTATCGCCCAGCACATCGAACATCATCGTGGCATTAGCCATCGCCGGAAAGATGGCACCGAGCCCATCCTCACCGTTGAGCCGTTCTGTGACGAAGGCCACAGCTCGATCGATCGCGCGCCGACGCACGTTGCCCGGAATTAGCTTAACGGCGGGCCGGAGCACAATGTCGAGGCCGCGGAACAGCGCAAACCATATCCAGCGCTGATGTGGGGCCTTCGCCGCAGGGCCGGTCGATTGCGGAGATTCAACAAACAGCTCGTCAATCCTCACGCCGAGACTATTTTTTGCCAAGGGGCGCAAGGCCTGCAAAACCAACAACGGCACGAGCACAGTGCGCGCCCAGTAGGACACCTTCGACAAGTGGAATGGAAACCAGCGCGGCAGCAGCATGATTTCAACCGGCATTTCGGGAACGCTAAGCCACCGCAATATGCCGAAGAGCGACAGGAGCACGCGCGTAAACACGTTGCAGTGAACCGCGCCACCGTGCGATAGAATTGCCTCGCGTGCGCGAGACATGTGCGGAGCATCAGGGCGATCCCCGATCATCTTGAGCGCAAAATAGGCCTTCACGCTTGCGCTCATATCGAAATCGCCATCGTGAAATAAGGCCCAACCTCCGTGTCCACCTTGAATGCGTCGGAGGTAGACGGCAATTTTCTGCTCAAGGGCCTTGTCAATCGGCTCGCCGCGATAGTGGCGCAACAACACATATTCCGAGGGAATCGTCGCGTCGGCTTCGAGCTCGAATACCCAATGGCCATTGCCTTGTTGGCATCCGAGAAGGGCCTGGGCCGCACTATCGACCGCGCGGCTGATCAGCTGTGGGGAAGAACGCGATTCCTCCAAGAGCGTCATGCGGCAGCCATTAATCGCTGACTCACAAGATCTGCGGCCCGATAACCCGAGCGGACCGCGCTTTCGATCGTTGCCGGCAAGCCGGTCGCAGTCCAGTCGCCAGCGAGAAATAAGTTATTCCAATTCGTCTCGGCCGCAGGACGCAGCGCATTTTGTTCAGGCGTGGCGGCAAATGTCGCGCGCCTTTCACGAACGATCTGCCACAGCGGTAAAGCCTCAGACAGGCCAGCGACCTTCGCGACCTCGCGCCAAATGAGCTGCGCCAACTCCGCGCGCGGAATGTCAAACCATTTGTCGCCGCTACTGATCGTTATGGAAATGCGGCCGGGCAACGCGAAAATCCACTCGCACGTCCCATTAATGACCCCTAGCATTGGCGGCAGGTTTGCGGGTGGATCGATGCGGAAATGGGCATTCACAATTCCGCGAAACGCCGAAGGCGCCACGAGGCCAGGCAACAGGTTTGCCGCCACGTAGGGAGGAACTGCGAGGATGACTGAATCGCTTTCATCAAGATCGATGCTCTGCTTCGCAAATCGAACTTGTGACACGCGACCATTCGCAAAACGCAGCGCTATGAGCTCATCCTGAAATGCAACCGAGACGCCGCGGCTCTGCAGGTAGGAAATCGCAGGTTCGACAAATACGGTTCCCAATCCGTCGCGGGCTATCAAAGGGCGACAGGCTTGGCCACCGAGGGCAAGCGTTTCTCGGATAAGCGCACCGGCAAGCTTGGCCGATCCGTCTCGCGGCGAGATATTGAGCGCGGCAAGCAACAAAGGCTCGAGAAAGCGTTCATAGATAGGACCCGAGCAATTGATGACCTTATCGATTGGTTTGTCTGTCGAAGTCCAGGCGAGACGCGCGAGTGGCAAGTAGTCGACGACATTTGTTTGTGGCACCCGGCGGTCTTTGTCGAATACCCACCATGGAAACCTGCTGTCACCGAAGTGCAGGGTCCATTGCTCGCGGCTTGGAAGGTCAATGAAAGTAAACTCTGCCTCGGCTGGCCCGCGCAAACCTGATTTGGAGCCGATCGTTTCTGCAAACGACAGCGCGGCATGATTTCCCGACAGCAGTAAATGTGTGCCGTTGTCGATCACCATGTCCGTACTCTGGTCGTAGTACGAGCGGCAACGGCCCCCGGCCTGGGCGGTCGCCTCATGCAAGGCAACCGCGCGCCGCGACCCGGCCAGCCGCACGGCGGCGGACAGCCCCGCCAAACCCGCTCCAATAATGTGTACGGTACCGGCGTTAGACGAAGGCATGCCGTAAAACGACCCATAACAAACGGGATTTGGTCATACGGACGCGATTTCGCGGCCGCGACCAGCCGCGCGATACCATGTCTTCGAGCATCTGGCGATACACCGCACCCATAATTTTGGGCGCACGCACAACCTTACGCGGGCAGCGAGACATGATCTCGCTAGCCGTTGCGAAATGCCCGCGTGCCCGCTCGATAATGAATGCACACGCAGTGCCGATGTTAGAATTCAATGCAACCGCCCCCGGATCGCAGGTTTCGATATTGGCGAGAGCCAAGGCCTCCTGCGGTAAATACAGGCGCCCTACGGCGGAGTCTTCGTCGATATCGCGTAAAATATTGGTAAGCTGCAGAGCGCGGCCAAGATGGTGCGCGAGCGCCTTCCCATCGACATCGTTCATGCCAAAAACGCGCACGCTCAAGCGACCAACCGCACACGCAACACGGTCGCAATAAAGCTCAAGCTCCTTGAGGCTAGGACCCTGGATATTTGCCCTGGCATCCATTTCAACGCCATCGATGACCGCGAGGAAATCGTCCTTGCGCATGTCATAGCGGGAAATTGCATGAGCAAGGCGCTCAAGCCCAGGCGAAATACGCCCAGAATAGAGCGCATCAATGTCCTGCCGCCACACTGACAGTTCCGCCAGCCGCTTCTCGCGCGGCGCATCGTTGTCGGCGATGTCATCAACGTCCCGGCAGAACGAATAGACCTCAAACATCGCTTCTCTTTGATCGCGCTTCAGGATACGCATCGCGAGGTAGAAAGAGCTGCTGTTTGCGCGGGTGGCGGCTTGCGAAGCCCCGCTCGTCAGATGAGGATTTTGAACGTTCATGGCGTTTGATACCGATGCGCCGGCACCACCGTTCGGGCCACCCGGCTCAGGAGCGCCCTCGCAGTGCCGCTTGCAGCCGTTACCGCCGCTTCAGTCTTAGTGAGATGAACGCTTTCACTAAGCGGATCGCGAACACTTAATATCGTCAGCAAACGGATCGCCAACGATTGGATAACTGAGATTTCAAGGCTCAACCGCGTATCGCCTACGTTCGGTGCAAGTCCACGGCTCTCTTGTAGCAAGGCTCCGGTGTGCGCCACCAGACCCTGGATACATTGCCTGAGGGCCGGCCCTGCTCGCGCTTCCCCAAGCGCTTCGACACCAATCCCTTGCGCAGACAGTGCGTCGAGCGGGATGTAAACGCGGTCGAGTTGACGGTAGTCCGTCGCGCAATCCTGCAGGTGGTTGATGATTTGCAATGCCGCACAAAGAGCATCGGATGCAGGCCATGTGTCCTTCGACTCGCCATGCACATCAAGCACGAAGCGGCCGACGGGCATTGCCGAACGCGAGCAATAGTCGATCAAATCATCCCAATCGGCGTAACGAAGTTTCGTTGCATCTTGTCGAAACGCACTTAACAGGTCTTGCGCATGACGCGCAGAAAGTCCGCACCTTTGCAAGGTCTCACGCAGTGCAATTCCCACCGGCTCTTCGTCGTTTGCGCCGAGCAAGGTTGCTTCAAGATGGTCGAGTCGGGCGATTTTTTCAGCGCTGGCCAACGCGGCGTGATCGGCGATGTCGTCGGCGACGCGGACGAATTCATAAAACGCCAAAATGGCAGGCCGGTACTGCGGTTTGATCAGCCAGGATGCGACTGGAAAATTCTCGTCACCCGAACCCTTGCCGGACCGAAGTTCCGCGCTGGAGATCATTGCAAACTTGGCGCGTCAATATGAACGCGCCCCTTCCATTGGCCCCCGCGCCGCCGCAGAAACTGATAGGCCGAATTAAGTGTGTAATAAAGATAAAGCAATGCAATTCCTGGAAGCGCAATGCTCCAAAGCGGCGATATCCGGTAGAACCGCAGCGTCGGTATGAACGACAAGGCCATCATCAGCCAAGTTAGCAAACCTAAATAGCGCGGCAGACCTGTGGAAAAAAGGGAAAGCAGCGGTGGGACGATAAAGGTTATCGCCATTCCGATGACCGTTGCAGCCAGCAGAAATGGTGAATAACGAAGCTGAGCATAAGCGGACCGTGAAATCATCTGTCTGACGTCCCATAAAGTGTCATATGGGCGTATGCTACGGCTCCGCTCGGTAAGCCCAAGCCAAATCGGACCAATCTTTTTCAATTTTGCAGCTAATGAACAGTCGTCGATCAAGGCGCCGCGAATGCTTGCAACGCCGCCAGCGGTTGCGAGAGCGTCCGCACGGATAAGCATGCAGCCGCCCGCTGCTGCCGCGACGCGCGATTCAGGCCGACAGACCCACGGGAACGGAAAAAGCATTTGGAAAAAATAGATAAACGCCGGAACGTGACTACGTTCGGCGCGGCTCTCGCAACGCAGTTTTGCCATGAACGATGTGAGGACGTATCGGCCAGTTAGCGCCCGCTCCACCAGCCAAGAAAGCGTATCCTGTGCATGTACGATATCGGCGTCGGTAAGCAGAAAATACTCAGGCTGTGATGCTTCGGCGGCAGCGATACCTTGATTGAGTGCCCAGAGTTTTCCGGTCCATCCACCCGAAACTCCCTCGCTCCTGATCACTTTCAGCCGACCATCGGGGACAGCAGCAGCCGCGCGCGCCGCAATTTCTGCGGTCTGGTCGCTGCTATCGTCGTCAACGACGACGACTTTAAACAGGCCGAGATACTGCTGCTGCAACAGTGACTGTACGCTTGATGCGATGACCTCGGATTCGTTGCGCGCGGGTACGACGGCAACCACCGCCGGCCAGTGGTCCCGTCGGTTGGCAAAGCGGGCGGTGTCATTTACCGGGTTCAGCCAGAACCTGCCGCGGCCGACAAGCAGGTAAATCCACAAGGCTACCCCGATAATTGCCAGAACATCGATCATCAATGGAATGGTTTCCGATAGCATTGAGCACAGATCTTCAACATTTTGGGCGAGAATTTGTTCTCTATGTCCAGTACCTTCACAAGGGCGTCGGGTATCAGCAATCCTAGCGCTATCACTCCCAACAATCCAAAAATTTTCGTGGCTTTGGCAGCCTCCGGGATTGAGCAAGCGAATATCAAGGCGCTTCTGCGCACTGGTCACCAGCATTAAACGTCACTAGTCTCCGCCGCAATAACAACACGGATCTAAAGTCATGTTGCCTACTTCAAGTGATGTCGTCGTCGTCGGTGCAGGGAACGCGGCCTTTTGTGCCGCGCATGCTGCGGCTGAACATGGTGTATCTGTACTTATTCTCGAACGTGCACCTGAAGTTGAATCCGGCGGCAACAGCCGCTTCACGGCTGGCGCCTTCCGCTGCGTATATGACGGCGTCGAAGATCTGCGCGCCCTGATGCCCGATCTGACGGATGAAGAAGTCGCGAATACCGACTTCGGCACCTATACCCAAGATAAATTCTTCGACGACATGGGGCGCGTCACGGAATATCGAACCGACCCCGACTTATGCGAGCTTCTGGTCACACGAAGCAAAGACACGATGCGCTGGATGCAGAAGAAAGGCATTCGTTTCATCCCCATCTATGGCAGACAAGCCTACAAGATCGACGGTAAATTCAAATTCTGGGGCGGACTCACGGTCGAAGCCTGGGGCGGCGGCCCGGGCCTCGTCGAGTCGCACACAAAAATCGCGGTGAAAAACGGCGTAACGGTTGCCTACAACGCGCATGCTCTCTCTCTGATCGCCGACGATAACGGCGTTCACGGCGTGCGCGTGAAGCACGATGGAAGAACCGTTGAAGTCAAGGCAAGGTGCGTGGTGCTCGCTGCCGGCGGCTTCCAGGCCAATACTGAAATGCGAACGCGCTATCTTGGTCCCAGCTGGGAACTCGCCAAAATCCGCGGGACGCGATTCAACACCGGCGATGCGATTCGTATGGCGCTCGATATTGGCGCCATGCCAACCGGTAACTGGTCGGGCTGTCATGCGGTCGGTTGGGACCGTAATGCACCGGAGTTTGGTGACCTCGCGGTCGGCGACAATTTCCAGAAGCACTCATATCCGTGGGGTATTATGATCAATGCCGACGGTGATCGCTTCGTCGACGAAGGCGCCGACTTCCGCAACTATACCTATGCAAAATATGGCCGTGTGATCTTGATGCAGCCGGGCCAGTTCGCGTGGCAGATCTTTGACAAGAAGATTATTCCGATGCTGCGCGACGAGTATCGCATTAAGCAGGTGACCAAGGTCCGCGCCGATACTCTGGAAGAGCTGGTGAAAAAACTCGACGATGTAAATTCGGAGCGCGCGCTGGCAACGATCAAGGCGTACAACAAAGCCGTGCGCACCGATGTTAAGTTCGACCCCAACGTCAAGGATGGTCGGCGCACTGAGGGCCTGACCATCAACAAATCGAACTGGGCGAACACTGTCGATGAGCCACCGTTTGAGGCCTACGCCGTAACCTGCGGGATCACTTTTACGTTTGGTGGACTGAAAATCGACACGTTGGGCCGCGTCATCGATACCGACGGCCAGGTGATCGCCGGCCTGCACGCCGCAGGCGAATTGGTCGGTGGGCTGTTTTATTTCAACTATCCCGGCGGAACTGGACTGATGGCAGGCTCAGTATTCGGCAAGATCGCCGGCACTACAGCCGGTCAGCGCGCTGCACAAATGCCATCCTAGCCCGGTCGCGACTTGCCCCGTCCCTGATCTAGAGCCATTGCCAAGCCGCCCACAGAGGTGCTTGGTGGGGCCACGTCAATTTAAAAGCTCCAACCGCAGCAGCTATTTCTGCTGCGTTTTCGCCGCGCGCTCTCGCAGCCGATAAAACTGAATTGCGGCTCGGGCTGTTTCCGGACGCAACCTCTTGTATCTATCAAGATACTCAGCGGACTCGCTTTTCGAATGGCCAGCGCTACGTTGTACAGTAAGAAGTGCGTGGGCCGACTTCCACGAAAAATTCATTGCCTTCGCCAAGACCAGAATTTGATCGGCGGTCTCGTGAACCAAGGCCCGCTCTATCGCTCCAATAGGCAGATCAGTCAGTAAAGACAGCGCAGCGGCCGTTTCGTCGAATTGTCCCAGTTCAGCGAAGTTACAAACCTGAGTTTCGGTCAATTCGCCATTTTTATGCAATTGCTCGATATAATCACGCGCCGTGGCAAAATTTGATGAATGCTCGCGCAATTGGGTTTGAATTTGATCCGCCGCCTGCTTAATCATCTCCCGAACCAGCTCAGTCTTGCTACGGTCCGCGGTTTCAAATTTGAGTCGCACCGTTTCCGAAGCGGAATCGAATAACGTCAACAAATATTCGCGTGGAATTTCCGGCCGCGTCCAAACCAACAATGCAAGTTCGCTGTCATTCTCAGACCGCGTTACCAGCTTGGAATATCCGAAATCAGAAAACCGCGCGCCGACGTTCGCGGCCGTGCTGATAACAACCTTTTGATTTCCTCGCTCAACTAGAACGTCGGTGACGTCCTCACTCAGACGGTTGCGCTGCGATATTGCGAGCAGATGTTCCTGCCCCTTCGTTTTCGCTCCGACAATCAATGTTTCGTCGTCAAGGCAATCGGATCGAGTGAGCAATGGACCAGCGACATCAATTGATTCATCGAGTGCAAGCGTGCGACTTACCTTCGGTGGCGCGTTTGAAATCGCCGAGAGCCTTTCTCCGAACGTCGCTCGGGCCGAATATTCTATTTCGCTCACCAACCGACCCATGACATCGTCAAAAAGCGACATTTGCTCCGTATCAAAGTGATCGCACCCGGTGACAAACAGGTCCGTAATCCGTCGCAAAATTTCGGCGCGCGAGCTAATATTCCTTTGTAAGATCGCCGCTTCGAGCTCATCTATTAGCGATTGGTGAGAAACCGAGGCTTTTTGTTCAACGCACACGCGGCTCCGTCGATCTTCAGCGAGGTCGGACTCAAATATGAGGCTACGCGGCATCTTCAATCTCAGGGATATTATAGATACTGCCGAAATCTATTTGTTCTGACGGGCAAGGAGCCTGGAATAGAAAGCCTTGCAGCGATGTCACGCCTGCCAAACGCAAAAGTCGATATTGTGCTGCAGTTTCAACTCCTTCGGCCGTTGTCGCGATATCGAGGCTTCGCGCGAGCGTCAGGGTGGCGGCGATAATGGCAGCGCATTCTGTGCGCTTGGTCAGGTTTTGGGTGAATGATTTATCGACTTTGATCTTGTCGAACGGGAACATCATCAGCTGGCTCAACGAAGAATATCCAGTGCCGAAATCATCGAGCGCCACTGCGATACCGAGATTTTTGAATTGGCGTAAGATTGGGAGACATTCTGTTGCAGATTCGATAAGCGCGGTTTCGGTGATCTCAAGCTCCAGACGCTCAGGAGGCAACCCGGATTCGGCAAGTGCACAGACGACAATATCGACCAAATTGTTTTTTCTAAATTGCACTGCGGACAGGTTGACCGCAACTTTAACCCCCGCCGGCCACGTTGCTGCATCGGTACATGCCGTCTGCATGAGCCACTCGCCGATCTGTGTAATCATCCCCGTTTCTTCGGCCAGCGGTATGAACTGATCTGGCAATATGAGGCCTTTGGTTGGATGTCGCCAACGTATCAATGCTTCGGCACCGCAAATCGCAAGTGTTTTAGTTTCGATGATCGGTTGGTAAAAGAGCTCCAGCTCACCTTGCTGAATCGCGTGCCGCAGCTCGGTTTCAAGCTCGTGACGTGCGCTTGCTGCCAGGCTCATTTCTGGATCGAAAAACCTGTAACCATTTCGTCCGGCCGACTTTGCACGATAAAGCGCCAGATCAGCCATTTTCATCAAACTATCAGAGTTGGTTGCGTGCTCGGGCGCCAAGGCAATGCCGATGCTGGTGGCAATATTGACCTCGTTGCCATCAATATTAAATGGCTTCGAAAAGATCTCGATGATGCGGTCCGCGAGTGCGGCCGTGGCATCACGCTGATTGCTTTCCCGATCTTGAACAATAGCGAATTCGTCACCGCCAAGACGTGCCAATACATCGGTCTCACGCAGAGACGCTTTGAGGCGAACCGCGGTTTCGCGCAGCAGAGCATCGCCAACAGCGTGCCCAAGTGTATCATTGACGTGTTTGAATCGGTCGAGGTCTAGTAACAGCACCGCGAATGGATCGCTGCGTCGGCGGTGCCGTGCCACAGCCTCTTCGATCTTCTCCATGATAGCCAAACGATTGGCGAGCCCCGTCAAAACGTCATGGTGGGCCATGAACACTATCCGCTGCTCGGACTTTTTCCTCTCGGTGACGTCATCGATAACGACTATAAGATACCTCGCCATACCCTGACTGTCGCGGACCACAATGCGATTGGTGGCAAGAATGCGTGTTTCTCCCACCGGCATCTCGACTTCGTAGTCGCTCGTGTAAGCCCCAAATTCGCCGGCAAGAGCCTCATTGTCAGATGCATGAATGCGTTCCGCGTCGACCGGCCTATAGATATCAAATACGGTTTTCCCCAATGCCTCGCTTCTTGGCACCTTGAGCATCGTCTCAAACGCGCGATTTACGAGCACAAACCTACGCGTATTTACATCTTTCACAACAACCGCGATCGGGATGTTCTCGATAATCGAGTCTAGAAATTGCTTGGTTTCACCCAGCAATTTTTCAGCATGCAGATGCGCTGTGATGTCTTGGTGGACAGCAACAGATCCACCGTCTGGCATTGCCCGACGGCTGACGGCTAGCGTGCGGCCATCTTGCAGCTCGTTCACAACGTAGCCAGGCTCGGGATGGAATGCCTCCGAGATGCGATCCGAGATGTATTTTTGTGCGTCTTTTGGACAGCATCCGGCCGCTATTCTCGCCTCTAGAATTTGTGGCAGCGTCGCCCCGGGTTTAACTTCCTCCGGGTTCAGCCCATACATCGTGCTATAAAGATCATTGGCCAGAACGAGCCTTTTGTCCGCACCAAACATACAGATTCCGTGCGGCATATTTGCCAGCGCCGCATTTAAAAGCATGTTGGCGCGCTCGATCCGTTTTTTTGCGCCTTCACGCGAAACCTGCCCTCTAACACTGAGACCCGTAGCAAAAAGTATCAGCAAAGAAAGTATTGTGGCCACCAGATAGCCCGAGCGCTTCAGAGCTTCGAGCCGCGCGAAAATCTCATGCGCCGCAAGACTGACAGAGATGACGAACGGATAGTCGTTGACGGACCTGTAAGCTATTAGACGCCGGACGCGGTCGCTTAGAAAACTGTTTGTATAAAACCAACCGTTCGAAGTTGCGGACATACTTTTGAATAAATCCGCGCCTGAAAAGTCCTTTCCAAGAACTGCCTGTGTGCTTCCACTTGTTGCACGCACGATCCCGTCGAGTCCAATTACCCGTATGTATCCGTCTTCCCCGATATTGACTGAATTATAAATGCGCGTGAGATACGCTGGATCCAGAGTGGCAACAATAACACCGTTGAAGGAGCCGCTACTGTTCTCAATGCGACGCGAAAACATGAGTGACCGGTTTCCGAAAACTGGATCGGTGACAGGCCTGCTAACAAAAAACTCGTCATTTTTTGCGCCGACCTGAGCGCGAAAGTAGTCGGTGTCTCGGGACTCTAACGCGGTCTGTTCCACCTCTGCAGAGTTGTCGAGCCTTGTCTGTCCGCTACGATCGATAATGCTGACCCGTACGATGTTGTCACTCAGAATTGGGTTTGATTTGAGCCAGTCCACCAAATCGAATTTCTTTGGGTCGCGCGCGTACAGCATCCGAATGATCTTCAATGACCTGTCAATTTCACTAAGCGACCGCGAGAGATGTTCTTCTAATGCTGCAGCAAGGTTGGTTGAATTTTGAATGGCCGCACGTTCGGCACTATCGTGTTCGTTTCTAAGGAAAAAAAATAGAGTCGTCCAAACGACGCTAATCAGGATTGCTCCGAGTAGCACTGACCGAAGCCTAATGAGCGGCTGCCAAATTTTTTTAAAATTGCTCATTCAATGGACGCCGCTGAGCTCGAGGGCATCACGTCAATCATTTCAAGTAATTAGCTGAAAGCCATTGATTTTCCGTTATTTAGACGACCGACATCCGCCTCCCGATTCCGACAAAAAAGCGCAACACCCTCGTTAATGATTTATATTGCGTAAGTCGCTCTTGCGCTGACGTGCGCGCGCGCGTGCGCCCGATCGCCGGATAAAAGTTAATATCGCCACCTACCGGATTTATGCCGCGTTAATGAGGCAAATGCAGCAGATCGTAGACATGGCGATTCCAGCACGGCGCTGAGCTCAATAGAGAAATTCAAGCTACGTTTTTGGACACAAGATCGCGCAACGCGTCAGGAGCACAAATAACGACGCCGCCACGCTCAAGCTTCAGCCATTTTTTTCGTTGCCAATCTTGCAACTGTTTGTTCGCGCTTTCACGCGACACACCGATCATTTGGCTTATTTCGCGCTGCGTGACCGTTATTTTGTTTTGCGGCGAGGCCTCCGCCGAAGGCCGATAAAGATGCAACAGGGCCTTCGCAAGACGATTCGGCAAACCCAAGAAGACAATGTCTTCAACCTGCTCGCTCGTTTTGCGAAGCCGCGAACATAATATTTTGATCAACTTTATCGCAATTTCGGGGTTATCTAGAATTACGGGAATGAAATCGCGACGCTCGATAACCATCAACTCGCAGTTATCAATCGCAACAGCATCGGCTGTCCTCTGCCCGCCGTCGAGAAAAGCGACTTCTCCGAAAAGTTCACCAGGAACAACCAGATTAAATATTGCGTCTTTTCCCTGCTCCGACGGAGCACTTATTCTCACTGCTCCCAGACGAACCGCATACAACTTCGAGCCAATGTCGCCTTTGCGAAATATGACAGCGCCCTTTTTTATCCTGGTCGATATGATACGAGGCGCCAGACGATCAATGACCGTCGCACCCAGGTCTTTGAAAAATGGGTGAGTGCGAAGCAGCGCATGCTTGTCGAAATACTGTGCCCCTGTAGCCATTCTAGAGCTTACCAAAATTGAGTTTTCAATAAAACGTAACATACGACAATATTGCCCCGTAAGCAGCTATTTCCTCGAAAGCCCTTTGCCTCCTTTTCAAACTGGTCGCGGCCAATTAATTCGGCTAAATTGCTCCAATTGTCACAATGCTTTTTGGACATCATTAGAGGCCAAAACATCGCCGGTCCGGTGCAAAGGTTGGCCGGCCGGCGTCGAAATGCAGGGCGTGGGCGACCCAAAGCAGCCGGACAATCGCTCGCAGCCGCAAAAGACATCCGGCTGCGCGCCTGACGGTTGCGCTCGTCCAATCGGCCGGTCTATTATTGCATGCTGCGCAATTGTTACCGAAACACCGGACCTATTCGAACGAATTGAGGGGGGAGCGGACAATGGCGGGACCTACCAAAACCTATGACCCCAAAAAGCTCGGTCACCAGGTACAGACAAATTATGATTTTCTGGACGAGTTGTTTGGTACGAATCAAAAGGCGTTTAGAAATAAGTTTTTTAATTGCAAAACCGAAACTGCTTTGCGAAGGATGCTTGACAAGGAAGGTGTCAAAGTTAAGCGAGGTGTTCGGATTATGCTCGTCGATGTTGAGAATGCGCGCACCAAATCTTTTGGTCGCATAAATCCACGACGAGACGATTTCTACCTCTTGCTAATGCCGCCAGTACCCCGCAGAAAAAAATCAAAGGACTATAAGGAAGATCAATCGTGGGAGGGTGCTTGGCACCACGCAATAGTGGACGGCTATGGAATGTAGAAAGTAGCCCGGCGTCAAAAAGGGACGTTTCGTTGCCGGATTACAGGGCGGATATCCGTGAATACAAGCCACGGTGCACATTTGCTGCGCGGTCTGATGTCGACAGCGCGGTCAACCTTATTTCAGGGTCGATTTGGTAGACTGTTTCGGAGACTCCCAGCCGCTACTTTCGGCGCAACAGACGCTCAAAACATCGCCAATCTAACAAGGCTCGGTCACGCTATGTCGGCCGAGCCCGAAGATCCTAAAAACGGTAAAGACGAAGAAGAGAGCGGGATCCCCGCACTCTACACCTATTTCGGCCAGTTTATTGATCATGACATAACGTTCGACCCCGATAGCAGCCTGCAAAAACAGAACGATCCCGATGCTCTCACTGACTACCGTACTCCGGCCTTCGATTTGGATTCCGTCTACGGGAGCGGACCGGATGATCAACCTTACATGTATGACGGCGGATATTCTTTCCTCCTCGGCAGGGCAATCCATGGAGGAACGGATCACGATGCGTTTGACCTACCGCGAAACGGGGCACCGCCCGACCGCAGTCGAGCGCTCATCGGTGATCCACGGAATGATGAGAATGTCCTAATATCTCAGCTTCACGGGCTCCTGCTCCGATTCCACAATCGCACGCTCAAGGACATAACGCGCACCGTAAAGGACGGTAAGCTTGCTTTCGCTGAAACGCAGCGACTGGTCCGCTTTCACTATCAGTACGTCGTACTGAACGATTTCTTGCCGCGAATCGTCCACTCAAGTGTGCTGCGAGAACTTAAGGTCGACGGCAAGTTTAAGCAGGAAAAGCTCAGATTTTTCCGGTGGAAAAACGAACCATTTATGCCAGTCGAATTCTCGGTGGCGGCATATCGTTTTGGGCATTCGATGGTTCGCCCAGGCTACCGGATCAACGACGCAAAGCTGCTGCCGATTTTCCCCACCCCAAAACATCACGAAGGACTTAGGGGTTTCAGGGCCGTGAATTCCGCGTGGGGCATCGACTGGGGACGGCTCATCAACATCGACGTCCGCAAGTATGATGGATCAAATGCCGCTAATGCCCGGCGCCTTCAGTTCGCATATCGGATCGATACCTCGCTGGTCAGTCCACTGTCCCGCTTGCCGACCTCGGTCGTGAGCAGCGCCCCTTTTTCTCTTGCTGGGCGTAATCTTGAGCGAGGATGGAGGTTGGGTCTTCCATCTGGTCAAGAAGTAGCCCGCGCAATGGGCGTTACCCCTCTCGCAGACAACGACATTATCATCGGCAAAGCTGTTATGGCGCGCCGGCAGTCGGCGCCCAACATTTTGTCAATTTCGCCGATATACAAAAACAATTGCCCACTTTGGGTCTACATTCTTGCTGAGGCCATGCATCACCAAGAGCGCGTGAAAATCCCGGTAAAGGAAAACATCGCGATCATGACGCCCCGACTGGGGCCTGTAGGCGGCCGGATTCTCGCGGAGGTGTTTATTGGCCTGATGTTTGGCGACAAACGTTCCTACTTAAACCTCGAACCAAATTGGCGACCACAGGCAGGCCCACATTATTCCTTGAAAGATTTTATCAAACACGCGTTGGGACACTAAGGGACCCGGGACCGACCCAAAACATCAGCGGATCAATTGTTTCCCAACTCTTCAAGCAGCGCCTTCGCAGCCCTGAAATCTGCTGTGACAAACCCTTCGGTGAACCAGCCGCAGATAGAAGCGAGACGCTCGCGTGCTTCGTCGTTTCTGCCACGGCGCTGTAACAACCGCGCCAGAGAGACCGTCGCGCGGAGTTCCAAAGAGCGGGCGCACTGCTTCTGGGCTAAAACGATCGCTTCATCATAGCTGCGCTCGGCTGCACTCACGGCATCTGGATGCGCCAGCAGCAGGATATCTCCATGCAGCCGGCGAAGCTCTGCCTCCCAGGCTCGCCCAGTGACATCATTGATCCCCTTTAGCCCTTCACCAATCGTCGACAGCGCTTCTTCCAGGTCTCCGTTCCCGGCCTGAGTTTCTCCAAGCCATCCAAGCATGAAGCCTCGCATGTACCCGAGATTGCTTCGTTGTGCCTCTTCAATTCCCTCGCTGATTTCGATAAGTCCTCGCTCCATGTGTCCGGTTTTCACCAGCGCGCAACCTCGTCCAAATCGCGAATAAAGGGCGTAAAGATTGATCCGATGCTCCCGCGACAGCTCGAAGCTGTGATCGGCATGCACCACAGCGTCCTGAAACTCCCCGCGCAGCAAATGTACGGCGGACGTAACGTAGTGGGCAAATGCAAGCGTGTATGGATCGGCTCGCTCAGCAGCCCGACTAAGGGACTGCAGCACGTTGTCGCGCGCCTGATCGGGGTAGCCCAGAATCCACAGGTCCCACGCAAACATGAGCTGAGCGGCTACACGGGGGTCGAAGAAAATCTCCTCAGTCGAAGTGTGGTCGCCTAACGCAATTGCCCCCTCCAGCTGTTCCCGCGCTCGAATGAATTCTCCAAGGGTGAATAAAGTACTTCCTAGGCAACGGTGCCCCAATATCTGAAAGACAGGGTCACGAAGCTGGTCGGCCTTGGCGAGGAGCGTTTCAGCGAGCTTCATCGCTCGATCATGGGAGGCTCTCATCCAGTGATGCCCCCACAGGCCAAAGATGGCCTGTATCTCTTTATGCGAATCGCCGATCTCGGCGCTCAATGTGTAAGCCCGCTCGAATACTTTCCGGGTGCTTTCGGCTGAATAGCCGTGTACGGCAATGAAGCAGAGCCCGAGTAACAGGTGAATCTCCAACTCGGTGGAAATGCGCTCCGGGGTTTCCGGCAATGCGCCCAAGTACTCCAGGGCCTTTTCGAATTGGACAATGGCTTCGAGATTAGCCGACCGACTCCGAGCACGGCGACCGCCCGATAGCCAATGGCGCACAGCCGGTTCGGGTTTGCCGGCAAGGCTGTAATGATACGCAAGCAACTCGGGCTGACTGGCCACGACCTCCGGCTCATTTTCGAGCAGAGACGCAATCCTTGCGTGGATTGCTCGCCGGCTCGACCGCAGAAGGGATTCATACGCGGCATCACGTAAAAGCGCATGCTTAAATGAATAACGAACCGGGGTGGTGTCGACGAGTTGCACTATATCGTTTTGCCGGAGGTGCACGAGCGTGGTCGCGAGTTCTGAACTGCTCAGTGCCGTAATCCGATGTAGCATGTTATAAGAAAACTCACGGCCGATCACCGCTGCCACTTGCGCCACGTTGCGCGCTTGAGGCGCTCTGTCGAGACGGGCGATAAGCGAATCGCGCAGCGATTCCGGCACCAAATCGGAAGCCAGTTCCGTTCGTTGGCCGTGGTGGTCGCGCTCCCTGATGCCGCCTGATTCGATGGTACCGCGTGCCAGCTCTTCGACGAAAAGAGGGATGGAGTCGCTCTCGTCGATGATCATTTTCAACACGGCGGTCGTGACAGGTTGGTCGCCGAGCGCCAATCGTGCCATCTGTGCGACGTCGCGCCGGCCCAAACGCGTTATGGTCAAGCCGGTCACATTTGCATGAAGGCCCGAGGACAACCGATATTCTGGCCGGTGTGTCACGACCAATAGAATTCGGCCCTTCTCAATCTTACTCACCAAAAGATCGAGCAGCTCCTGAGTTGACGGGTCGATCCAGTGGGCATCCTCGAACACGCAGAAAAGTGGGCGTTTCGCTGCAAGTCCGAGGAGCAACTCGACAAGTACGAACAAAGTCTGGGTCTTCACCTGCTGGGCGGTCAACGACAAAGGACGGTAAGCGACTCCGCTCGGTATAGACATCATTTCCGCAATCATTGGCACCGCATTAGCAATCTGGCCTGTGGCCCCTGAAACCAGCTTTTCGATCCTTTCGAGCTTCAATTCGTCGGAGTCATCGCTCGTCAATTCTGCCAGGCGTCCTATGCGCTGGATGACCGGGAACAGTGGGCTTTGCATACAGTGGGGCAAGCACTGAAAGTTAAGCGTCCAATGTTGCTGACTCTCGATCGATTTAGCGAGTTCATAGAGGATGCGCGATTTGCCCACGCCAGGCACGCCCGAGATAAAAATCGCCTGGCCTTCTCCGTCGATTGCTTCCGACCAACGTTGATGCAGAAAAGCGAGCTCGGGGCCGCGCCCAACGAGCGGTGTCATCGCTTTTCCCAGCGCGGCCTGAAACCGACTCGTATCCTCCAGGACGCGAACCACTCGGAAGGCACGAACGGGGCCCGTGACGCCCTTCAAATGCTGCGGGCCCAGATCCTCCTGGTCGAAACGTACGGAGACGAGGCGGCTGGTGGTATTCGAAATGATAACTGTGTCGGGTGTTGCGACAGATTGAAGACGGGCGGCTATGTGAAACGCTTCGCCCACCGCACCTGATGGTGACAACGGATCGCCTAATCCGGTCACGACAACTCCGGTGCTGATTCCGACCCGCACCGACAACGGTTCAGGACCGGCTATCGCCTTTACAGCTTCAATTACCTGAAGTCCGGCGCGCACGGCGCGTTCAGCGGCGTCTTCCTGTGCGATTGGCCATCCGAACATGACCTCGACTCCATCGCCGCGATACTGTGCGATGTGTCCCTCGAACCGCTCTATAACCTTTCCGCATGCTTTCTGATATGACTCGAGAATCAATCCGAAATCTTCGGGATCCAAGGACGCCGCAAGTTTGGTGGAGTCGACAAGATCACAGAACATAACCGTGACCTGACGTCGTTCATTTCGAAAATCGACCGTCGGCTCACTTACTACTGTCGATTTTATCCGGTGTTCTGCCTCGGATCGCGACGATAAGGGTGTTTCGGATATTACCGCCAGCAACTTGGCCCTGGGACCGATCGGTATGCCGATCTGCTCCAGCATTTCGTCGGTCACAAAATGAAGTGAATCAAGATCAATCTCATTCTCTTCAAATGCCTTCGCATATTTGCTGAGCCCCAGCTCCTGCAATAATACCGAAATGTCCCGCACCTGGAGCCTCCGAGTCCCAAACTGCTACACTGCTATTTCAAGAATCGTCCACCCCGCTGCCTGTTCTGACGCCACATTCTTGGAAAGCCGGGATGGTGTGTCAAGCGTACATCCAGCCCGAAAGGATCTATGACATAGTTTTTACTTTCTTGAACTTGCACAGGAAGGCGTCTCAGCTTGCTTTTGCGTGCGCCGTAAATCGTGTAAACTATTTAATCACTCGGATAGACTTCACAACCGCAAGATTAACTACCGCCGACTGACCACCAAGCAACCGGGATAATTAATCGTGCGCCGCCTTATTTCAGAGACCACCCTATGAAACGCCGTGAATTTCTCAGTATCGTCGGTGGCGGCGCCGCTATTACCGTTGCAAAGCCAGCAATTGCTCAGTCCGCGCCTCAGATCAAATGGAGGCTCGCGACGAGTTGGCCGAAGTCGCTCGACACGCTTTTCGGTGCTTGCGAAGTATTTAGCAAACGCATCAGCGAGATCACCGATGGCCGATTTCAGATCCAGGTGTTCGCGGCGGGTGAAATCGTCCCCGCCCTGACGGTTCTTGATGCCGTACAGAACCAATCGGTCGAGATCGGCAACACCGGAGCATATTACTACTGGGGCAAGGATGCGGCACTGGCGTTGGGTTCTGCAATTCCGTTCGGTCTAAATACAAGGCAAATGGAATCGTGGCTCGCACAAGGCGGCGGTAACGCGTTGTTGCAAGAGGTCTTCACGAGCTTCAATTGCTATGGCATCCCCATGGGCAATACCGGTTGCCAAATGGGGGGCTGGTTCCGAAAAGAGATAAAAGGGGTCGCGGACCTTTCGGGATTGAAATTCCGCATCGGCGGTTTCGCTGGACAGGTCATCAGTAAGTTGGGCGTCGTGCCGCTGCAGCTCGCCCCTGGTGACATTTATACTGCACTTGAAAAGGGCAGTATCGACGCCGCTGAGTGGGTCGGCCCGCACGATGACGAGAAGCTCGGCTTTTACAAGATCGCGAAGTACTACTATTACCCGGCGTGGTGGGAAGGCAGCGCCAACGCGCACACCCTCGTCAATTTAGAGAAATGGAACAGCCTGCCCAAACCATACCAAGCTGCCGTCCTCGCCGCGGCGCGTGATGCGGGACACTGGATGACCACCAAATACGATGCGGCGAATCCTCCCGCGTTGAAGCGGCTCGTCGCCGAAGGGGCGCTATTGCGCGCTTTCTCAACGGAAGTCATGGAGGCTTGTTACGAGGCGGCGAACGACGTTTACGCCGAGATCGGAGCAAAAAATCCGCGCTTCAAGCGAATCTATGAGAGCCTCATCGCCTTTCGAAATGACAGCTATTTGTGGTGGCAACTAGCGGAAAAGTCTTTCGACGATTTCCAGATCCGAATGCGCTCAAGATCGTGATACAGACTGTGTTAGCAGAGTACACGAAATCCGGATTACGCCATGGACATTGAGAACGCCGCACTAGCGCAGTGCGTCCCCGTCTCCGCGACGACGCTTCTGGTTGCTATGCCGGATGGACGGTCCTGGCTGACGGATGTAGGAACTTCATCTATCACCCCTCTTCCCGTATCGGCGGTCGCAGCCGAGCGCTCGAGTGTGGCCGCAAGCCTCGTTGAGGGCGCGATCGCGGCAGGTCTTGCCCGGAGCAAGCAGGCACGCTCGGCCGTCTCCTACACACTCCCCCGATACATTCGTTGGCTGGCCGGCAATTATGTTTTTGCCGGACAGACCCCGGGCCTTTTCCGTCGAGCTGCCGAACGGTTTGAAGCGGCCGGCCGCCGCGACCTTGCGAAATTCGCCTCCCAAAAGGCGGACGAGGAACAAGGGCATGCAAATCTTGCGTTTCGAGATCTCGAAGGTTTGGGTCTTCCGGCCGCGGAGGTCATTCGGCTTATTCAGCCACCCAGCGCTGAGGTGTTCGCCGAGCGCTTCCGCTCCTATGTGGAATCGACCTGCCCGATTGCGCTATTCGGATTCAGCTACTGCCTGGAGCGCATGGCGGTGGGCCGTGACGAGGCTTTCATCCGTAAAGTTGAAGCGCTCTGCCCGCCAAAATCCCGCGCCTACCGATTTCTCAAGGTTCACAGCAGCGTCGGCGCGGATAGCGCTCATGTCGACGAACAGTTGTCGTTCTTCGAGTCGCTTACTGCCACCGAGCTCGCGGCAGTCGCCTGCGCGGCATACGAAACCGCGGAGCTGCTCGGGCAACAGTCGCTGATGGACGAAGCGCTCTCGGATGAGGAGATGGAGCGCCGCCTGCTAAAACAAGGGCTTTCATTTCGCCGCCCCCGCGCCGAAAACGGTCAAAGAGAGATTGCCACGTAGGGCTCGTGGCGGCAACAGCAGGCCTCTCTTGGGAGAGGCAATTAACGATCCGCGGCCGCCTATTCGTGTGATTTCTGGTCAGCACGGTGAACGAGGTATTGGCATACGTGAAATCTGCGGACCGCAAGAATTGGCTCCGCTCAGTGTGAGCTAGTTCACCATCGCAGATTCGATCGCATGGTAGCGAACTTCGCAATGGAGGTCGCCATGCGTAAACTCATCAATCGAAGAGCCTCGCGTCGGCAACGCATTGAAAACCATAATCGCGCTGAAACCGCGGTGGCTACGATCTGGCTTGCATTTTACGCGATAGCCCTCGGAGTCGCGATCGCGTCGCCATTCGCTTCACACGCAATTGAAGTTTCAGCACGGTAAGTCACGGGCGCACCGATGAAAATTCATCAGGTTTGTTATTTTCTCGCGCTCTATGAGGAACGTAGCTTCACGCGCGCGGCCAAGCGCTGCGGCGTCGCACAGCCGTCCCTCACCCGCGCGATCCAGCAGCTGGAGCACGAATTTGGCGGACAACTCTTCGAACGGAGTAAGTCGACTATTCGCTTGACCAATCTTGGAATGATCGTCCGACCGGATTTTGTCCGCATCGAGCAAGCAGTCGCCGACGTAGCCCAAAAGATTGCGGTATTCAACGCGGCACGCGCTGCAGAACCTCATAGCAATACCGGAGAGGCCTTATGCGTGCGGCAGCGGTAATTGCGATGGAATTTGCGGCGGTGGGTTTCGGGCATAAATGATGAAAGCGCCCTCACAAACACTAGCGCAGACGAACGCCTGTCGTGAAAAAACGATTGCTGCGCAATCAAGGTTGCTCGCCGTCATTTTTCGTATGCGCGACCGTTGTCAGGCCTTCTTTGCGCTCTTTTTGGTCGCGCTTGCCGAATCGAGACGACGCGAAGCTGAGCGGGTCTTGCGTCAATATCGGCACTTGATTGACCCAGCCAACGATTCGTTCGGCTGATGCGATGACCAAAACGCTCTTAGCAGATGTCGAGATTATCGAGGAAAAACCGTCAATTCCCTCATGAATGAATTCTTAAACTTCGTAATTTAATTTATCCGGGTGATGTCGCCGAATGAGCACGCCCGGTTTAACTTCAAGGGCTTTTAAAACACAATAAGTCATGGCTGGCACCGAAACGTACGATACAAACGCAGTTTGCCCGCAATGTCGGACGATCATGGTCCACGTTGCAATTACGCCCCATCCTGTCGTGCGCAACATGCAGCGAAATACGTACGTTTGCTACTCTTGCAAACGGACGCGCACATATATGTTGCCAGGGACAACTACCCCACTTGTACGCGATGACGAGGCCGGCACGCCGTCAGTCGCGAACTACCAAGCAAGATAAGCTCCAACAATGTCCGAGCGCCGGAGAGATGACCGCGCTTCCACAAGTACACGCGGCGTCATCAAATTTGGTCCGGCCGGACAAGAAATGCCTTGCGCCATTGATGATCTAACCGCCCGCGGCGCCGGCCTTCGTGTCGGGACTGTCTTTGGCTTGCCGCGGGTGTTTCGATTGACAATCGATGGCGAGGTCATGACCCGGCATTGCCGGGTGATCTGGTCGGACGGCAAAAAACTTGGCGTTTCGTTTGAGTAGTGGGTCGCCCTCAATCCAGCACAGTTCGTTTCAAATGAGATATCTTGCCCACGCAACAAATGCGTAGAACTGCTCAGGAAAGGCGATGAAATAAAAGATCACCGCCGGGGGGGCCAACAAAAACAGCCAATCGCGCATTGGCGGCTCCTGTAACAAGGAGGCCATTATCTAAATAGACCACTTTCAAAGTGCTTTAGATGATGTCTCAAATTTTAAGCTTTGCGGAAGCCCGCGCTTTTTCTGAAGAACTATTCGAAGGTAATTCCAAGTTTCGTATCTGTTCTCCATACCGACCGGCAAGCGCGGCGGACTCCCTCGATAATGACGTCGAAATTTGCCGGAATTCCATACGTCGTAGACACTTGGAGGCAAGCTCCCGTGTCCGAGAGATTGCGGACCGCACAATCAAGCTTCGGCGCCTTCTCGCTCAGAACAATTTGCGCTGTCTTGAGGACGCGTTTGCGGAAGATGGTTCTTTTGTCTTGCACGGCCCGACGCCTGGAATCGCTTGCACCCTAAAGTGACTAGGCACCCCAGTCAAAGTCAACTATCAGATAAATCAGCATCATTTCCCCATAGGACCGCTGGGAATGACGCGTTGGCGCCGCCGGGGACTCGCCCTCCATGCGGCTAGTGCCCGAGCGCCGCAAGCTCGGCATTTTTACGTACAATTTCCTGTTCCAGCCGCCTAATGTTCTCGAAAAGACGCTCACTCGTCAGCCGCAAAAAATAAAACCCAAATTGCGGATTCTGAAAATACAGCTCTTTTACCTGCTGGTAGGTCGCAGTCAGCACCGCACCATCTTCGGTACATTCGATCGTCTGCGTGCGCCTGTTATCCGGCGCGAGGAGCCCGAGATCGCCAAACACTTGGCCAGCTGGGATTTCGATGTCCATTTCGCGAAGGCGATATCGACCACTCACGCTGTAATACATCGCTTCAGCCACGTCTCCTTTGCGGAAGACGACTTCCCCCTTGCTGAACCTGCGGTTGGACATGAAGGGCTTCAGCCAGTCAATCGACGTTTCACCGTACGAAGCCGCGGCCTCAACGTCCTGAATTAGTTTTCGCATTTGTTGCAATCGCACGGTGTTGAGCGGCAGCAGAATTAAATTCAATATAAGTGTCGGGTATATTCCGGTAAAAAATCCATAAACAATAAAGAGTGCGTTGCAGGTCATGCTCACGACGCGCAGGGGAATCATGGTTTTCATGGCGCACGTGACGATGCTTGACGCGACCGCCGCGTAGCCGAACCACATGGGCCATTCGGTATGCTTGAGAAATTCCATGCTCCTCCCCCGCCTCGATCTGTCGTCGCCCCGCTTCAGCTGCCTACCACAAAGCCAATGAATGCAAATGGCCTGCGCAAACTTAGCAGCGCCTTGGCGTTTTCCGAAGTGGGGAGTAGTTTCAAGCGAATGGACCTCCTGAACTATGGGACTTTCGAGTAGTACGCGGCTTTGAGCCAAGGACCGATTGATGGCCGAGTGGCGAATTGTGGTTGTCGGAGGTGGAATCGGGGGCTTATTTGCAGCAAACGCGCTGATCGCCCATGGCTTCCAAGTGTCGGTCTACGAACAGGCACCTGCCCTCAGCGAGGTCGGGGCTGGCGTATTTTTGACGCCGAATAGCGTGCGCCAACTACAGCGGGTGGGTTTAGGCCCGGCCGTAGAAAAATGGGGAGCCAGAGTCGGATCAGAATCCCGATACTTCCGCCACGACGGAACCCCGATCGCCCCGGTGCAGGTCACCGATTCATCTGGCTGGAACGCGACATTCGGCATGCACCGCGCCGACCTGATCGAGCTCTTAGCGGGCGCGCTTCCAACCGGGGTCGTGCAAACCGGTCGCCGGTGTACCGGCTTTGAGCAGGACCAGGATAAGGCTCGGGTGTCATTCGCGAATGGAGCCGTCGTTGAATCAGATCTCGTCATCGCGGCAGACGGTATCCACTCAGAGCTTCGGCCATATGTATTTCCTCCCTCCCGTCCGGTCTTTTCCGGTTCTATCGCATACAGGGGTGTGGTCTCGCATAAGCTTGTTCCGCACTGGCCTACCAACTCGTGGCTGATGTGGCTCGGCAAGGGCAAGCACTTCCTCACGTTCCCTGTCCGCGCTGGCGAGCTCATCAACTACGTTGGGTTCGTGCCGGCGGACCAGGAGATGAAGGAATCGTGGTCGGCTCCTGGCGATCCCGATTTGCTGCGCCTGGAATTTGGCGGCTGGGACCCACGCATCGAATCGTTTTTGCAGCAAGTCCAAACAACGTTTCGGTGGGCCCTTTACGATCGTGAACCGCTGGAGACCTGGACGCGAGGCCGGCTCACACTGCTCGGGGATGCCGCGCATCCGATGCTTCCCCATCTTGGACAGGGTGCCAACCAATCCATAGAGGATGGAATGGCGCTCGCGACGATCCTCGCGCATACGGATCGGAAAGTTGCTCCGGCAGCCCTTGTCGCCTACGAGCGCCTTCGCCGCGAGCGCGTTGCACAGGTCCAACTTGGCGCACGCGAAAACGGTCTGCGATATGACTCAGCGTACGCCGATCTTGGCATCAGGGACGCCGAAATTGCCGCCCATGCGGCGTTCCGCAAACGTCTTTACGACCATGACGTGGTTCCAGAGGCAAAAGCTGTCGCAACGAGCCTGCCTTAGCGATCTTCCGCTCACTGCATCTTCACGTTCGCGGTTTTGATCACTTCGTTCCAGCGATCCACTTCCTTGTGCATAAACTTGGCTGTCTCGGCGACCGGACCGCCGACAATATCAGCCGATAGTTTTCTCAGATGATCCTGCACGTCGGGCTGGCGTAAAGCTTCGTTTATATCGTCATTCAGTTTTTCAACAATCGCTTTTGGTGTTTTTGGCGGCGCAACGACGGCATACCATGCGGCCGACTCAAAGCCCGGCAAAATCTCGGTCATCGTCGGCACATTGGGTAGCGACGCAAGACGTTTGCCCGACGCCACTGCGAGCAAGCGCAGTTTTCCACTCTGAATGAGTGGCAGCGATACGCCGAGGTTATCGAACATAAAATCGACGTCGCCTGCGAGCAGTCCTTGTAGTGCGGGTGCTGAACCACGATAGGGGATGTGCTGGACCTTCACCTGCGCCATCATCTGCAACATCTCGGACGTAAGGTGCGACGTCGTGCCGATTCCTTGCGTTGCGGACGTTGCTTTCCCCGGATTGGCTTTGAGGTAGGCAATGAACTCTGCGACAGTCGTCGCGGCGATGTTGTTCGGATTGACTATCAGCGCGTTTGGTACTTGCGCCACAACGATGACTGGCTCGAACTGCGCCGGGTCGAAGGCAAGGTTCTGATAAAGGTTCTGATTGATCACCAGCGGAGGCGGTGGCGCAGATAACAAAGTGTAGCCGTCCGGTTCGGACCGATAGGCGAGTTCGGCGCCCACATTTCCGCCGGCCCCGCTCCGGTTTTCAATGATAACCGGTTGGCCCCATTTGCGGGAAAGCCAATCGCCAATGACGCGCGGAATCGCATCGGCAGTCCCCCCCGCGGGAAAAGGAACAATAATTTTAACGGAACGGCTCGGATAATTCTGAGCCTGCGTCGGCGCGGGCACCAAGATGGGACAGGCAATCACGAGGGCGAAGGCCAGAACACCTCTGATTGCCAGCAAACGGTTCTTCGGCATGTGCCCCTCCAGAGGTGGCTATCTCAATGACGAAACCTTCATCAAAAAGCCGCGCTAGTTTTTCTTCGGCAATTCGACGGACCGCACAGGCGTCTCCGGAATCAGATTCCCATGCCGGCGTTTGTAGGTCGAGGTGCCGCTCTGGCGCCAATTGCCGGCGACCGCGGCATTTGCAAAATCGGTCCATTCCTCGTCCCAATCGCCAAGTTCATATCCGTGCCATGGAGCTTGCGGCACGATGTGGGGTAGATGAAGTTCTTCCCATATTTTTTTTGCTCGCGTCATGTACTCTTCGGTCGGCAATGCCAAAGGCGGCATGTCATGCTTGAGCGTCGCGTCGATCATTAGCGTGCCCTCGACAGCGGTACGCCCGGACTTCGGCCCATGTCCACTCGATCGATAAGGGACGATATGCACATCTTCCATGAAATTTGATCGATAGGCCAAAGACCAAAAGATCGCATCGGCATTGTCCGCTGAGATGTCCTCCGACACTGCAATGACGAGCTTTCCGCACTGCGCCTGTAACGTCGCCGCACCTTGCATGCCGCGCCACACTTCGGTTTTGGGTGTGTCTCTCTCAAATTGAAGAAAGATGACTTTGCGCAAATTGGTGAATGGCTCGTGCATGACCACGCGTTTAATGCCCCTTATACCGAGCGCGTGCCGTAGATGTTCGAGAAACATCGGTTCATAAGCAACCTTTTTGAGAACCGATGACTCGCTCGGCGTCACCTGACTGATAATTGATAGAAATACAGGCTTGCGCTTGCGCGTAATCGCCGTGACCCGCATCGACATGTTGAAATCTTCGAGTGCAACATGCCCGTGGCTTTCCCCGAAAGGCCCCTCGGGTTCTAAAAGGTCCGTATCGATGATCCCTTCAATGACGATTTCGGAATCGGCTGGGACCACCAAATCGACGGTCTTGCAGCGCACCGTATTGACCGCCTTGCCGATGAGACCGCCGGCAACATTCATTTCATCGAGGTCGACCGGAAGTTTCTGCGGCCCTGTGAAGAGAACGGCAGGTGCACAGCCCACGACGATTGCGCAGGGCATAG
>DATFVF010000312.1:0-2272 GCA_035260465.1 Pseudolabrys sp. | reverse complement strand
GGGTCATCAACGGACCTGACGACCCCGAAATTCGACTTCCGCTCTTCCCCCAAAAGCGGACTCAAGTCGGACATCGGGCCATGTCCGGTTCGTGCCAACAGGCGACATCATTCGATCACCTCGTCGGCGCGGGCGATGAGGGAAGCCGGAAGATCGAGGCCGAGGGCTTTTGCCGTCTTCAGGTTAATCACCAGATCATATTTGGTCGGAGCCTGGACCGGAAGATCGGCCGGCTTCTCGCCCTTGAGAACGCGATCGACATAACCGGCCGCGCGCCGAAACTGGTCGATGCGATTGGGCCCGTAGAAAATCAGCCCGCCGCTGTTGATATTGTTTCGGTTGCCATACACGGCCGGAAGTCTGTGCTGGGCAGCCAGTTTAATGATGAGATCGCGATGCGCCGACACTCCGGCGCTCGGCGTTACGATCAGGCCTCCATTCCCTGAATTCGCGAGAGCGACGATCGCGCGCTCGATCTCACTACTGCTGCGCGCGTTGACAGCGCTGATCTCCACGCTGAGCCACTCCGCAGCGTCCTGTATGGCGCCAAATTGGGCCATCGCTGCGGGATTGTCCGGAAGGCGAATGACAGCCATCCGCCTTATGTTCGGCTCGATCTGTTTGAGAAGCTCCACCCATTTCGCTGTGAAGCCGAACTCGAAAATCATGAAGCCGGTGGCGTTGCCGCCCGGCTTCGCAAGCTTATCGACGAACCCCGCACCGGCTGGATCGGTTACGCCGACGAATACGATCGGCAGTGCACGGGTGATGCCCTCCACCGCAGCTACACTCATTGTGCCGCTGGCCAGAATGATATTTGGCGAGAGATCGACCAGTTCTGCGGCGTATTTGCGCTCCAGCGCAACGTCGTCTTCACCCCATCGAACGTCAATCCTCAGATCGAGGCCAACATTCCATCCAAGTTGTTGCAAGGCCTGTTGGAAAGCCGCGATGCCCGCCTGACCTTCGGTATCATCTGCGGCGCGGTTCACGAGTATGCCGATACGACGAGCCTGTTCTGCCTGCTGAGAGCGCACGACATACGGCGAATATCCCACGGAAGAGGTGCTATTGAGAAATCCGACCACGGGAATCGCAGGCTGCTGCGCACGTAGAACAAGCGGCCATAATGCCGCGCCGCCGCCGAGGGCCGTAATGAACTGGCGTCGTTTCATGCCATCCCCCAAAGAGATGGAGCCTTGGCTCCGTTCAGTCAGAACGCGGTCTAAGTCACCGCTCAAAGCGGTGGCTTTGTCTTCGCTTGCCCGGCAATCTGCCCGCTGATTACCCTTCGGCGCGGCGTCAAGACCGCGATCTGATGCGGAGAGGCAGGCATTCCGGCGAGCGTAAGCGCAGCGGCGGGCGCCCGCTCTTGAGCATTGGCGGGTCCCAGCACCACAAACTGGTGTGGCGTAATCGGAAAGCCCACGACATCATAGCTTGGCAGTTCTGCGGCCGTGGCCCCGACTCCGCCCATCATGAGGGTTGCAGCGGCCGCAATCGATAATCGAAAACACATGGCAATCTCCATTCGTTTAAATGGCCAAGCGTGGCTCAAATGCATTATTCCAAGTGAGGGGTCTCACAATCCTGATGCTGGGCACGCAATATGATCTCATCGGGCGACGCGATAAGCAGGACTCCGCCTCGCGCGAGATGCGATTCAAGTTCAATTTTTAAGAAAGATTTGTGCCTACCGACGGCCTTTGGCTGCCAATGGATGGAACGGAGACTTCGGTGCGTCGCCGTTTTACGCAGCTCTCAGACAAGCAATCCGCTTGACCGTCAGAAGGAACGCTAGGTCGGTCCCGGCCAACTGTCAACCGCGCTGGTCTTGTTGATGCAGGCCAATGATTTGCTTTTTTGCGCCAGCTCGGCATTGAACCGGGGAGGACGGGTTGGCAGCGCCAAAGACCCAGCGCCGCATTTCGTCAAGAACGCGATGCCGAGCTACCGCAACGGCCGGTGGCCCCTTCACGGGCCGAGCGGACACTGATTAAGGTCCGGCGGAAGGCCGTACTTAGCCTTTAGCCAGAGCCGATCGTTCGTCCATGAACGCATGTCCTTTATTGGCAGATTTTGTTGCAGAAATCGGCGTACAGACGGCGCGGGACGGCTGATGCCATTTTTTGAAGCCATCCATTGTCACCCGCTGGATTGTGCGAGCGACTTACGCTCGACTTTACTGACGCTTGCAACGCTTACGCAGCGCACAAAGGGGCGAACGGTGGTGGCCGGGCGACCAACTTGGCAAGCCTGCGGAGGTTCTGCG
>DATFVF010000311.1:0-4405 GCA_035260465.1 Pseudolabrys sp. | reverse complement strand
CAGAAATCGCACCGAATTCGCTCTCTCAGTGGCCAGCTGCCGTAAGTTCGGCCGCTAACCCACGGAAGTCGCCGCACAATTTTACGAGACGTATTTTCTCTAGTTATATCAGAGACTTACTGGCGGAGAGGGAGGGATTCGAACCCCCGATAGGCTTGCACCTATGCCGCATTTCGAGTGCGGCGCATGTCAATCAGACGTCTGGAGCGGAAGCGCTCCCGCGTCTGGCCAACCGCAAATCTATTGCGAATTACCTAGAGCGATTGAATCAGCGAACTTGAAATATAGCCTGAGTAGCGACCGACCGAATTGACGTTCGCGCTAACGCTGTTACCCCAGATGTTACCCCAGGGCAATTTACCGACCATGGTAATGAGCGGCTTGAGCGGGCGAAGGGATTCGAACCCTCGACCCCGACCTTGGCAAGGTCGTGGTCCTGTTTCAACTCGTTGCCAAAGCATACTAGATTGCGCCGAAACATTCAGTATAAAAGGCCTCCGTAGGGCAGGTTCGATGGCCGCTCGTGTCCACCAAATGGCCACTAAAATAGAAGGTCGAACTTAGCTAAGTCATTGATTTGCGGGCGTAGTTCAATGGTAGAACGGCAGCTTCCCAAGCTTTGCGTCGGTGCGGCTTGATCCTCGCGGTGACACCCTCATCGGCGACGAACCCGCCGCTTGACCCGTGCCACACCCGGCCCTTGAGCCGGGCGAGCCGGGGCCACGGTATGCCGCACGCGGCTCGACAATCGAGGCGCGTTCGGTATCGATGCCGAGACGGTCTTCACGGGTAAGCCCCCGTAGTATTTCTTGACGCTCTCGAAATCGACAAGCGTCCGTCCACCGGACTGCTTTGCGATCAGCGCGCCGTCTGCGATGAGGCTGGAGATAGTGCGCTTCGAGAGCGACAGATAAACGGCTGTCCCTTTCGGTGACAGCGCGGCGGGCTCAACAGTTTTCACTTCAAGAATTTTGGACATGGCTGGGGTTCCTAAGAACCCGACCGCCGAAGAGAGCAGTCATTGCGCGGGATCGTGCGCCTTGCCTATGCCGTCAACTGCGCTCTGAAAAAGCGCAGTTGTTGCCCGTTTAGGTCCGGGCTGATCCGGGATCGGTACTACCGGCCCGGATGCCCGTCAAGATGGTTTGGAAACGTATTGCCCAGCATTGCCCGGATGTACAATGTAGGTAACTTCGTAGGTAACTAGCGAAAATATCAAATTAAATCAACGAAGCGGACAGTCGAACCCAGCCGCAGCGGCGATAGCCGTTGTTGTAGTAGTAGCCGTTGTTGGCAGCGATCGCGCTGCCGACTACGGCGGCGCCGAGCAGACCGGCTCCGACGCCCCAGGCAAGGCCACCGCCGCCGCCCGCTTGGGCCTGGGTGGTGGTGGAAGCAAGGCCGCCGGTGGCGGCAAGTGTGGCCAGCGCAAGCGCTGCAATTTTGGTTTTGATCGACATTGAGAAAGCTCCATCCGGTTAAACGTGGCCGTTGTGGCCCGCATGCCCAGTTGGACGGAGGCTCTTCGATTCCGGTTCGAATGGCGTTCCGGGAATTCGGAAGCTTTAGTTATTTTATAACGATTACATGAGGTTGGAAGGATAGACGTCAGGCCTTCGGCGAAGCGGAAAACGTGCCCGGATCGAATTTGTCGACGTCGGCGAGCAATTCGCAGAACGCAGCCGCGCCGTGATCGATGAGACGCTCGCCTTTTTCCGCCGACGCACTTGTGGCATCGCCGACAGCGCCGCTTTCGTGAAGGTCCTGCGCGAGCCAGGCGAACGGCGCCGGCCGCTGCACTGAGAGCCAGCGATAATCCTTTTCCATCGCAACGCTGTTGGGATGAAAGTCGGCGATCTCGTCCACGCGCACATGCTGCCTGTATCGCGCCAGCATGATCGAGGTCTCGACCGCACCGCCATGGATGCCATGGCGCAATTCGTCCGCTGAAAATAATCCCTCCGGCACGCCAAAGCGCGACCATCCGGTGGTGACCGCGAGCAGCCCGTATTTTGCGCGCAGGTCCTGCGCCACAAGTGTCATCGCGGCGCTGTTGCCGCCGTGGCTCGTGACCATCACAAGCTTCTTCAGACCGGCGCGCGCCACGCTCTCGCCGAGCGCCATCCAGCTCTTCAGCGCCACGTCAGTCGGCAGCGTCAGCGTGCCCGGATAATCGACATGCTCGGTCGAAATCCCGACCGGCTGAATCGGAAAGAAGGTCGCGGGAATGTTTTGGGGCAAAAGCTCACGCACCCGCGCCAGATAAGCTTGCGCAATCATGACGTCGGTACCAAGGGGCAAATGCGGCCCGTGCTGCTCGGTCGCCGCCAGCGGCAACACCGCAATCCATCGCGCCGGGCTCATCCCGGAAAAGTCGGGCCAGTGGATATCGGTCCAGTCGCGGGGAGGCAGGGTCGAAGTCATCGAACGAGAAGCCATCGAGCGAAATGTTTCATTGGACGGATTTGCAAGGTAGCCTGTATTCCTTCTAAAGGACGCAAGTGGCGTCCAATGTCTTCTATCATGGGCCAGAACGATCGACGGAGTCCAATCATGAACCCGGTTCTTTTGCTGCGAGCGTTAACGCTTGCCCTCGTTGCGGTTTCTGTGGCCATCGCGCCCGCCGGCGCCCAAACGCTCGACAAGGTCTCGTTCGGAACCAACTGGGTTCCTGAAGCCGAGCATGGCGGTTTCTTCCAGGCCGTCGCCGACGGCACCTACCGGCGCTACGGGCTCGACGTCACCATCGTGCCCGGCGGCCCGAACGACAATAATCGCATGCTGCTGATCGCCGGCAAGCTCGACTTCTTCATGGCCGCGAACACCCTGATGTCGTTCGATGCGGTCGCCAACAACGTGCCGGTGGTGACGGTCGCCGCCATCTTCCAAAAGGATCCGCAGGTCTTGCTGACCCATCCGGAATCGAAGGTAACAAAAATCGAAGAGCTGAAACCACTGACGCTGTTCGTGTCCAAGGAAGGCATCACCAGCTATTTTCAGTGGCTGAAGTCCGAATATGGATTCAGCGAGGAAAAGGTAAAACCCTACACGTTCACCCCGCAGCCGTTCATCGCCGACAAGCAGAGCGCGATGCAGGGCTATGTCACCTCGGAGCCGTTCGCGGTCGAGAAGGCCGCCAAGTTCAAGCCGGGGATCTTCCTGCTGGCCGATTACGGCTTTAACACGTACTCGACCTTGATCGAGACCCGGCGCGAACTGGTCGACAAGAAGCCTGATCTGGTGCAGCGCTTCGTCGATGCCTCCGCAATCGGCTGGTACAATTATCTCTATGGCGATAGCACGCCGGCCAATGCGACGATCAAAAAGCTCAATCCGGAAATGACCGACGAGTTGCTCGCCTACTCCATTGGCAAGATGAAGGAATACGGCATTGTCGATTCCGGCGACACCTTGAAGAACGGCATCGGCGCCATGACCGACGAGCGGGCCGCGAGCTTCTTCGACAAGATGGTGCGTGCCGGCGTCGTCAAACCCGACATCGACTTCCGCAAGGCGTACACGCTTCGCTTCGTCAACAAGGGCGTCGGTCTCGATCTGCGGCCGAAGAACTAGGGCGCGGGATGGCCGAGCCTGCCGCCTTGTCCGAAGCGGACCCTCGCATGGCCGGCCTCGCGGTGAGCCTGCGCGGGGTGACAAAACTGTTTGACAATGGCGTGATGGCGCTGGGTCCGTTGGACCTCGACGTGGCAAAAGGTGAGTTCGTATCGCTGCTCGGGCCGTCGGGCTGCGGGAAGTCGACGGCGCTGCGCCTGATCGCGGGATTGAGCGCGCCGACATCCGGAACTGTCGGCGTTTCTCACCGCAGCGGCGAGATGCGCACTGCGGATTCCATCGGCTTTGTGTTTCAGGAACCGACCTTGATGCCGTGGACCAGCGTGCGAGAGAATGTACGGCTGCCGCTGAAAATCGCCCATGCGCCCAAAGCCGAAGCCAATGCGCGCGTCGGCGAAGCGCTGAAGCAAGTGGGGCTCACTGAGTTCGCCGACGCCTACCCGCGCGAACTTTCAGGCGGCATGAAGATGCGGGTCTCGCTGGCCCGCGCGCTGGTCACCGATCCGGATATTCTGTTGATGGACGAGCCGTTCGCCGCGCTCGATGAGATCACGCGCTTTCGCTTGAACAACGACCTGCTCTCGCTGTGGCGCAATTTGCGCAAGACCGTCATCTTCGTCACCCATTCGGTGTTCGAATCGGTGTATCTGTCGCAGCGCGTGGTGGTAATGACGGCGCGGCCCGGACGGCTTAGTGCCGAGATCCGCATTGATGCCCAAGAGCCGCGCGGCGAGGAGTTTCGCACCTCCGCCGATTACGCCGCCTATTGCCGCGAGGTTTCCAACGCGCTGGCGCCGTCCTATTCCGGGCAGGGCAGCGGATGAGCTCTCTG
>DATFVF010000310.1:0-5831 GCA_035260465.1 Pseudolabrys sp. | reverse complement strand
CGCCGCGGCCGTCCACTCGGTGGCGGCCTCCAGCTCCGGCAGCAACGACGCGATCACGGCCTTGGCTTCGGGCGTCAGCAGGGCCTTGGCCTGTTCGGTGATATCGAGCGGACGGCTCGCCCAAAGGAAGCGGGTGGCCTCGAACAACTCGACCAAAGTCTTAGCGCGCTCTTTCAGTCCCGGCATGGCTGCCAGCAGCTTGGCGCGCAACGCCGGCGTCATTTTGCTCGCGAGTTCCTGACCTCCGGCGATATGCGGCAGTAATTGCTCGATTGCGGCAATCAGGTCGGCGTCATCGCTTGAACGAATGTAGTGCCCATTGAGGCTCTCGAGCTTCGTAAAGTCGAAGCGTGCCGGCGAGCGCCCAATCTGTGGCAGGTCGAAAGCAGCAATCATCTCGTCCGTAGAGAAGATCTCCTGGTCGCCGTGCGCCCAGCCAAGTCTCACCAAATAGTTCCGCATTGCCGCCGGCAGATAACCCATGGCGCGATAGGCATCGACGCCGAGTGCTCCGTGGCGTTTGGAGAGTTTCGACCCATCCGGCCCGTGGATGAGGGGAATATGTGCCATGACGGGCACCTTCCAGCCGAGCGCCTGGTAAATTTGCGTCTGGCGGGCCCCGTTGTTGAGGTGATCGTCTCCGCGGATGATGTGAGTGACGCCCATATCATGATCGTCAACAACAACCGCCAACATATAAGTAGGCGTGCCGTCCGAACGCAGCAGCACGAAATCATCAAGGTTCTCGTTCTGCCAAACGACGCGACCCTGTACTTGGTCTTCGACCACGGTCTCGCCGGTTAATGGCGCCTTGAGCCGGATCACAGGGTTGACACCCGCCGGCACATCCTTCGGGTCGAGGTCGCGACAGCCCCCGGAATAGAGGCGAGTCCGGCCTTCGGCGCGGGCCTTTTCGCGCATTGCAGTGAGTTCGTCCGGGCTGCAATAGCAACGATAAGCGTGGCCGCTCGCCAAAAGCTGTTCGGCAATTTGGCGATGGCGGGCAGCCCTCGAAAACTGAAAGACGATCTCGCCGTCCCAGGTCAGGCCGAGCCAGGTCAGCCCGTCGATAATGGCGTTGATAGCGGCGGCAGTTGATCGCTCACGGTCGGTATCCTCGATCCGCAGCAGCATCTTGCCGCCGTGCCGGCGAGCGTACAGCCAGTTGAATAGGGCCGTACGGCCTCCACCGATATGCAGAAAGCCGGTAGGTGAAGGCGCAAAACGGGTGACGACGGGCTCGCTCATCGGCGGCGATCTACCACACTTGCCGCGGACGGTGTCAGCGCGATTGACATTGAGGCTGTCGTCCCGTCATGGCATAGCCGCCAGCCGTGGTGGCCAGCCGTTAAAGGCTTGTATTGAAATCGAGGAAGCATGGCGACGGACAGTAATGCAAGAGGTGATGTGGGGGTGGCGGAGGCTGCACGCGATTTCATTCGCGATATCGTTAAGGCCGACCTCGACTCGGGTCGTGTTAAAGGTGTCGTCACCCGCTTTCCGCCTGAGCCCAATGGCTATCTTCATATCGGTCACGCCAAATCGATCTGCCTGAATTTCGGGGTCGCCCAGGAGTTTGGCGGCCGCTGTCATCTACGTTTCGATGACACCAATCCAACCAGAGAAGAGCAAGAGTACATCGACGCTATCGAGCGCGACGTGCGCTGGCTAGGTTTCGACTGGGGCGAGCACCTCTATCACGCGTCCGACTATTTTGAGCAGCTCTATTCGTGGGCCGAGGATCTGATCCGGGCAGGCAAAGCCTATGTCGACGATCAGAACCCGCATGACATGCGCGCCAACCGCGGTACATTGACCGAACCCGGAAAAAATAGCCCGTTCCGCGACCGTGGTGTTGACGAAAACCTGGATCTGTTCCGCCGCATGCGCGCGGGCGAGTTCCCCAATGGCGCGCGCGTGCTACGCGCCAAGATCGACATGGCCTCGGGGAATATCAATCTGCGCGACCCCGTATTGTATCGGATTTTGCATGCCCTTCACCCGCGCACGGGCATGGCGTGGAAAATTTACCCGAGCTACGACTTTGCGCATGGTCAGTCGGATGCAATCGAACAGGTGACCCACTCGATTTGCACGCTGGAATTCGAGGATCACCGGCCGCTGTATGACTGGTTCATTGCAAATTTAAAAGTTCCATCGCAGCCGCATCAGTACGAATTCGCAAGACTCAATCTCACCTACACGGTCTTGTCTAAGCGCGTGCTGACCGAACTTGTGCGCGACGGTCATGTGAATGGATGGGATGACCCCCGCATGCCGACGCTTGCGGGGTTGCGCCGGCGTGGCGTGCCGCCGGAAGCGATCCGTGATTTTGTCAAACGCATCGGCGTCGCTAAAGCCAACAGCACTGTGGACGTTGGCATGTTCGATTTTTCGGTGCGGGAGGTTCTCAACAAAACCGCATTGCGTCGAATGGCGGTGTTACGGCCGCTCAAAATCGTCATCGAGAACTATCCGGAAGGAAAGGTCGAAGAACTTGAAGCCGTAAATCATCCCGACGACGCCAGCGCCGGCGCGCGAAAAATCAAATTTTCGCGCGAGCTCTACATCGAACAGGATGACTTCATGGAGAATCCGCCGAAGAAATTTTACCGTCTTTCCCCCGGCACCGAAGTTCGTCTGCGGTACGCCTATTTCCTGACCTGCCGCGAGGTCGTGAAAGATGCAAAGGGAGAGGTGATAGAGTTGCGCTGCACTTATGATCCGGCGACGCGCGGCGGCAATGCTCCCGATGGCCGCAAGGTGAAAGCGACGATCCACTGGGTGTCGGCTGCCCATTCCATCTCGGCCGAAGTCCGGCTCTATAACCCATTGTTCACCAGGCCGGACCCGGCTGGCGGAGAGAGCTTTACGGCAGACCTCAATCCAAACTCGCTCGAAAAATTGAGCCAAGCTCGCCTTGAGATGGCACTTGCGGATGCGAAGCTCGAACTGCCGGTCCAGTTCGAGCGCCAGGGTTATTTCTGTCTCGATCGAGAATCCGCGCCCGCCAAGCCAGTGTTCGGGCGCACAATTGGGCTGCGCGATACGTGGGCGAAGGAAAAGTCCACAGGCCAAGCAAAGCCGTAGCCACAACCTGTGGCTGAGTTATGATAGGGCCGGTTGTAACGGGTAGCGTCGGGAGGCGCACCGCGCCTTGGCCCGGCAGAATTCCCAAAGCGGACGACCGCGAGCAGGCGCTAGCGCTTGGGGCGCTAAGGCTTGGGCGCCGGAGATCAACGCCGGGCGACGCTCCGCAGGTTTCTTGCTGCCGGACGGTGTGGTGGACGCCGCCGGTTCGCTGCGTGACCAGATTTCACAATGGCTGGCCGCCGAGGTTGCGCCTGGCCGCTTGATGCCTTGGCTCCCGGTCGCCTTCGGCTTCGGCATCGTGATCTATTTCACCGCTGATCGCGAACCGACTTGGTGGGCGGTTTTGCCTCTGGCATTTGCCAGTGTCGCCGTAACGTTTCTCGTGCGACGTCGTCCGGTCGCGTTTCCGTTGGCTCTGGGCATTGCCTCTGTAGCATTGGGATTTGCCGTTGCGACCTTGCAAACTTTGCGCATCGCGCATCCGGTTCTACAGCATCCGGTGGCAAGCGTGGCGCTCGGAGGTTTCGTCGAAATCCGCGAGGAGCGCGAGCGAAGCGACCGGATCGTCGTGCGCCTCGAGCGCTTTGAAGCGGCAAATATTGCGCCTCTACCCGACCGGGTGCGTGTCGCCGTGCGCAAGGGCAACGCGCCGGCTGTTGGCGCGTTCGTTGAACTCAAGGCGCATCTGTCACCACCACTGCAACCGCTGCGCCCAGGGGGTTACGATTTTGCTCGTGACATGTACTTTCAGCGCATTGGCGCTTCCGGTTACTCGCTCGGTGCGATCAAAATAAAATCACCTCCGGCTGCGCCTGGTTTCTGGCTGCGTTATGCCACGATCATTGATGATCTGCGCGAGACTATCGACAAACGCATCCGTGCAGTGATTTCCGGAGACAATGGCTCGATTGCCTCTGCGCTCATCACAGGAAAGCGTGACGCGATTTCGGCCCCGGTCAACGATTCAATGTATGTCTCGAGCCTTGCGCATGTGCTTTCGATTTCCGGATATCATATGGCAGTGGTTGCCGGCATCGTGTTCTTTTTCATTCGAGCCGGCCTCGCGTTGATCCCATCACTCGCCAGCCGTCGGCCAATCAAGAAATGGGCGGCATCCGGCGCGCTCATCGCCGCAGCATTTTATCTTTTGCTTTCTGGCGCCGAAGTCGCGACCCAGCGCTCGTTCATCATGATCGCCATTGTGCTCGTGGGCGTCATATTGGATCGCCCGACACTCACGTTCCGCACGCTTGCGGTTGCGGCTATTGCTGTATTGCTGTTGGCGCCACAGGCCGTGGTACATCCAAGCTTTCAGATGTCGTTTGCCGCGACTTTGGCCCTCATCGCTGCCTATCAGCACGGGTTGCCTTGGCGTGCCGATCGCGACAGCTCGATTGCACAACGGGTGGCGATATGGGGGGCGCGGGAAATTGTCGGGTTGTTTCTTGCGTCACTGGTCGCGGGTTTCGCGACGATGCCCTATGCCGCCTTCCATTTTCACCGGTTGGCACCGTACGGGGTGATCGCCAATCTCCTCGCCATGCCGGTCGTATCGGCAGTCGTGATGCCGATGGGCATCCTCGGTGTTGTGGCCATGCCTTTCGGCTTCGATGCCGTGTTCTGGCGGCTCATGAGCGACGGAATCGACTGGATGGTTTGGGTCGCGCTGTGGGTCACTAGTCTGCCGGGGGCAGTGGGGCGAATACAGGCCTTCGGCACCGGGCCGCTGTTGATGGGTACGGCTGGCATACTGATTATTTGCCTGCTTCGTACTCCGCTGCGTTGGAGCGGAGCAGTGCTCCTGATCGCAGCGAGTGTCTGGACTTTGGAGATGCCACGTCCTGACGTGCTGATCGCGGATGATGGCCAGACGACCGCTTTTCGAGGAGCGGACGGACGCCTTGCCGTACTCCACAGTGGCCGCGATAGTTTTGCGATCAAGGAATGGCTCGCCGCGGACGCCGATGCGCGGATGCCAAAAGATCCGACGCTCAGCAGTGGCGTGAGATGTGACGCCATCGGCTGCATTGGCAAGCTCAGAGATGGCCGGCTGGTGTCGATGGCGCTGACGACCGAGGCCTTCGCGGAGGACTGCAGGCGGGCTGCCGTTGTGGTGAGCTCGCGCGAGGCTCCGCCCACGAATTGTGCATCCACCTTGTTCGACCGCGAGGTCTGGCGAGCCCATGGGGCGGTCGCGCTGCGCTGGATCGGGGACCGTTTCGAGCAATCTGTCACGCGTCCGGACAGCTACGAGCGGCCATGGACGCAGCGGCCGATCAACTCGATGGCGGATGCGCAGCCGGTATCAAAATCGCTGCCACGCGATGCCGCACCGCGTTCGGACGACCTGGACGCTGACGATTAGTATCGCCGGAATAGCCCCACGAGCTTGCCCTGAATGCGCACGCGATTGGGGGGCAGGATGCGCACCTCATAAGCGGTATTGGCAGGCTCAAGCGCAATTGACGCCCCACGGCGGCGGAAACGCTTGAGGGTAGCTTCCTCATCGTCGATGAGGGCCACCACGATGTCGCCGGTTTCGGCCGCCTCGGATTTGCGGATCAGCGCGATATCGCCATCAAGAATGCCGGCCTCGATCATACTGTCCCCACGGACTTCCAGGGCAAAATGCTCGCCCGCCGAAAGAAGATCGGGTGGCATGTTGATGACATGGCTGCGGGTCTGAATCGCCTCGATCGGTGTACCGGCGGCAATCCGGCCCATGACCGGCACAGCAA
>DATFVF010000309.1:0-8724 GCA_035260465.1 Pseudolabrys sp. | reverse complement strand
CCGATGGCGGCCGATCGGCCAACCAACGTTGATGGGACCGGTGCCAATTGCTTGAGTTGCTTCACCTCGCGCTTAAGTCGGAAATTCTCCAAAGCGCGGTCGGCAACCAGGACAAGACGATCGGCTTTGAACGGCTTTTCGATGAAATCGTAAGCGCCATGCTTGATAGCGGCGACCGCCGTTTCAATATTGCCGTGTCCCGAAATCATCACCACAGGAAGCTCGGGGTGCTCTTGTTTAACCGCGTCAAGTAACTGTAGCCCGTCGAGTTTGCTGCCTTGCAGCCAAATATCGAGAAAGACCAGGTTTGGTCGTCGCGCAGCTATTGCGGCCAATGCATCGTCACTGTTGCGAGCGGTGTGCGCACTGTAGCCCTCATCCTGAAGAATGCCGGCCACGAGGTCGCGGATGTCGGTTTCATCATCAACAACGAGAATTTCAGCAGCCATCGGTTCACTCACTTGCGATCTTTGACTTTTCCGGTTCGGCAGTTTCGCTCTTGCCGGCCGCGGTAAAGCGAACACGGACCCAGGCACCCCGTTGGCCCGGAATTTTTTCCGCGGCGTCGCGCAATTCGATGCGACCGCCGTGCTCCTCGACAATGCGCCCGACGATCGCCAAGCCAAGCCCGGTGCCCTTTTCCCGCGTTGTGACGTACGGTTCGAGCAGCCTGTTACGATTTGCCTTTGGCAGACCGATGCCATTGTCGACGACATCGATTACGACGTCGGCGCCGTCGCGACCCGCGTAGACGTCGATCACGCCTTTGCCGAGGTCGACGGGAGGCACCGCCGCGATCGCTTCAGTAGCATTTTTGACAATGTTGGTAAGTGCCTGCGAGATCAAACGCCGATCAAATAGAGCCGGCATTGGATCTTCCGCGATCTCAACATTGATCTCGATCTCTGAATTCCCCACGCGCATGAGGAACGCGGTCTGCCGAACCGCGTCCGCCACATCCTCTGAGGCAATGACAGGTTTCGGCATCCGCGCAAAATGCGAGAACTCATCGACCATCCGCCTGATGTCATCGACCTGGCGAATGATAGTATCGGTACATTGTTCGAAGACGCCTCGGTCTTCGCCGATCATTTTACCGTATTTGCGACGCAGTCGTTCCGCCGACAATTGGATTGGCGTGAGCGGGTTCTTGATTTCGTGAGCAATACGGCGCGCAACGTCCGCCCAAGCGGACGTACGTTGCGCGGTCACCAATTCAGTAATGTCGTCGAGCGTTACGACATAACCGCGGTCGGATTCACCTGACTGCTCGCTGGTGATGCGCACGGACAAATTGCGCTCGCGACCGTTACGGCTGATCGTAACCTGATCCTGCGTGCGTGCGCCTGATTGCGCTTCTGCCATGATGTCAGCAAGCTCGGGCAGCACTTCAGTTAATGGACGGCCAAGCGCCTCACTTTCGGCGCGGCCGATCAGTTTTTCCGCCGAACGGTTGAGAATGCTCACCGCACCGTTCCCGTCCACACCGATAACGCCGGCGCTAGCGCCGGCAAGGACGGCTTCGGTGAAACGCCGACGGCTGTCGATAAGATCGCGCGCATGCATGATGTCGTCACGCTGCGTGCGTAATTCCTGTGTCATGCGATTAAAGGTTTCGCCGAGTTGCGCGAGGTCGCCTTCCGATTGGCGCACGGGTACGCGCACATAAAGATTTCCGGTAGACACCGCGTTGGCGGCGCCAATCAACCGGCGGATCGGCGCGACCAACCGATTGGCAAAATTAAATCCAATCCAGACCGCTGATAGCAGAACAATCAACGCAATCACGGTGTACATTAACGCAAAGGCGACCTGTACCCCGACGCGCCGCGCCTCCAACGAGGCATATTCTGTGACGCTCGCACGCGTCGCCTGAAGTTGCGGGACCACGCGCGGATCGAGCAGGCGCGTCAAATAAAGATAGTAGTCGCTGTATTGCGGAATCTTTATGATTGCCGCCACATAATTTGTGTCCGGCAACAGCACAATTTGCGGATCTTTGTCGGTTATGTGATCTAACGCATCGCGTGGCGGCAATGCGAAGGTCTGATTAATGTTGACATCGGCGCGCGCTATCACCTTGAGGTCTCTGTCGAGCACAATCGCGGCCGCAAGTCCGCGAACGGACGCCTGGAAAGTGAGAAATTGCCGGAGCTTTTCAGGATCCTGATCGAAAACCGATTTTGTGCGTGCAATATCAAAAGCCATAACCATAATATCGGACCGCGCAATTTGAGCGTGGTCGCGCAAGTAAGCTTCTGCGACGATCAGAGAATTCTCTATTGCCGAGCGCGTGCGTGTGGAAAATAGCCGGTCGAGGCCACGATCGAGGGTAACACTGGCGACGATCGCTACCATGATCGCAGGTGCGGCAGCGATGATGGAAAACAACCCTACGATGCTCACATGCAGCCGCGCGGCAGCGCGCCCGGTGCGGCGGGCCTGCACCACCTGCCACACCTCCCGGACGATAATGCCGAGCAGAAGCAGGACTGCGGCCGCATTCGCAAGCAGCAGCGTCACCACAACGTAGTGTGTCGGTGAAATGGGGGTGAGATCGGCTAGAACAATAAAGGTAACGAAGGCCGACAGCAGAGCGAGCCCGACGACGATTGGACCGAAAGCGCGCGCCTCGCCGCGCCCCGTGGACGGGGCGGAAAGCGTGGCTTCGGCGGTAGCGGCCTGTTCTACGCTCATGAACCTCCGGCGCCGGAAAGGGTTGTGAGGGCAATCCCTCGCTAAATAGCGTGTCGGAAAGGGCGAAAGCGCCCTGCCCGACACTGATGCTTTTATACAACAATGTTGCCGGGACTGTGTTCTTTTTGCGACACATCAGGTTGCCGCGTCAAATTTGCGAGTTCGAATCCGCGAAAAAACTATGCCTCGTTGCTTCCCCACGGTTGGATTTGGTGCGCGATGCGTTTCAAATGCCACCAGGTAGACGCTCATCCCCCGCCGTCGCGCAACGGCAACACGTATCTGCAAAGGGCTATGTATATCGGTCAGCCCACGGGTTTCGCTTTCATGGTGCTATGGGTTTTCAATATTCGAACGCTAGCCGTGGGGGGTACATTGGCGGCGGCTTCGAATATGCGGTGACAAATAACTGAACGTCGGCATCCAATACACCCACGTTGACGCCGAGCGTCATGGTGGTCCGACGACGCCGACCCCGGGTGAATGACCGTACGGGTCGGCGACCACATCGACATGGTCATGGTGCGCGCGAGCATCCCCTTCTTCCGGTTCCAAAAATAATCTTCAGCGGACGCAGCTATCAAGCCTCGGGCCTCGGCCCGGGGCTTTTGCGTTTTGGGGATTCGCAGCGCGACACGCGCGGATCAATTGCCTCCGCGAAACACCTGAATGTCGAGGTCACGGATTTTTTTTCGCAACGTATTACGATTGAGCCCCAATAAGTCTGCAGCTCGAATTTGATTGCCGCGCGTCGCCGCCAGAGCTGCCGTCAGCAATGGATATTCGATCTCACGCAGGATGCGATGGTACAGCCCGGCCGGCGGCAACCCGTCTTCGAATCCAGAGAAATACGCAGTCAAGTGCCGCTCGACAGCGCCGCTGAGGTTTTCGTCGACCCGTGGTTCGTCGCTGCCAATAGGAAACGCCGGCTGCGACAATTCCGCGTCCATAACTGCTGCGGTGATGGTTTCCTGCGGATAAAGCGCCGCCAACCGTCGAGCCAGGTTCTCCAGTTCGCGCACGTTGCCTGGCCAGCGATGGCGTTTGAGACGATCAAGCCCTGCCTGATCGATCTGCTTTGGCGGCAAGCCTTCCCTTAGCGCTTGCGTAAAGAAATGCCGGATCAGGTCGGGAATATCCTCAGTACGTTCGCGCAACGGCGGTAGCCGCAAGGGCACCACGTTTAGACGGAAGAACAAATCTTCGCGGAATAGACCTTGCTGGATCAATAGCCGAAGATCCTTGTTCGTCGCGGCGATAATGCGCACATCACTTTTGATTGGCGTGCGCCCACCAACTGTTGTGTATTCACCCTGCTGCAGGACGCGTAACAAACGCGTCTGCGCCTCCATCGGCATGTCGCCAATTTCGTCGAGGAACAGGGTGCCGCCTTCCGCTTGCTCGAAGCGTCCCGCGCTGCGGCTATTGGCGCCCGTGAAGGCGCCCTTCTCGTGGCCGAACAGCTCTGATTCGATTAGATCGCGCGGAATTGCCGCCATGTTGATTGCGACAAAAGCGCCGGCGCGCCGTTTGCCGTAGTCGTGCAGAGCACGCGCCACCAATTCTTTGCCAGTGCCGGATTCACCCGAAATCATTACCGTAAGATCGGTCTGCATCAACCGGGCTAATACTCGGTAGATTTCCTGCATTGCCGGCGAACGGCCGACCAGCGGAATTCCCTCGAAGTCTTCGTTCTTGGCGACGACCGGCCGCGGATCCTTCGGCTCGGACAACGCACGTCCAACGATGGCAATGAGCTCCTTGAGATCAAACGGCTTTGGCAGGTATTCGTAGGCACCGCGCTCCGAAGCGCGGATGGCGGTCATAAACGTATTCTGGGCACTCATCACAACAATCGGGAGATCAGGCCGAGCCTTTCGGATGCGCGGAATAAGGTCGAAGGCATTTTCGTCGGGCATAACGACGTCGGTGATCACCAGATCGCCGTCGCCTTGAGTGATCCAGCGCCACAGCGTAGCTGCATTGCCAGTCGAACGCACTTCATAGCCGGCGCGCGAAAGAGCTTGATTGAGGACGGTGCGGATCGCTGCGTCGTCGTCGGCAACTAAAATGCTTCCCGTTGGCATGTCTTCTCTCACGGGCTTTGGACGGGCGGCGCGTCGTCTGTAATTTCGCCGTCGCCGCTGTATATGGGCATGAGCACGCGGAAGATCGTCCGCCGCGGCTGCGATTCACATTCGATGATGCCGCCGTGGTCACCCACGATCTTTGCCACCAGCGCGAGACCAAGCCCGCTGCCGCTTTGTTTTGTGGTGACAAAAGGGTCGAACAAGTGCGGCATCAAGTCTTCGGGAACTCCTGGCCCATTGTCTTTGACGCAGAACTCCAGGGGTAACGAAACTCGTGCTTTGCTCCCCGGCATGGATAGTCGCACGCCGGGCCTGAAAGCCGTCGTGAGCTGGATCTCTCCGTCGATCGCAGTCTCGCCGATCGCCTCGGCGGCGTTCTTCAGCAAGTTGAGAAACACCTGAACGAGTTGGTCGCGATTGGCGAGAACCGGCGGCAACGAGGGATCGTATTCTTCGATGAATTTGATGTGGCGCCCGAATCCCGTTTGCGCTAGCCGTTTCACGTGATCGAGGACGACGTGAATATTCACCGGCTCACGGTCGATCGGACGCTCGTCGGCAAAAACCTCCATGCGATCGACCAGCTTCACGATGCGATCCGTTTCATCGCAGATAAGTTTGGTAAGCGGGCGGTCGTCATCGGCCGCCGATTGCTCGAGGAGTTGAGCGGCGCCGCGAATACCCGACAGTGGATTTTTAATTTCGTGCGCCAACATGGCAGCCAACGCGATCACGGAGCGAGCCGCGCCGCGATGCGTGAGCTGCCGGTCCATTTTGTCGGCGATGGTGCGTTCCTGCAGCATGACGACGACGTGTTCCGGATATTCTGGCAACGGCGCTACGTAAAGATCGACGAGCCTCTCGCCCGGATTGCGCGGTGTCGCCAGATCAACCTTATATTCGTTGACGGCGGCGCCGCGATGTCGAACCTGTTCGACCAGTGTCAGCAATGGCGAACCGAATGGCACGAGCTCACGGAGCATATGTCGGCGCAGCATCGCGGTAGAAGCTTCAAAGAACTGCTCCGCGGCTACATTGGCGTCAGCGATCTTGCCGTCGGGCGATACCATGATCACTGGATGCGGTAGCGCATGAAGCATCGCATCAGCAGGCGTGTTGACTATCGGCGAGAAGGCCTGCGCGCGCGTCATGCGGCGGCTCTCCATGCAAATTCATCGAAGGCCTCGGCGAGGAGACGACGCGCATGGGCCGGCTCATTGGCAGTCAACACGCGGCTTCGGTGCGACTTCAGTATTTGAATGGGTGCTTTGGCCGAGACGGCTGCAGAGTCGAGCGCCCAACCAAGATGCTTGCGAGCGTGGCGGCGACCGATCGCCATACCGTGATGGTCCAACATTTCCTCATAGAGGGCGTCGATTAGCTTGAACTGTTCACCTATGGGCGGCGTCGGTTCAGGTCTGCCGCTTGCGAGATAACGCGCAACCTGTCCAGGAAACCACGGACGTCCCTGCACGGCGCGGCCGATCATGATTGCATCGGCACCAGACGTTGTCAGCGCGCGCACCGCATCTTCGAACGAACGAATATCGCCATTGACTACCACCGGAACAGAAACGGCATTCTTCACCGCGCGGACGGCGTCCCAATCCGCGTTTCCGTCGTAGAACTGACAGCGCGTACGACCATGAACCGTTATGAGCTTGATGCCGGACGCCTCGGCGCGACGCGCAAGTTCCGGCGCGTTGATGGTGGACGCATCCCAACCCAGTCGCATCTTCAAGGTGACCGGAATTTGCACGGCAGACACCGTCGCATCGATCAGGGACAGCGCGTGATCGAGATTGCGCATGAGTGCCGAACCGGCAGTCCCGTTGACGACCTGCTTCGAGGGACAACCCATATTGATGTCGATGACGTCGGCGCCTTGGGCTTCGGCGATACGGGCGCCTTCGGCGATCCAATGTGCTTCACAGCCAGCAAGCTGCACTACATGGATTCCGACACCCTTCCCCTCGCTACGAACAACAGCTTCGCGTTCGCCACGCACCAAGCCAGCACAAGCGGTCATTTCAGAAACCACCAGCCCCGCGCCTAGTCGTTCAGCCAACCGCCGGAACGGGGCGTCGGTAATACCTGACATCGGGGCCAAAATGACGCGGTTCCGCAGAGCAACCGAGCCAATAAGGACCGGAGGGCCCAATAAACCACCGTCTTCACTCGCAGAAACGCATTTGCCTACCATTTAGGCTGCCCCTTTTCTATGCTCATAGTTTAGCCATATCATTTCGCAGCGCAAGTGCTGCACTGCAAAAAAATTGTTTATTCTTAAGATGGCTGCATCCGTTGCCTCGTTTCCGCGGCGCCAGGAACGCGGTAAAGGCATGCGGGTAGAGGAGCAATAACATGGCGCAGGTCGCAGCCGTCGTGGTGGCGGCGGGACGGGGGGTGCGGGCGGGTGGCGATTTACCCAAGCAATTCCGCAGCATTGGCGGCCAAACCGCCCTCCACCGCACGCTGGTAAGCTTCTTAGAAGCCCCAAACGTCGGCCTCGTACAGCCCGTCATACGTCCCGAGGACGCCGAACTCGTGCGCACGCTGACCGGCGAACTCGACATCCTCGTCCCGGTATTCGGCGGGTCGACGCGGCAGGCGTCCGTGCGCGCGGGACTTGAAGCGCTCTTGCCGCGCTCGCCCGACATCGTGCTCGTCCACGACGCCGCACGCCCCTTCGCCAGCGCCGGCCTGATCGAACGCGCCATCGCGGCCGCGCAAAAGACCGGCGCTGCAATCCCGGTGCTGCCGGTCACCGATACCGTCAAACGCGTCGACGACGCCGGCGTTGTCGAGGCGACGCTCGATCGCACCGCGCTGCGGCTCGTGCAAACCCCGCAAGCCTTCGCCTTCCCTGCTCTGCTCGAGGCTCACCGGCGGGCCGCCGCACATGGCCGCGACGATTTCACCGACGATGCCGCGCTCGCCGAATGGGCCGGGATGAAAGTCACCGTGTTCGCCGGCGAACCCGGCAATATCAAACTGACCACGTCGGACGATTTCGCACGCGCCGAGGCGACCCAGTCTGCCGCGCTTGGCGATGTGCGCACGGGATCGGGCCTGGATGTGCATGCTTTCGGGCCCGGCGACCACGTCACGCTTGGCGGAGTTCGCATCCCGCACAGCCACGCCCTCACCGGCCATTCCGATGCCGACGTGGCGCTGCATGCGCTCACCGATGCAATCCTCGGCGCGCTCGCCGATGGCGACATCGGCGCGCATTTTCCGCCCAGCGATCCGCAATGGCGCGGCGCATCCTCCGACCGCTTTCTTACTTTCGCGGTCGACCGTGTGCACGCACGTCGCGGCCGCATTGCTCATCTCGACCTGACGATCGTGTGCGAGGCTCCCCGCATCGGCGAACATCGCGATCGCATGCGCGCAACCATCGCCAAGCTCGCCGGCATCGGCATCGATCGCGTCGGCGTGAAGGCCACCACCAGCGAGAAGCTCGGCTTCACCGGCCGCGGCGAAGGCATCGTGGCCTATGCGACCGCAACGATTCGCCTGCCGTGGGAATGAACGAATGCCGGACCAGGCCGCCATTGACGCCGCAAAGGCCCTGCTCGAGATCTGCAAGACGAAAAAGCTGACGCTCGCGACGGCGGAATCGTGCACGGGCGGTCTCGTCGCCGGCGCGATCAGCGACATTGCCGGCTCGTCTTTGGTTCTCGACCGCGGTTTCGTCACCTATTCGAATTCCGCAAAGCAACAGATGCTCGGCGTCACACCGGCGACCGTCGACGTTTACGGCGCGGTGAGCCGTGAATGCGCCGAGGAAATGGCGAAGGGCGCGCTCGCGCGTGCGTCGGTGGATCTCGCCGTTTCAATCACCGGCATCGCCGGCCCGACCGGTGCCGTGCCCGGCAAGCCGATCGGGCTTGTGTTTTTTTGCGCCGCCTCGCGCAGCGGCCGCGTGATCGCG
>DATFVF010000308.1:0-6551 GCA_035260465.1 Pseudolabrys sp. | reverse complement strand
AGGCCGCCTTTGGCGATGATGCCGTCTATATCGAAAAATATCTCGAGCGGCCCCGCCATATCGAAATTCAGGTGCTCGGCGACGGCAAGGGAAATGCCATTCATCTTGGTGAGCGCGATTGTTCGCTGCAGCGGCGACACCAGAAGGTTTGGGAAGAAGGCCCCTCGCCCGCCCTCAACGCCAGCGCACGTGACGTCATCGGCGAGACCGTGGCCAAGGCAATGCGTGAGATCGGCTATCTCGGCGTCGGAACTGTCGAGTTCCTGTATGAGGACTCCAAGTTCTATTTCATCGAGATGAACACGCGCATACAGGTTGAGCATCCGGTGACAGAAATGATCACCGATATCGATCTCATCTTCGAGCAAATCCGCGTTGCCGCCGGCGGCAAGCTCGCAATCAAGCAAAGCGACGTAAAATTTGATGGCCACGCGATCGAGTGCCGGATCAATGCCGAAAACCCGGTTTCTTTTCGCCCGTCGCCGGGCAAAATTCTGCACTATCATGCGCCCGGCGGTCTCGGTGTGCGTATCGATTCAGCGGTGTACCAAGGCTACACCATCCCGCCCTATTATGACTCACTCGTCGGCAAGCTGATCGTGCACGGAAAAACGCGCACCGAGTGTCTGATGCGTTTGAAACGTGCGCTCGATGAAGTGGTGGTTGACGGTATCGAAACGACGTTGCCGCTCTTTCGCGCGCTTGTGCGCGAGAAGGATATCATCGACGGCAATTACCACATCCACTGGCTGGAGCAGTTCCTCGCCCGCGGCGGCATGGAACCGTAAGCTCGCGTGCGTGAGTCTGGCTTGCCGTTGCAACGCGTCCTTTGAATTTCATTCAGATGAATTTCCGTTCGCCGCGCTTTGAAAGGGCCACAAGCCACCGGGCGCGCTCGTACGCTCCGCGCCAGGACCGCGGCCAGGGCCCACGGCGCAGCGCGAAACCATCCGCAGGTGTCCACCCCCGTTGTATTGGAGCGAGGTCCGGCATCTGGCGTCGTATCCGGCTTTCGGTTCTCTCGACCTCATCGAGATACGGCGCGTAGACCGACTTCAGTATCAATTCCAGATTGTCTCCAAATTCATAAATTATCGTGCGCCAGATTCCGCTCGGATCCAAAAGAACGTTGGAAAAGTGAAAGAAGATGAGCGGCCGGCCATCCACAATAAGGTGGTCCGCCTTTGCAAGCCGGTGATTGGCGACATTCCACGACGCGAGGTTCGTACCTGGGTGGCTGATCACATGCACTGAGGGATAGCGATCAGGCCAGTTCGTCAGATAACCTTGATTCATGAAACGCCCGTCAGGTTGGACGTCCTCCCCGCACCAGCGCATGCAGTCCTCGCGATAGTCGGCAAGGCAGCGCAGCCCAACGGCGTCGTTTCGCCAATAGATGAAGCCCGCATTGAACCGCCCCGCGGTCAAGACATACTCGACGTTTTTGGCAGGTCGATGCGGCGAGACCGCGATTGACGCGTGACCGATCTCCGCAAAGAGCGGTTCAGGTGACGAATAAAAGAAAACATCAGAATCAATATACGCGACGGCTGCAAGGTTCGGCCGCTTGCTCAAGACATAGAGTGGCAGTACCGGCTTATGCGTTGCGTAAAAGGCCCAGCGGGTTCGGTCTGCGCATCCTGCCAGCGACGGATCGAAATCCAGCATCGCCTGCGACGACACACAAATAATTTTTGGGTCGTTCTGACCATCAATAAATTCATACGCCGTCTGATCAAGACACAATGCATAGATGTCGGACTTCGGGTCGTGGCGTCGCAGGGACCTTAGCATGACAAGCGCACGCCCAAGATATCGCTGGTCAAAATAGGTCACATAGGCGCGCGGCTCTATGCTCATGTTGCTGTGAGAGCTCCCATATGGCGGCGAAGCAGATCGCGCTGGGCCAGGAGTTCGTCGCGTGGCCGCGTCGTCCAGAACGACAGCCGCTCGCGTAGTAATTTCACTTCATGCGGAAGATCGATCGTCGTTTGCGCTTGGCCAAAAAATGAACGCGACAGCCACGCCGACGTGGATGAGAGCCGCGCGTGTTGCGCGAGCACTAGATCGGAAGGAATTGGCAAAGTGTTGTCGCCGGCACGCGCGACACCGCCAAATCCGAACCGCACGTCATGCGCCCGCACCTGATCGGAAATCATCGTCATAAGCTCGGACACCACGAGCTCGAAGTGGTCAGCAACCCCGGTCGACAAATGAAGATCGTTGAGACCCACGATTACTTCGTCGATCCCCGGCACGGCCAGTATATCATGGAGACGGACGACCGCCGCGGCAGTCTCCAGCAGCAGAACAATAGTCGCGCGGCGGTCAACAAGACGAACAAACTGGTCGACCTCCCGGGCCGTTGTGAAAAACGGCAGCATCAATACATTTGCACCACCGGCCAGGGCCCGCTCCACTTCCTGCGCCGAACCGTCATGCATCGCGTTGAGGCGTGCAAACAGCGCAGCTTTGCGCACGCTAGGGCGCAAACGATCAAGATCGTCGAGTTCGTGCGTGGAAATCCGGGCGTTCGGGATGTGGCCTTGCCGGACCGACTTGTTGAGGCGCTCGATATCGATGCCAATGCGATCGACCCCCGCCGCGTCGGCGCGTTCGGCCAAGGCGGGATCGCTTGTAATCGCTGTCAGAATAAAATCGTGCCGCATATCCGGCTGGCCACCCAGGGCCTTCCGCTGGGTCAGAACGGCCTTGGCAAGGCATCACTCCCCGGCGGTAGCCTCCAATCGTCCGGGTCCTCATAACAGAACGCGCGGTCATTCATGGTCACGTAGGCAGCTTCTTCGGTGCCGATGTTTTTCAAGGCGTGCCACACGCTCGTCGGAATCTGTATCAGCGTCGGGCGGAGATGGCTGAAGGGGAATACATTCATCCGACGGTAGGTCGGCGAATTTTCGCGGTCATCGTAGAAAGCGATCGAGATCATCCCGCGTACGACGAAAAGAAGATCAGTCTGCAATTTGTGGCAATGCCAGTTCGTTACGCCTGACGCCGCAAGCGTCACATAGACGATGTGTGCCGGCCGGATGTCTTCGCCGAGCCATTCCGGACGCCAAAGTTCAGTGACGACGCCGTTGCGCGCCAACACGTTCCGGACGTCCTTGAATTTGAGGCCGTCTATAAGGCCGGTCCGGACCAGATTCCCTTCCGCCGTGACCGTTTGCGAGGCCTTCTGGGCGCCTTCGAGCATTGAGCAATTTTCCAAACCACACTTCAATATCAATTCAGAATGTACGCTTTGCATTGCACAATCAAGCCAAAGCAGGCCGTCAGGTCGCCGGACCGCCTCCGGTGAGCCGCGTCAAAAGCGCACAAACGTCGGCCGGGTCGTACGGCTTCGCCATAAACAGCGAGCGCGAAACCAGTGGGGCAATATCGGAAAGTTTGAAGCGCCCCGAGGCGTACACGATCGGCATTTCCGGACGCAATTCACGCGCGCGCGTCGCCAGCTCTGCGCCGTCCATGTCGCCGGGCAAATTAACGTCGGTGAAAAGTACGTCGATGTCGGCGCCGGAATCGATATACCGCAACGCTTCGTCAGCCGTTGTCACCTCATGCACGACAAAACCGGAAGCGCTCAGTGCATCGGCAACGAGATTGCTGATCAAAACCTCGTCCTCAACAACCAAGACCGAAATCGGTGCACCATCGCGGCCCATGGATCAGCCTCCCAGCTCCGCCCTCATCCCCCGACTAGCCAACGCAACCAGCTGCCAGGACTTCAGAATTTTGCTGCATTTATGATGTCCAAACAGTTAACAGCCGCCTCTCCTCAGTTGCACAACGTTGCCCTAGGATAACGCCGTTCCCTTGCCACGACTCGAGCCATGGCAAATCGCGAAAACACCTTCGTCGAGATTACGCCAGAAGTGCTGCTCAAGGCCTATGCCTGCGGCATCTTCCCCATGGCCGAAAGCGCCGATGATCCGGCGCTGTACTGGATTGAGCCGGATATGCGGGGAATCATTCCCCTCGAAGGTTTTCATGTTCCCGCGCGCCTCACGCGCACCATTCGCTCAACGCCGTGGACGGTCCATATCGACCGCGACTTTGACGCAGTTATCGAGGGCTGCGCGGAGCCGAAGCAGGACCGGGCGCGCACCTGGATCAACATGCGCATTCGTCGCATTTACCGCGCGCTCTATGAACGCGGGCACTGCCATTCGGTGGAGGTCTATGACGGCCCCGAGCTCGTCGGCGGCCTTTATGGCGTCTCGCTCGGCCGCGCCTTCTTCGGCGAAAGCATGTTTCACCGCGCCCGCGATGCATCCAAGATTGCCTTGGTCCATCTGATCGCGCGGCTCAAGGCCGGAGGCTACCGTCTGCTGGACACGCAATATGTGACCGAGCACCTCAAAATATTCGGCGCCGTGGAAGTCCCCAAGCGGCGCTATCACCGGCTGCTGGAAGAGGCGCTGATCGGCGAGGCTGATTTCGCTGCGATCCCGCTCGATCGCACGTTCAGCGGCTCCGAGGCATTGGCCCTGATTCAGGATGAGCATTAGCGCACCACGGAGCGCAGCGTTGCGTCCTAGCGCGGCGGCGGTAGGAAACCCGGCTGCGGTGGACGCGGCGGGCGTTGTTGCTGCTGTTGCGGTGCGCGTTGCGGCGGGCGTGCGGGTTTCGCCGCCGAATCGGGAGGCGCTTCCGCGACGTTCGGATTCTGGCCGCCTTTGCAGTCGGTGACCCACACATCGTAGATCGGATGCTCGACGGCGTGCAGGCCTGGGCTCGCCGCGAACATCCAACCGGTGAAGATGCGCTTGATCTCGCCCTGCAATGTCACTTCGTCGACTTCAACAAAGGAATCGGTATTCGGCGTCTCGGTCGGCGGACGCGAATAGCACACGCGCGGCGTCACCTGGAGCGCACCAAACTGCACGGTCTCGTTGACGGCAACTTCAAACGAAATGATGCGGCCGGTGATTTTATCGAGACCCGAGAAGACCGCGGTCGGATTGGCAATGCGCTGTGGCGGCGGCTCGACCACGACTTCATCGTTCGGCTGCGGTGCGGTGTTGGCCGGTTGCGGCGCATTGCGCGGTGAGCCGGGCCCCGGCGGCAATGCAGGCGGCGGCGCAGCGGTCGCGCCTTGTTGCGGTGGCTGGGCCTGCGGCGCCGGTGGCGCGGCTAAACCGCCGGGCGGAGGCGGGAGCGGCTGCGACTGGATGCCGCCGGCACCGGGTCGGTTCGACGGCGGCAAACTCATCGGCGCGGGCAGTGGCTGCGGCGGCGGCGTATCGCGGCCGCCGGGATAATAAGGCGGTTGTTGCTGAGGCCGCGACGGCGGCGCGTTCGGCACATCGGCCGGCGGACGCGGAGGGCCATCACCGAAAATCGAACCAAACTGGGCGAACGCAGGCTGCGCCACGAGCAGCGTGGCGACCGCCAATAACGCGACTGAACAAGAGCGACGCGCCATCAAGATCCGGTTTTTCCGCTGGCCGGCGTGAATTCGCCTGACGCCGGTAGCAACGCCCGGTTAACACGGGGAATACGGCGGTGGAAGGGCGACCCAAACCCTCGAAACGGCCACCATATTCCGCTCATTCCCGCGAAAGCGGATCCGGGCGCCCCACTCGCCTCTTCCGCTCGTCCCCAGCGAAAGCGGGGACCCAGGGCCGAGTGGGTTCAAGCTTGGCCAACGCCAGGCTACTGATTGCCGCTGCCTGGCGACCACGCCTTATAGTCGCCGGTCGCTTTCGGACGGCGGCCGGCGGCGAGCGTCGAACCCGGCGGCCGCAACGCGCCCGGCGTACCCGTCATATTTGGCCGGTGCGGCTTTTGCCACGCGTACGGCTTGTATGTTTCCTGCGTCGGCGGGATGTCGACGGTGTGGTGCAACCAGCCGTGCCAGGACGGCGGCACACTGGAGGCTTCCGTATACCCGTTGTAGATGACCCAGCGTCGCTCGAAGCCGAGTGTCTTGTCGATCTTGCCGCCGCTGGTGCGGTAATAGCGGTTGCCGAATTCGTCGTCGCCCACCGGCTCGCCATACATCCAGGTCCAGAACTGGGTTCCGAATGTCTGCGAATTCCACCAGGTGAAGAGCTTGAGCAGGAAACTTTTCATCGCTGCCGTGCATTGAAAACGACTGGAATGCGGGCGTTTTGCCACCTCACCGCCGCATTGTCCAGCGGCGGAAAATCGGCCCCCGAGAATTGGGGGCCATATTCGCCGCATGTTTCATGGATGATATTAAAGCCGCATGGATTCGCTCAGAGCCGCGCTGACCTCGATCAAAGACCTTCTCGAGTGGCTGCCTGATCCGGTGGTTGCATTGGTGATCCTCGCGATTGCGGCGCTCGTTGCACTCGCATTGCACCGATGGGCGCGCACACTGGTGCGCGGGGCGCTCGCCGGGCGATACCCCTTTCTGGTTTCGACCTTTACGCAGACGCGCGGGCTCTCCCAGCTCGCACTGCTGATCCTGGCGATAATCGTCGCCATTCCGGTTGCGCCGTTGCCGCCTGAGACCGCGGCACTGCTCACGCGATTGATGGCGGTGGCGGTGATCGGCTTGATCGGTT
>DATFVF010000307.1:0-6835 GCA_035260465.1 Pseudolabrys sp. | reverse complement strand
CTTGCCTATGGCGATGTCAAACGTGTTGAACTCGCGATCGCGCTCGCCAACGATCCGCGTCTTTTGCTGATGGACGAACCCACCGCCGGCATGGCGCCGCGTGAGCGCAATGAACTCATTGCGCTGGTTAAACGGCTTGTGATCGAACGCGGCATTTCGGTCTTGTTTACCGAACACTCGATGGACGTTGTATTTGCTTACGCCGACCGGATCATCGTGCTGGCACGCGGGCGGCTGATTGCTGACGGCGACGCAGCGGCTATTCGTGACCATCCGCAAGTGCGCGAGGTCTATTTTGGGACCGGAAAAACGTTTGCGGGAGCCGCGCCATGAGCGAAACAATGCTCACGGTGGAATCCTTGAGCGCCTGGTACGGCGCCGCCCGCATTCTGTACGGCCTCAATTTCAAGGTTGGCCGCGGCGAAGTCGTTGCACTCATGGGACGCAATGGCGCGGGCAAATCAACAACCATGAAGGCGATCATGGGGCTTATGGGGCAGCGACACGGGCGCGTGCGATTTAATGGGGAGGATATTTCCGGTCGCAAGCCTTTCGAGATTGCGCGACGAGGTCTGGGCTTCACGCCGGAAGACCGCCGTATCTTTGTCGATCTCACGGTGATGGAAAATCTCGATATCGGCCGCCAGCCGCCGCGCCACTTTGCAGACGGAGAGGCCGCTCCGTCCTGGACCCCCGAGCAGTTGTTCACGTTGTTTCCCAATCTTGCGGAGATGCCGGACCGGCTCGGTGGACGAATGAGCGGTGGCGAACAGCAGATGCTCACGGTCGCGCGCACGCTGATGGGCAATCCGCTGCTGGTGCTGCTCGACGAGCCGTCGGAGGGCGTGGCGCCCCTGATCGTGGAGCAGATGGCGCACACGATCCTGGCACTGAAAAACCAGGGACTTTCGATCCTTCTGTCCGAGCAGAATATCCACTTTGCACGGCTCGTATCGGATCGCGTCTATGTGCTGGAAAAGGGTCAGATTCACTGGCACGGCTCCATAGTAGAGCTCGATGCCAACCTGGACGTGCAAAGGACTTATCTGACAGTGTAGGATAGCGGCATTGAAGGAATGAACGCATGAAGACGCTGTCTCGCGAAAAACTGAAAGTCGTGGCGGCCAGGGCGGACGCGCCCGAGCAGGGGAGTTATGTCCTCGACGAGCAGGCGGGATTTCTCATGCGCGTCGCCATGCAGCGCCATACGTCGATATTTACGTCGCGCATGGTTGAAGGCCTGACGCAGACCCAATTCGCCTCCCTCGCTAAGTTGCACGAAGTCGGTCCCTGTTCGCAGAACCATCTCGGGCGGTTGATTTATCTCGATGCAGCTACCATCAAAGGTGTCGTCGACAGGCTGCACCTGCGCGGCTTCGTCACGGCCCTCAGTGATCCAAAAGATCGCCGCCGCCGCGCCGTTGCGCTGACCGAGCGCGGGCGCCAAGTGACAGAAGCCGCTATGCTCGTCGCCGCCGAGATAACGGCCGCGACACTGGCGCCACTGACTGTGGATGAGCAACGGACGATCGCGAAGTTGCTGCGCAAGCTCGGCTGAGTTACCAGAGACCCTTCAATCGTCCGCCGTCGAGATTAACCGACACGCCTGTGATGTAACTCGCGCGCTCGGAACACAGAAAGACGGTTGCATTGGCGAGCTCTTCCGGCTTACCCATTCGGCCGAGTGAATTTTTCTTCGCCGCAACTTTGCGCGCTTCGGCTTCGGTCGTTACCCCAAATTCCTTCTTCATACCTTCGGTGTTGCGTACCCAGAGATCGGTCGCTACCCAACCGGGGCAGATTGCGTTGACCAGAATGTTGTCTTCGCCAAATTCCTCCGAAAGCGATTTTGTCAAATTCAATAACGCGCTGTTGGTCATGGCGCTGCCAAACATATAAGGATCGGGCTCTTTGCCGGCACCGCCGATCGTATTGACGATGCGGCCCCATTTTTGCGCCTTCATCATCGGATAGACCGCGCGGATCGCGCGCATAAAACCGAACAACTTGGTTTCCAGTTGAGTCTTAAGTTCGTCATCTTTGATCGCCGAAAAGCGGCCCGAATACATCTGGCCGGCATTGTTGACGAGAATATCCACGCCACCGAGTTTTTGTTTCGCAGTATCAACCATTTTCGCGATGTCAGATTCTTTGATCATGTCGGCAACGACAACGTGAACTTCACCGCCGGTGCGCTTGACCAACTCGTCGCGCGCCTTGTCGAGCTTCTGCTGATTTCGTCCGGTGATAATCACGCGCACGCCTTCTTCGAGAAATTGCCGTGCGGTCTCGAAGCCGATGCCGCTTGAGCCGCCTGTCACGATCGCGCGGCGGCCTTGGATTCCCAGATCCATCTGACTCTCCCGTTGACGCCCTCAGGCGCAGCATAGAGTATCGCTCGCGGCAGCAATGCAACAAGAAAACGAGGAACGCAATGCAGCTCGGCCTTCACGGCAAAGTCGCCGTGGTCACCGGAGCCTCACGCGGCATTGGCAAGGCCGTAGCGCAGGCGTTGTTGGAGGAAGGATGTGCGGTTGCAATTTGCAGTCGTAACCCCCTGCAACTTGACGTCGCAGTAGCCGAACTTTCGAAAAAGGGGCGTGTATTTGGTGCGCCTACCGACGTCACCGACGAAAACGGGGTGAAGAGGTTTATCGATGCGGTGCTCAAGGAGTTCAATCGTATCGATATTCTCGTCAACAACGCCGGCACTCATCTGCGCGGCACCGTCGAGACGACAACGCTTGATATTCTCGAACGTCAACTGCGCGACAAGGTGTTTGGATTTTTCACGATGATAAAGGCCGTGCTCCCCAGTATGAAGGCGCAGCGCGACGGGCGGATCATCAATATCGTGGGGCAGGCGGCGCGACATCCGCATCCCGATCGTTTTCCGTCCGGCGTCACGAATGCTGCGCTGATGGCAATGACAAAATCGGTGGCGGATTCCGTTGCGCGCGACAACATCCGCGTCAATGCTGTGTGCCCACAATATATCGAATCAGAGCTGCTCGCTTCCTTGATTCAGAAAGAGATGCGCGAACGCGGCGTTGACCGCGCAACCGCAGCGGCGGGCTTTACGCGCGCAAATCCGCTTGGGCGCACGGGTCGTCCCGACGAGGTCGCGGATCTCGTTGCGTTTCTTGTCTCCGATTGCGCCGGTTTCGTCGCCGGTAGTGCGGTGAGCATTGACGGCGGTTATCATCGTTACGTGTTCGGGTGAGAGTGACATGCAGCTCGGGTTGACCGGCAAAATCGCGCTGATCACCGGCGGCACGAGCGGTATTGGCTTGGCGATCGCTCAGACGCTCGCGGCAGAGGGCTGTCACGTCGCCATTTGTGGGCGTGACAGGGCCCGGCTCGACAAGGCCGTAGCCGCGATCAAATCGCCGGGTGCCAATGGATTCATCGCAGACATCTGCAAGCCCGGCGACGTTGCAGCGCTTGTCGACGGTGTTTGCAAGGCCTTTGGCGGCATCGATATCGTGGTGAGCAATGCCGGCACGCACCTGCCTGGCCGCCTCGATGAAGTCGCTGGCGACGCGCTTCAGCGCCACTTCCAGACCAAGGTGCTGGGCGCATGGGAGTTGGCCCGGTGTGTCGTGCCGGTGATGAAACAGCGCGGCGGCGGCCGCTTCATCGTCATCATCGGTCAAGCTGGAAAGGTGCCGCAGGCGAACGCCATTGCTTCGACCGTGATCAACGCCGCGCAGCACGCTTTCGTGAAGTCACTGTCCGATGATCTCGCGCCGTACGGTATTCTCGTGAATGCCGTGTGTCCCAGCCGTATCGAGAGCCCGCTCACACACGCGCTCGGGACGTTGCACAACGAAGTCTATTATGGCCGTAGCCTTGAGCAGCAGGAGAGCAAGTGGGGCGCCGAGGTGCCGCTTGGCCGCTGGGGCACGCCTGAGGATATCGCGAAAGCCGTCGCCTTCCTCGCCTCACAGCGCGCCGCTTTCATTGTCGGCGCTAATATCGATGTCGATGGTGGCCATCAGCGGTCGATCTTTTAGCGGGGCATGGCCATGATCGACCTGCGCCACGTTTCCAAGACCTTCCGGAAAGGAAATGAATTGGTCGACGCGGTACGCGATATCAGCCTCACCATCGCGCAAAAAGAAATCGTCGCCATCATCGGACCGAGCGGGTGTGGCAAGTCCACGCTGCTCAACATGGTCGCTGGGCTTTACCCGCCTTCGAGCGGCTCCATCATCTACAAAAGTACGCACGTGTCCGATGTGAACACCGATGTCGGCTATATGACGCAGAAAGACAATCTGCTGCCCTGGCGCACCGTTCGGGACAATATTGCTTTCCCGCTTGAACTTGCTGGTGTTGCAAAGCCCGAGCGCGCCGACCGCGCCGATCAGGTGATCAAGCATGTCGGGCTCGATGGCTTTGCGCATCGCTTTCCACACGAATTGTCGGGCGGCATGCGCAAGCGCGCTTGTCTCGCGCGCATGCTGCTCTACGGGGCGGAGACCGCGTTGCTCGATGAGCCGTTTGCCGCGCTCGATGCGCAATTGAAACTTGCGATGCACGACCTGCTGCTCAAGCTCGCCGCAGAGACTGGGCAAACCGTGGTGCTGGTCACCCACGATCTCATGGAGGCGGTGACGCTTGCCGACCGCGTGCTGGTTTGCACGCGCCGTCCAGCCACATTGGCACTCGAGCAGCACATCGCCCTCAAGCGACCGCGCGATGTGCTCAATGTCCGCTTCACAGCCGAGTTCAAGGAGCTCTACGACGCGCTCTGGGAGCGTCTGCGCGTCGAATATCACGAGGAACGGGTATGACCGCACCCGATGTCGATGCCGTGACGACGGATCTCCGGGACAATTCCTCACCCAGGTTTGGCAGCGGGTTTATGGTGATCTGCCAAGTCGTGCTCGGTCTCGTGTTTTTGTTGCTATGGCAAGGCGCATCAGGCCGGCTCGTCGACAGCTTCTTCATTTCCAATCCTCTCGAAGTCGGGACACGACTCATGGAATGGATTGCCGATGGTTCGCTGTTCCTGCACATCTGGGCGACGGTCTACGCCACTGTCATGGGGTTTCTTGTCGGCTCCGTTGGTGGACTTATTCTCGGCATTTGGCTTGGCGTTTCGCCTTTCACCAGCCGGTTGCTCAATCCATACCTGAATGCGCTCAACGCCCTGCCTAAAGTCGCGCTGGCGCCGTTATTTGTGCTGTGGTTCGGCCTCGGCATTGAATCCAAGGTCGCGCTGGCCGCCGTGCTGGTGCTGTTTCTGGTTTTTCTGAACACCTATGCCGGCGTGCGCGAGGTCGATCAGGATCTCATCGACGGCGCGCGCCTGATGAAAGCGACGCGCACGCAAGTCATCACCAAAGTGATTGTCCCCTCGGCAATGTCGTGGGTTTTCGCAGGGCTGAAAATCTCCGTGCCCTATGCGCTCATCGGCGCGGTGCTGGGTGAAATGATCGCGGCCAACCGGGGACTCGGCTACCTCGTACAATTCTCAGGCTCGCAATTCGATTCCGCCGGCGTTTTCGCCGTGCTGATCGTGATCGCACTACTTGCCGTTGCACTTAATTTTCTCGTCGAAATCGTGCAGCATCGTATGGAGCAATGGCGGGTCGTGGGCCGTTGAACAAAAACAATCGGGAGGACGCGCGATGAAGTTATGGAAAACGGTGACTGTCGCCGTGGCCACGTTGTTAACTGCTGCGGCCTCGGCAGAAACGGTAAAGATCACCAATATCGGCCACGGCTATTATTCCGGCGCGCTCTACGTCGCGGTGCAGGAGAAGCTATTCCAGAAATACGGGCTTGAGCCGGATATTTCATACGTGCAGGGTGGCCCGCTTGCGCTGCAGGCCGTGCTCACAAAACAGGCCGACGTGGGTATCCTGTCGTATGAGCACGTGCTCACGGTCGCCGTGCAGGGCAAACGAGTTGTCGCCTTCTTCAACATCGCCAACCGTCCAGTGAACAACGTTATCGCCAGCGACAAGTTGATGGCGGGTGCAGAGAAACTCAGCGTCGCCGACAAGATCAAGAAACTGAAAGGGCAACGCGTTGCAATGCCGTCGGCCAATGGTTCCGGCGAAAAAATGCTCGGCGTTTTGGCGAAAAAATACGGTCTCACGTTGCCAGGCGATATCTCCGCTGTGTACCTCGGCGCCGAGGCGCCGTCTTACGTCGCCGCCTTCCAGAAAGATCTGATCGATGCCGCATTGCCGTTCGAGCCCGCCGGCGTCCTGGTGCAGCAGTCCGGCAAAGGCAAAATCTATCTCAATATGATGAACGGGGAGATTCCTGAATTCCGCAACATTCTTTTTATGACGCTGGCGACTCATCCTGACATCATGAAAGAGAGGCCTGACATGCTGCGCAAAGTTGCTCAGGTTTTTTCTGAAGCGCAGAAAATCTTAAAGGATGACCCCAAGCGCGGCATGGCGATCATGGCCAAGGAGTATTCGACCATGACACCGGAAACCAACGCAGAGGCCTACAAGACGGTGAGCCAGATATGGACCAGCAGCGGCCAGATCATGGAAGCACAGGCGCGTGCCACTTTTGCCTACCTTCAGCCGAAGGGGCCGGCTGAAGTCGATTTCCCGTCGACCTTCACCAATGAATTCCTGCCAAAAAAATAAGTTGGGGAGGTGCCGATGCTCAGCGTAGGCGAGGCGACTATCACGCGGGTCGAGGAAACTAATCTTCCGAGCTATCCGCTCCGCGACATCTTTCCGGAATTCACCGACGCCCATATGGCCGAACACAAGTCGTGGCTGGCACCCCACCACTATGAGGCCGAGACCGGGAAGATCAGGCTCTCCGTTCACAGTTGGCTGTTGCAGGTCGGCGG
>DATFVF010000306.1:0-23348 GCA_035260465.1 Pseudolabrys sp. | reverse complement strand
CGCCAGCGTTTGGAAAGACGCCAACGCGATGGTGAAGTGATAACGCACTCCTCGCCGCTTGCTCTGTTCACCTCTCCCATAGGGAGAGGTGAACGCGCGAAGCGTGTCGGGTGAGGGGTTATGGTCTATCGAGAGTCCTAGACCCCTCGCCCCAACCCTCTCCCCGACGGGGAAGGGAGCGCGCTACGACTTGTGGCGCGCATTCGTCGAACTGACCTGAGTGCCGAAAGAACGACTTTGCAAAATACCATCCGTCGCCACGCGCCGTTCTGGATCAGTATTTTCGCCGGCCTCGCTATCTGGGAGGTGGCCGGGCGCAGCACCAGCGCGGCATTCATGGTGCCTTTTTCGGTAACGATAGTGCGGCTTTGGCAGTTGGTGACCGGCGGCAATTTCATCGCGCAACTCATTGATTCAGGAAAGCTGTTCTTCGCCGGCTTTGTCCTCGCGCTTGTCGTCGGCGTGCCGCTTGGGATGCTGCTCGCGCGCGTCCGTACGCTGCGTGTCGGCATCGAGCCCTACATTATGATTCTTTACGCCACGCCGATGGTGGCGCTGATCCCATTCATCTTGTCGATGATGGGATTCGGTTTCGCACCGAAAGTATTGGTGGTGTTTTTGTTCGCCGTGTTTCCTGTGCTCTACAACACAGTCGAGGGCGCGCGCAGTATCAAGCCAGAACTGATCGAAGTAGCGAAATCTTATCGCTCGACCGAATGGGCGCTATGGCGAGAAGTCATGCTGCCCTACACGCTGCCCTACACCATGACCGGAGTGCGTCAGGCCATCGGCCGCGCACTCGTGGGCATGATCGCGGCGGAGTTTTTCTTGTCGTCGACCGGACTCGGCCAACTCATTATGAGTGCCTCGCAAAACTTCGACACCGGCGGCGTCTTCGCCTCGATCTTAATCATCGGGCTCATCGGCGTCGGATTGATGCGGCTCGGCCTGATGATCGAGCGGCATTTTGCGCGCTGGAGACAGTAGAATCGTGGCTGAGCAAACCATTCACATCTCCGCTCCTGTGGTGAATGCTCCGGCACCCTCAAAGGCCGCCGCCCTTTGGTCGGGCACATTTGTGCCACGGCTGATCGTCGGCTTTGTCATTGTATTCATTTGGGAATTGGTGGTGCGAGCCTTTGCGCCGGCCTACGTCGCCAAGCCCACGACGGTCCTCACTGCGATCCCGCGCGTCATTGTCGATCCTGCTTTCCTGCACGCGACCGGCGCAACGTTGGCGGCGGTGGCGGAAGGCCTCGTCATTGCGCTGATATTCGGGACCATCATCGGGCTGCTGATGGGGCGTAGCACTGTTTGCGAACGCGCCATTCGTCATTACGTCAACGGCTTTTATGCCGTGCCGATGATCGTGGTGTTGCCGCTGTTTTCGCTATGGTTCGGCTACTCTGGCTCAACGCGCATTGCCACCATCATCTTTGCGGCAATCTTCTCCATCATTATCAACGTCGCAGACGGCGCCCGCTCGGTGCCGCGTGAATTCATGGAAGTCGCACGCTCGTTCCGCTCGGGCCGCCTGAGCATGCTGCTCGGGATCGTTTTGCCGGCCTCCATGCCCTATCTGCTGGCGGGCGTCCGCCTCGCGGCTGGCCGCGCACTGATCGGCGCGGTGGTTGCAGAATTCTTCATCTCGGTCGGCGGCCTCGGCTACTATATTCTCTACAACTCGCGCTCATATCATCACAACGAGGCCTTCGTCGGCGTACTGCTACTTGCGGCCTTTGGCGTCGGCTTCGAACTGCTGGTGAACGGGGCGACGCGGCGTTACATGCCATGGTACCGCCGCGACGAAAAAGCGAGCTAGCGCCCGTCTTACGTTCCACCACGAGGAAATTTGCATGTCACCTGACCCCTTGCTCAAGGCCGCGATCGCGCATTGGGGCCCTCGCTTTGTTGCTAATGGCGTCGTGCTGACGGACTTCGAGGAAGTCACCGGCTCGATTTCTTCCTACAACGATTGGTGCGCTACCTGGTCCGCGCGTGCTGCACACCACGAACAGCTTGGGCGTGAGGCGCTTGGAAAGAAGCATTTCCTGACTGCCGGGGAATGCCTGCAGCGCGCCGGCGTTTATTATCATTTTGCGTCGTTCCTGTTCGTACAGGACCAGACGCAAATGAAAGTGGCACACAAGAAACAAATCGAATGTCGGCAAGCCGCATTGCCTCACCTGCGACCACCCGGCGAACGCGTCGAAATTCCCTACCAAGGTAAAACGCTCGCGGGCATCTTGCGAAAACCGGCGGGGATCGAACGGCCGCCGGTCGTAGTGATGGCGGTCGGGCTCGATTCCACCAAAGAGGAAGGTGATGCTTACGAGGCGCCGTTTCTCGGTCGCGGAATGGCAACGCTCATTTTCGAAGGCCCCGGTCAGGGTGAGGCACAATACGAATTCGCTATTCGCGGCGACTACGAAGTGCCGGTGAAAGCGGTGATTGACTTCGTGGAAAAGCGTCCTGATCTCGATGCAAAGCGCGTCGGCATGTGGGGCGTGAGCCTGGGCGGCTACTACGCACCGCGCGCGGCGGCATTCGACAAGCGCATCAAAGCCTGCATCGCACTTGGCGGACCGTTCAATTGGGGCGCGGCATGGGATGGCTTGCCGGAACTCACACGTGAGGCGTTCCGCGTGCGCAGCCATTGCAAGACGCAAGACGAGGCACGCAAGAACGCGAACACACTATCGCTCGGTGGCGTGGCAGAAAACATCACCTGTCCGCTCTTTATCGTGAACGGGCGTCTCGACCGTATTGTGCCGGCCACGGACGCTGAACGCCTGGCGCGTGAGGCGAAAGGGCCGGTCGAACTGATGATGATCGAGGACGGCAATCACATTGCCACCAACCGCGCCTATCGCTGGCGTTCGCAAAGCGCGGATTGGATGAAGGAACAATTGCGATAGTCCATCTTCCGCTCATACCCGCGGAAACGGGAATCCAGCAAATAGAAAAAAGAACTAGACCCTCCGCGGGGGGTGAGCGGAAATTAAAGCTGCACAAAGCCACGCGGGATGCTGTGAAAACGTTCGATCCCGGTGTCCGTAATCAGCACCATCTCGCCTGTTTGCACACCGGCCTTGCCATCGCGGGTGACGACGTTCGGCTGAATCACAACGGTCTGCCCGGTTCGGAAAGGCTCTGCCGGCACTGGGCCCGCAGGTCGGCTCTTGCAGCCGAGGATCGGCGGCAGATAACCGCCACCATAGCCGTGCAGCAGATCGTCAATGATCGTGAAGCCGGCCGCTTCAATTACACTTGACGCCTCAATCACTTGCGCTGGCGTAGTTCCAGCCTTGAGCACCGCCGCAATCGCATCGAACGCTGCGTCTGCTGCCTTGTGCAAGTCGCGATAAAGCTTATTCGGTTCGCCAAGTGCAAAACTGCGCAGCACCTGTCCCGGGTGTTCCCAGAACGCGGCGCTGATCTCGGCAACCACCACGTCCCCCGTCTGCACCTGCCGGACGCGAGGAAACTGGCGCGGCACACCAATGTCCGGCGTCGCCATCGAGGTGACGCCAATGTAGTGAATGACATTGGATGCGCCCAGCGAGATGTATGCGCGTTCGACGAGGTCACCCAACTCGCGTTCGTTCAATCCGGGTCTCAATCCATCGCGCAGCGCCGCCATGCCAAGATCGCTGAAATGCGCGCCGATCCGCAGCCAGTTCAGTTCTTCGGCAGACTTCACCTGGCGCAACCGAATATAATCGCGATTGAGGCTCTTCAGTTTTCCAAATTTCGCCGTCAGCCCAGCATGCTGCTCCGCGCTGATCGGCCCAACAACCGCCACGCGATCCTTCCGCGCGCCGCGCTGTTCCAGCACTTTGATCGCTGCGTTGATGGACGACTCGCCGCCCCACGCAACATCGGTCTTGTCGGCGAGAATCTGCGCCTGTGGTGTATGATTGACGTATTGCACAAACAGCGCATCGCGCTCGTGCGGCGTGAGCACACCGGCGGCCTCGGCGGTCACCGGCCATTGCGTCAACCACTGCACGACTGAGCCGAAACGGTTGGCACCGCAGAATACGAGATGATCGCATCCCGCTTGCGCGAGAAGGGTTTCAAAGGCTGCACGTCGGCGCGACATTTCCGCGTCGGAAAAACGCGGATACTCGGCTTCGATGATACGTGCGAGCTGTGGAGGAAGCGTCACGTGGCTTTCTTCGGCAACGCCACGATCATGTCGAGCTCGATGCGCGCGCCTGGCGACGACAGCTGATTGATGCACACCGTCGTGCTCGCCGGCCGCCAATCGCCAAAATATTTTCCCATGGTCGCGTGCATGGCGTCGGCATCGCGGAAGTCGGTTAGGTACTTCGTCACTTTCACGACGTCGCGCCAACCGGCACCAACCTCATCGAGGATCGATTTTATCGCTTCCATCGCGCGCGTGGTCTGCTCTTCGATTGAGTGTGGGTGCACGTGCTCGGCATCCACATGCGGATGCTTGTGGTAGAGCGGCGATGGGGTCGCACCGGAGAGGAACATAAGATCGCAGGCGCCGACGACCCGCACTGCCGGGGCGTAAGGCATCGTGTGCGCTTCCTCCGGCTTGGGATGCACTGGTTCGAGCCGGAAGCTCTGCTGTGGTTTGGTCATCACGGTCATGGCGGTCTCCCATCGGCAGAATATTCGCGCCATTTGGGACCGAAATGCCCGCCGACGCAACCGGTCCGCGTGACCGGATCGCGTGTTGATCGCCGCGCGGGAAACGCTAACGTGCGCCCGACAGGAGAGCCCGAATGCCGTCAACGATCCTCGATTCCGCGGTGTTCCGCGACATATTCACCACCGAAGCGATGCGGAATGTGTTCTCGGACGAGAACCGCGTGCAGAAATATCTGGACTTCGAGGCAGCGCTTGCGCGCGCGCAGGCCAAGCTCGGCATTATTCCGAAGGACGCGGCCGCCGAAATTGTTCGCCATTGTTCGGCCGACAAGATCGACATGGCGAAACTCAAGGAAGCCACCGAGCGAATTGGCTATCCGGTGCTGCCGGTGGTGCAGCAGCTTGTAAAACTGTGCAAGGACGGGCTCGGCGAATGGTCCCACTGGGGCGCCACGACCCAGGACATCACCGACACCGCCACCATCATGCAAATTCGAGAGGCGCTCGTCATCGTCGAGAAGGACCTCGACGGTATTTGCGACGGCCTGGCGGCGCTTGCCAAGAAATATCGCGATACGCCGATGGCCGGCCGCAGCAATTTGCAGCAAGCCGTGCCGATCACCTTCGGCTACAAGATGGCGACCATGCTTGCCGCCTTCGAGCGGCACAAGCAGCGCCTGAAAGAAATCAGACCGCGCATCCTGGTGGGTGAATTCGGCGGCGCTGCCGGCACTCTCTCTTCACTCGGCAAAGATGGACTGAAAGTACAAGACGAGCTGATGAAAGAACTCAAGCTCGGCCAGCCGGAAATTTCCTGGCACACGGTGCGCGACCGCATCGCAGAGGTCGGCTGTTTCCTGGGCCTTGTCACCGGCAGCTGCGGCAAGATCGCCTTCGACGTAAAGCTTTTGATGCAAACCGAAGTCGAGGAAGTGTACGAACCGTTTCATGCCGGCCGCGGCTCATCATCGACGATGCCGCAGAAGCGCAACCCGATATCGTCCGTTTACATCACCGCACAAACCGCGATGGTACGGCAGCTTGTCGCCGCGCTGCTGGAGGCGCAGGTGGAAGACCATGAACGCTCGACTGGACCATGGGAAATCGAATGGATAGCGCTGCCTGAAATCTTCATGCTCTCGGCGGGCGCCCTGGCGCAGACCCGTTTCCTGGTCGAAGGCCTGCAGGTCAACGAAAAGAGGATGCGCGAAAACCTCGACATCACCAAGGGTCTGATCATGTCGGAAGCGGTGATGATGGGGCTTGGCGCAGACCTCGGCCGCAACAAGGCGCACGATCTCGTCTACGACATCTGCCGCGAGGTGGTGAAAACCGGACGGCCGTTGATCGATCTGCTCGTCGAGAACAAGGAGATCAGCAAGCACGCTGACCGCAAGAAGCTCGAAAAACTCGTCGATCCGGCAAATTATCTCGGCGTCGCCGGCGAGATGGTCGATCGCGTCTTGAAGATGCGGAAGTAACGCTACTCAACCTTCGGCATCGTTCGCCAGATCATCAGCGCCGCGCCCAGCGTGGCAACGCCAATCAACAAAAACAGTGCCGGAATAGTCGCGCCGTATTTCTGCATGACTGCGACCAGGACGGTCGCCCCGGTCATGAATGCCGCGTTGAGCACATTGACCGCGGCGATGGTGCGCGCGCGCCGATCGACGCCGCTCCAGGCCTGCACGGCGGCGAACGTCGGCACTATGAACAATCCGCCCGCGACTGCGAGCCCACACAAATCCACGGCGACGCGAATGCCGAGCGCCGACGTAAATACGGCGGCTGGATCTTGCGGCATTGTTACGGCACTTGCGCCTAAAGTAGCGATGCCGAGATCGAGTGCGAAGCCACCGAGTAACACCGCGCCCACAAGCGTTGTCTTGAGGACGATGCGCCCACGCGCAATCGCCGCTGCCAAACCGGAGCCGGCACCGACCGCGATTGAAAATATTGCGAGGTAAACGGTGACAGTTGCTTCATTGCCGCCGAGCAGATTTTTGATGAGCGGTGGCAGCAGAGACAACACCACGATGCCGACCAGCCAGAACCAGCTCGTCACCATTGCACCCCACCACAAGCGCGCATCGGCGCGCAGATGTTGAATCATCGCGGCTGTCGAGACGACAACATTCACCCTGATTTTCAAGCCCGGAGCGCCCTCGCCGGTTGCCAGAATCAACAGCGCCGATAGCCAGCATGCAACTGCGAAGGCCATGACGAGGATTCCAAAAGGTCCCGTCTCGCCGCCACGCGCGGCCAGGCCACCGGCGATTGTGCCGAGAAGTATGGCGACAAATGTCGCGCCTTCGACGAGCGCGTTGGCGGTCGGCAATTGGTCCCGCCGCAAATGGTCCGGCAGGATGCCGTACTTGATTGGCCCGAAGAGGGCGGCGAGCACGCCGAAACCAAACAACGCTGTAAACAATATCGGCAATGACGCCCGCGCGTAGCCGACGACGGCCAGCGCCGCAATGAAGATCTCAGCGAATTTCAACCGCCGGGCAACCTTCGCCTTGTCGTAACGATCGGCCAGCTCGCCACCGAGCGCGGACAGGAAAAAATAGGGTGCGATGAAAACCGCACTCGCAAACGTAATCAGCGCTTCCGAATCATTGGGACTGAATTGAAACAGGATGACAAAGACAAGCGCGGTCTTGAGAAAATTATCGTTGAATGCCGCGAAGAACTGGCACCAAAACAGCGGCGCAAATTGCCGCGACAACATCAAATGCGGTGACATGTCACCGCATTATGGCAAAGTTCCCGAGGATGCGCTGGTGGCGGCGCAAAAAATAAGGCGGCCTTCTGGCCGCCCAGCTTGTGATTGTTCATCCGGCAGATCAGGGCCGGACGTTGTCCTCGTAGGATTCGATGGCCATCGCTGCAACGCCGAAGCAAAGGGCGATGCCAATGACGACGCTAAACAATGTAAGCCACATGGTCGCCTCCTCTTCCGTTCGCGCCATTGCACGCGCAGGAAGTCCGGCGAGAAGAACGCGCCAACTGCGTTCCGGTTCCTTGGAAAAGTGCTCTCAGGGCCCAAACTGGATTGAGGACCGTAAATCGGCCAGTAATATGCGTAAATCGAGTTCCCGGAACTCCAGGTGTATCCGGCGCAGCCATCGCTGAAGCTCGAGATGCACGTCCGGCGGGATGGCACCTTCATCACTCATATTCGAATTTACGAATGAGAACGGAGGGGTCTCGATATATTTGCGGAGCCCCGGCGCCAGCGCTGGCAGGTGGACAATGAGAGGGCTGCCTGCGGCAAGCGGATATTTGTCACGGTGCTGCGCGGGTCCGAGCATTTCGTTATGCACCGGCGCCAGCGTCGCCCACGCGAAGCGTTCGCGCAGGCTCCGATAGCCGTCAACCGACGTCTTGTCCGGCGTCACCGTGAATAGAATCGCTACTCCGATCGAATGGCGGCGCGCCTCCTCGACAAAACCGATTTCGCCGGCAACCGCGAAAAATGAATCGAACGACTCATGGCCGAGATCGATGACCTTGGTGACGGTCTCGTCTGCAACCAGGCGATCGAACAACGCCATCTGGCCGTTGATATCGCGCACGGTGGCCGAAGTGGTGTGTTCAGGTAAAAACTGCGCCAGCGTTGGCTCGGCAGAATTGAGATCGAACGCTGCGACCGACCGGCCCTCAGAGCGATGAAAGTCTGTCAGGAGTCGCGCGAGCAGTGTTTTGCCGACGCGCGGGCGTGGCGATGCGACAATAGTTATTGAGCTGCGGAATGACATCACCTCACCGGACGCCGCCCACTCGATCGGCGCGGCTGGATGTAGCGGCTAGCCGGCGACTTGACGAACGTTGCTTTCCACCTTTGGCGAGACCAGATCGACCAGCTTCACGCGGTCGAACTCGCCCCAGACATTGCCGAGCCAATGGCGGACATACCCGCGCAGAACGAACGAGTAGTTTGCCGCGTCACCCTTCGCTCCTTTGTTACCGACAAACGAAACGAACGGAACGCTGGCCACTTCCACTTGCTCGTAAGCCATCTCGTTGAGCTTTGGAATGACGATTTCCTCGGCACCCTTGATGCGCTTGAAATAGGAATTGTAGATCGCCGGATCCCAGTCGAAGAACGTCGTGTTGTTGATGAAGTTCTTCACCAGGAAGTAGTTGGCATCACCAACTGTGCGGGCCGTCTCGGCGATTTCTTCGAGCGAGGCGATGGAAGGTCCGAGGATATGGAATACCGCGAAGGTGATTTGTCCCTTCTTGGCTGATTCGAGAAAACCGATATCGGACAATGCTTGAAGCGTCGACGACAGCAGGCCGGCGCGAACGTCGATCACCGTCACTTTGGCGTCGGCACTGCCTAACGTGTCGAAGATTTTCATTTGATCGGGCACAGAGGTTACGTCGACAACCTCGGTCAGCTCGGGATTAAACCGCTTGAGCGTGCCGCGTGGCGATTCGGTATCGAAGGCCCGGATTGGCGTTTGGTGCGCGCCGAAATAATCGATCAAGGTCCGGGCGACGGTGGTCTTGCCGACGCCCCCTTTATCGGCGCCAACGAGGATGACTGCGGGTCTGGCCATAGCGTTACTCTACGAAGTGACTGATGCGACTGCTTAATATCTTACGTTATCGCTGTGGGATAATGACAGGCTTTAATTCGGCAAGCTGATAGCAGTAGCCCAACCCTATCCCGGGTCGCGATCATAAATTACGACGTGATTTCAGGCAATTGGGCAACAGATGCCGCTTTTTCCTGCAACGCTTATGGCAAATCACTGAGCGCCGTAGAGGTTTGCACTTAGCAACTGGTGCCGGCGGAGGGATTTGAACCCCCGACCACCCGCTTACGAAGCGGATGCTCTACCGCTGAGCTACGCCGGCTGAAACCGCGCCACTGATATCGGCGTGGGCCTTGCTTGGCAAGCAATACAGCCTTTTCGTTATGCGGCGCCTAACGAAACAGCTGGCGCAGCCGCTGCCAGGCGTCGACGGCTGGCGGGCTCGTGGGTTCCGGAACCGGATCATGATCGAGGCCTGAATCGAGCCCGGGATCGTCCGGGGCATGGACCAATGGGATCACCGGCTCGGCCGGCTTGGCTTTTGCCGTCGCGCTGACTTTTGCCATCTTGCGCGGCTTCTCCGGTGGCAGGTCTAGCGGTGCGGACTTCAATTCGGGCGCCGGGACGGCGACAGGAACGGCGGCAGGCGGTGCGAATTCGATCACCGGCCGAGTGACGCCAATTTCGGCGAGCGGTACTTTCCATTCGAAGCCATCGAGCCGGCCGTTAGGTGAAACGGGCAACCAGCGCTCGGATACCACACCATCGGCGGTCCAAACCGGATCGCCCGACGCGCGCATGGCGCGCGTCATCCACTCGCGCACCCGGCCTTCATCACTGTGTTCGGTTTCCTCGATATCTGCCATCAAACTGGCAACGCGCCGTGTCGGAGCCGACAGATAGGGTGCAAGGGCTGCACGCGCGGTTACAAATTCACGCGCATCGAGCGCTGCACGGGCAACAGCCAACGCACCTTCGAGCTGGCCAGGGACTTTGTCGGCGAGTTTCTGCATGCGCGCGAGCCGCTCGCGCGCGCTGTCGCCGAGCCGCAGGTTGGCATAACTTTCGGCAATGTCTGGATGCGGATTGATCGTCCAGGCCGTTTCCAGGATTTTGCGCGCCTTGCGCGTGTCACCCGATTCCGCGAGACGCCGTCCGGCCAGTGCCGCCGCCGGCACCAAATCGGGCGCGAGCTTGACCGATTCCAACACGAGCGCAAGCGAGCTATCGCGATCAATGTCCGCCAGCGCCTGCGCGCGGGCAGCAAGAAGCACCGCACGTTTGCGGCGATAATCGGCCCTGTCGAGAGTGCCCTTCATGTGATCAAGGGCGTCCAGCGCTCCGGACCAATCGGAGGCATTGCAACGATAATCGAGGACGGCCTGGCCCGCCCATGCCACCGAAGGCCGCACCTTGGCGGCTTCCTCTGCGGCAAGTCGTGCAGCGTCCAGATCATTGCGCCGCTGCGCTTCAATATAGAGACCGCGTAACCCGAGAAGCCTGGTGTCCTCGCGCGCAGTCATTTCGCGGAATGCGCGACCGGCCGTGCTTCGGTCTCCAGCCAATTGCGCCGCTTGCGCCGTGAGCAAAAGCGCGAGCGGTTCGCCACGCGACAGCCGCGCCGCGTCATCGGCGGATTTGCGCGCGGTACGCAAATCGCCAGCGCCAATCGCAATCAGACCCCGGCTGACCGCAAGGTAACCTTTGGCCGCGCGGCGGTGGCGAAAGAACAGTGATGCCTGTTCGGGCGAGTGCAAAATAGCGCGCGCAATCGACCACAGCAGCATGGCCGCAAGCACAAGCGCTGCGATGGCAAAAATGGCCACCATCACCGAAGTTTCGATTCGGTAGCCCATCCACGTGATGGCGACCTCGCCCGGACGGTCGGCGACCCAGGCAACGCCTTCGGCAATCACCGCAATCGAAAGAAGAAAAAGGATAATCCGGATCATCCCGGGCCTCACCGCTTGCCCAGTGCGTGCGCAGTCCTGCTTGCAAACTGCCGCGCCGCGGCGAGTGCGTCTTGCCGTGCCCGAGCTTTGGCCATCCAACCTTGCGCCGGCGCACGGGTCGCTGCATCGAGCTTCCCGAGATCGGTCAGCGCGTCATCGATCGCCGCATGTGCCGCTTCATTTTCGACGCGCGCTAGCACGGCGGGCGCATCGTCGCCGGCCGGTGCATCAACGGGGCGAATGCGCACGAGCTTGCCGGCATTTGCCTCAAGCCGCTCCAGGAAACTGCCTGCCGGCGTCTGCGCGCCAGATGCTTTCACGATGGCGGGGATCAGCGCGCGAAGTTCTTGCGCCAGCGCCGCCGGACTCGGCACGCCGGTTGCTGCAAAGGGAGCCAGCGCCGTCACGGTCTTTTCGTCCGCGCCAAGTGCTTTTGCTTCCTCAAGTTCGGCGGTGAACGCCGCGCCGCCCGCAACCGCGTCGCGTAACGCTGCCGCACTCAGCGCAAGCCGCGCGGCTTTATCGGCCGGTGGGGCCTTGGTCACCTGCTCGAGCGAGGAAAGGCGCTTCTGCACGGAATCAACATCGGTGGGCGATAGGCCGGCCGACGTGTTTTTGCTGAGATCCTGGACACTGTTGCGCAATTCCGCCACGGCTTTTTCTGCGGCGTCCGCGCGCGCGCGCGCGTCGGCGGCATTCGCCGTCACGTCGTCGCTTCGCTTATTAAGCGCAGCCAGCACGATGCCGAGTGACTTCAAGGCGTTGTCGGCGGCGGAAAGCCGCTCCGACACGTTTTGGTCACTGACCGGAAGCTTGCTGATCGCCACTTCGATTTTTGCCAGGCGGTCATTGAGTGCACCAATCGATGCCGCGTCTGCAGTGGTCGACCCGGCATAACGGTCGGGGACTAAACCGGCGCGCCAAACCGCAAACAACGCGGCGGTCATCATCGCCGCCCCGGCAAATCCCGCAAGAAGGACTTGCCACGGTGCTCCCTGTTTCCTCGACGATCCGTTGTGCTCGTCGGCACGTTCAGATTTGTGAGTGGCCTCTGGCTGGTCCTGCGCGGGATCTGGTTCAGGTGGCGGCGCGGCCTTCTCACCCGAAGCCACGTGCGGTTCGTCTGCCGCCGCAGACGCCGGCACTTCGGTCGCGGTCAAATCAATGGTCGGCGCCGGACGCTTGCGGCGGCCGCCCTCGGCAGGGTCCGGCGTCGTGCGCTTATCGGCCATGCTCTATCCTCGGCGAATCGGCTCAACCCCGCAGGCAGGAAATAACGCAAATGGCGCCGACGCGCCAATATTCAAGGCTGCGGTGCCCGCAAAAGCTCGATCAAAGCGGCCTCATTTGGGCGCGTGGCGATGGCCAGATTAGTTGCGCCAGCGCCGACGAGCGGCGCGGCAACCTGCGCCGAGAGGCAGAAATGACGCAGCACAAGCGCGGGCCCTAAGACACCCGCTTGCCTGGCTCCAGCGAGGTAGTTTTCAGCGCTGCGCCGGGAGAAATGCAAAACGGCATCGACCTCGCCGGCTTCAAGCGCTTCGGTCAGCTCCGGCGAAAAAGGTATTGTGATCGCGCGATAGACGACGCGCAATTCAGCGGCGATACCGCGCACCGAAAGCTCTCCGATCAAGTCGGCAGAGCGGTCCTCGCCGGCGATATAGAGCAGTGGAGCTTTGGCGTCAGCGCGCTGCGTGTTCAACATCCTGACGAGATCACCAACATCGCCGCCCGCCGATGTGATGTTTGTAAACCCCGCCTGTTGTGCGGCATCGGCGCTGCGCTGGCCGACGGCAACCAGTGGCAGCGTAATCAAAGTGCCGCGTGCGGAATTTTCGGCGATCGCGCTTGGTGCGTTCGCGCTGGTTACGATGACGGCGCCCCATCTGCCGGAAAGATCGGCCGGCACGGCATCGACCTTCATCAAGGGCGCGACCAGCACTTCATGTCCGAGCGCGCGCAGCGCAGTGGCCGTGCGGTCGCCTTCGGCTTGTGGGCGGGTGACGACAATGCGCATGGCTTAATCAAAAAACCCGGATCCGGCGCGATGTTTGAGCTCGCGTCCGGAGTCGGTACCAATGGTTGCTGCATCTTTGCGGTGGCCGGTGCCGGCGATGTCATGGGCTGCGCTGCCGTCAGGCCGTGCGATCAGCCCGTGAAAATGCACCGCATCGCCCGAGACTGTGGCATGGCCCGCAATCGGCGTCTTACAAGAACCGTCGAGCGCGGCAAGAAAAGCCCGCTCACACGAAACGGCGACTGAAGTGTCGACGTGGTCAATGCGCGCGAGAATGTCCCGCACGCGCTGATCGCTCTCACGCGCCTCGATACCAATGGCGCCCTGTCCGACGGCCGGCAGAAATTCGTCCTCACTCATAATGTGAGTGGCGTGTTCGACCAGCCCCAACCTTTTTAGTCCCGCGAGGGCGAGTAGCGTGGCGTCAACTTCGCCGGCCTCGAGCTTGCGCAACCGCGTCTCCACATTGCCGCGTAACGGCATGACGCGCAGATCAGGCCGCGCGCGCATGGCAATCGCTTGCCGGCGCAAAGATGCAGTGCCGAGGCGCGCGCCGCGCGGCAGGTCGGCGAGTGTACTTGCCTTGCGGCTAATGAACACGTCGCGCGGGTCTTCGCGCTCAAGACAGGCCGCCAAAATCAAGCCTTTCGGCAAAATCGTCGGCATGTCTTTTGCCGAATGCACCGCAAAATCGATGCGTCCATCCAGCAAGGCCTCCTCGATCTCCTTGGTAAAGAGCCCTTTGCCACCCTCCTCCGCCAGTGGCCGATCCTGGATGATGTCGCCGGTCGTGCGAATAACGACAAGTTCAATCGCGTCTTCATTCGCCCCGATCGCCGCCGCCAGCCGGGCGCGCACCATGCGCGCTTGCACCAAGGCGAGCGGACTTCCGCGCGTACCGATGCGCAAGGAGGCTGTGGATTGCGCCATATCACCTCGCGATGCTAGGCCGAACCGGGGTCGGCTCCGCCGTCAGGACTAGCTATTATTTGCACCGCCGTCACCTCGCCGAATGTGGGCACCGGCTTTAAATGAGGAACCATGATCGTCCTCGGCATCGAGACCACCTGCGACGAGACCGCTGCCGCGGTGGTCGAGCGTTTCGAGGATGGCCGTGGGGAGATTCTTTCCAATATCGTTCTTTCGCAAGTGAGCGAGCACGCGGCCTTCGGCGGCGTGGTGCCCGAAATTGCCGCGCGCGCCCATGTCGAAGTACTCGATATAATCATTGCCAAGGCAATGGCGCAGGCCGGCTGCAGGTATGATGCACTCGACGGTATTGCCGCCGCGGCCGGACCCGGGCTCATCGGCGGCGTGATCGTCGGCCTGACGACCGCCAAGGCGATCGCCCTCGTCACGAACAAGCCGCTGATTGCAGTCAACCATCTTGAAGCTCATGCATTGACGGCCCGGCTGACCGACAACACTCCGTTTCCTTATTGTCTGTTCCTCGCGTCTGGTGGCCATACGCAGATTGTGGCCGTGCGCGGTGTCGGAGACTATGTGCGGCTCGGCACCACACAGGACGACGCTATCGGCGAAGCCTTCGACAAGACCGCAAAACTCCTCGGCCTCGGCTATCCCGGCGGACCGCAAGTCGAGCAGGAAGCTGCGGGCGGTGACGCAACCCGTTTCGCGCTGCCCCGTCCGATGCATGGACGCAAGGATCCCGATTTCTCGCTTTCCGGTCTCAAGACTGCGTTGCGGCTGGAAGCGGAGAAAATCGCGCCGCTAAGCGATCAGGATGTCGCCGATCTTTGTGCCAGTTTCCAACAGGCGATCGTCGACGTTGTGTACGATCGGCTAAGGGCCGGCGTGCTGTTATTCCGCACGCGCTTCGGTGCTCCGACCGCACTGGTTGCCGCCGGCGGCGTTGCCGCAAACCTGGCGATCCGCAAAGTGATCAACCGCCTTGCCTTTGAAGTCGGCACCACGCTGATAGCGCCGCCACTCGAGTTGTGCACCGACAACGGCGCAATGATTGCCTGGGCCGGCTGCGAGCGACTGGCACTCGGCCTTACCGACTCACTTGATGCGGCGCCGCGCGCGCGCTGGCCGCTCGACGAGGTTGCCGCCGCAGAGGGAGCACTGCGGCGGACGGCGGCGTATAAGTGAGCTGAACGGACAAGCAAGAGCATGACAATTCAACGCATTGCAGTGCTTGGCGGCGGCGCTTGGGGAACGGCCCTCGCGATTACCAGTGCTCGTGCCGGGCGTGACGTCGTGCTGTGGGAGCACGAGCCGGGCAACGCTACGAGCCTCGAACAGAAGCGGGAAAGTCGTTTCCTGCCGGACGTGCGCCTTCACGACAAGATCAAGGTCACGCGCGACCTTGGCGCAGCCGCGGATAGCGATGCAATTCTCATTGTGGTGCCGGCGCAAGCGATGCGTTCGGTCGTCACATTATTGGGAAAGTCGAATATCGGACGCGTCCCGCTGATCGCTTGTGCAAAGGGCATCGAGCACGGCACTCACAAGTTCATGACCGAGATCCTCGCTGAGTGTGCCCCGGAAGCGGTGCCCGCTATTTTGTCCGGACCGAGCTTTGCTGCCGATGTCGCGCGCGGACTGCCAACTGCGGTCACCATTGCAGCGGCTGATGCCGACGTCGCAGAAGCCTTGGCACAAGCGATCAACGCAGGGACGTTTCGTCCCTACCATTCGACCGATGTGCGCGGCGTCGAACTCGGCGGTGCCACCAAAAACGTTCTCGCTATCGCGGCCGGTATCGTCACCGGACGCGGGCTCGGTGCCAGCGCTTCGGCGGCGTTGACCACACGCGGCTTTGCCGAGTTGGTGCGGTTCGGCAAGACCTATGGCGCGAGGACTGAGACAATGATGGGCCTGTCCGGGCTAGGCGACCTGATTCTTACGTGTTCGACCCCGCAGTCGCGCAACTTCTCCTGCGGCGTCGCGTTGGGCAAAGGCGAGAAGCCGGATACCGCCTCACATGGCAAGCTGGCTGAAGGCATCTTTACCGCTCCGGTCCTGTTGGAAATGGCGCGCGCGAAAAATGTGGAGATGCCGATCTGCGCCGCAATTGCCGCTGTGCTGTCGGGAAAAATGAGCGTGGATGATGCAATCGAATCGTTACTCACGCGGCCACTCAAGTCGGAATAAAAACCATGGCATATTGGTTGCTGAAGACAGAACCGGATGAATATTCCTGGGACGACCAGGTCAAGCGCGGCGCCAAGGGAGAAGCTTGGACTGGCGTGCGGAATTTCGCTGCGCGCCGGCACCTCAAGGAAATGAAAAAAGGCGACAAGTTTTTCTTCTATCACACCGGCGACGAAAAGCAGATCGTCGGCATTGGCGAGATAGTTCGCGAGGCTTTTCCAGATCCGACTGCGAGCAAAGAAGAGGGTTGGGTGGCGGTGCAGACCGGTGCCGACAAGCCGCTGCCCAAGCCGGTGACGCTCGCGACCATCAAGGCCGAACCGAAACTCAAAGACATGGCACTGGTCAAATATGGACGCCTGTCGGTGCAGCCGGTGACGGCGGCGGAATGGAAGATCGTGTGCAAGATGGGCGGAATGAAATAGGGAGGCGGCGATGGGTTTCGCGAACGTCAATTTCCTGTCGATTTTGGTTGCCGCGGTGGCGGCCTGGATTTTCGGCGGAATTTACTACACCAGCCTGAGCAGGCCGTGGATCGCGGCGCAAGGCAAAACCATGGAACAGTGCAAGGCCGAGCAGGCCGGCAAATCCAGCGCGGCGATGGCTGCGCCGTTCATCCTGGCGTTCGTGGGCGAGATCGTCATGGCTTGGGTGCTGTACGGCATCCTTGTGCATCTCAACATGTTCACGGTACGGGCCGGCCTCATCTCGGGCGCTCTCTGCTGGCTTGGCTTCATCGTGACCACGGTCACCGTCAACAACGCGTTTTCCAATCGCAAGCCCATGCTGACTGTCATCGACAGCGTCGCCTGGCTCGGCGTGCTGCTGATTATCGGCGCCATCCTCGGCGGATGGGGTCGCTAAACACGCCCGAACCCCCACCAAAGTGGGCCAATCCGCGCCTTGTCGGTCGCGCAAGTGCCGTCGCATAATAGATCAACAAATGAGGCTACCCGCCGGTATGAAACGGGGGCCGGGAGGGTGCCATGTCCGAAGACAAGATTTATGACGTGCCGGCTGACTGGCGGAAGCGCGCCTACGCAGACGACGCCAAATACAAGGAAATGTATGCGCGCTCGATCAAGGACCCGAATGGTTTTTGGGCCGAACAGGCCAAGCGCGTCGACTGGATCAAGCCGTTCAGCAAGGTCAAAAACACGTCCTTTGACCCGCACAATGTTTCGATCAAATGGTTTGAAGATGGCACGCTGAACGCGTCCTATAACTGCGTCGATCGCCACCTTGCCAAACGTGGGGACCAGACGGCGATCCTTTGGGAAGGCGACGATCCCAAAGACGACAAAAAAATAACCTACAAGCAATTGCACGCAGAGGTCTGCCGTTTCGCCAACGTGCTCAAAGCGCGCGGCGTCAAGAAGGGCGACCGCGTCACGATTTACATGCCAATGATCCCCGAGGCAGCGATCTCTATTCTCGCCTGCGCACGCATCGGCGCGGTGCATTCGGTGATATTCGGCGGCTTTTCGCCGGATTCGATCGCCGGTCGCATCGAGGATTGCAAATCAACCTGCGTCGTCACTGCCGACGAGGGCCTGCGTGGCGGCCGCAAGATTCCTCTCAAAGCCAACGTCGATGCAGCATGCGATAAAGTTGGCGGCGTAACGTCGGTGATCGTCGTCAAGCGAACCAACGCACCGGTCAACATGAAGTCGGGGCGCGACGTCTATTACGATGACATCGCAAAAACGGTTGCGGCCGATTGCCCCTGCGAGGAGATGAGTGCCGAGGATCCCTTATTCATCCTCTATACTTCCGGCTCGACGGGCAAACCCAAGGGCGTGCTGCACACGACCGGCGGCTATCTTGTCTACACATCGATGACGCACCAATACGTCTTCGATTATCACGATGGCGATATTTTCTGGTGCACCGCCGACGTCGGCTGGGTCACTGGCCACAGCTACATTGTCTATGGCCCGCTTTCCAACGGTGCGATCTCGTTGATGTTCGAGGGCGTGCCGAACTATCCGACCACTTCGCGATTTTGGGAAGTCTGCGACAAGCACAAAGTCAACATCATCTACACCGCACCCACGGCAATCCGCGCGCTGATGCAGGGCGGCGATGGACCGGTCAAGAAGACGTCGCGCAAGAGCTTGCGGCTGCTCGGCACTGTCGGCGAGCCAATCAATCCAGAGGCGTGGGAGTGGTATTACCACGTGGTCGGCGAGGACCGCTGTCCGATCGTCGATACCTGGTGGCAGACTGAAACCGGCGGCATCCTCATTACGCCGCTCCCGGGCGCGACCAGACTTAAGCCTGGCTCGGCCACGCGGCCGTTCTTCGGCGTCCAGCCGGAAATCGTGGATGCCGAAGGCAAGGTGCAGAATGGTGCGACCAGCGGCAATCTCTGTATTGCCGACGCTTGGCCGGGCCAGATGCGGACCGTCTACGGCGACCATCAGCGCTTTATCGATACCTATTTCAAAACCTATCCCGGAAAATACTTCACCGGCGACGGCTGCCGGCGTGATGAGGACGGCTACTACTGGATCACCGGCCGGGTCGATGATGTCATCAACGTGGCCGGTCACCGCCTCGGCACTGCCGAAGTGGAGAGCGCGCTGGTGGCACATCCCAAGGTCTCGGAAGCCGCGGTCGTTGGATATCCGCACGATATCAAGGGCCAAGGCATCTACGCTTATGTCACGTTGATGTCGGGCGAGAAGCCAACCGAAGACCTTCGTAAGGAGCTGGTGGGATGGGTTCGCAAGGAGATCGGCCCGATTGCTTCGCCTGACCTGATCCAGTTCGCGCCCGGTCTGCCAAAGACGCGCTCGGGCAAGATCATGCGGAGAATCCTGCGCAAAATCGCTGAAGATGAGTTCGGCAATCTCGGCGACACCTCAACGCTTGCCGACCCAGCTGTGGTTGATGACCTCGTCAACAACCGGCAGAACAAGAAGGCGGCGAAAGCGGGGGCGTGAGATCGGGCAGCGAGGCCGGCAAACAATTTCTTCGCCAGCCTCATTCGCTTGAACCCTACCGCCAGTCCAAGCCACCAATGGATATCGATCGGGAAGCGGGTGCGCAGCTGTGCACCCGAGTGGGGCATCATGAACTCAATATCTCGTTTTGTTTCGTACAAGCCGACCCGCCGGCTGCCTGCCCTCGTCGGCGTTTTTATCGTTACACTCACTGTCGCCGCATGCTTCGACAACGAGCCACAACAGCGGCGCGCCTTCATCTCGTTCCTGCAAACACGCATCATCGACAAGCCCGGCCTGCACATTCCGATCATGTCGGACAAAGACGTCGCAGACTTTGGATCCTATGCTGATCACTACCGCGTCATGAACGGCTTTCACCATAAGCTGGACGCCTCGATTTCCAAGGATCTTGCTCGCACGATGCAGATCGGCAATCCGCGCTCGCTGGAAGACCTGCGGGATCACCGCGATATTCTTCCGGTCTTGAGGTCCGGGATGGCCACCATGAAGGCCGACCTGGATAAGGCTGAAAGCGAAGCAGATGCGGCGCATAAGGCATTGAGGCAGCCGGCTGATTTGAAGGCGGTCTATGATGTCGCTTACGGACGTATGGTCACAACGCCAGCGGGGGTGTTCCGCGAACTGGGCCCGATGATCGAGAGCATGTTGCCGGCGATCGAAGAACTCGCCGCATACCTCGACGAGCACCGCGACACGATTACATTCCGCGGCGGCACACCGGTCGTTACCAACCCTGCGACACGGACCAAGCTGGCTACCCTCATGGAAGCCGCGGGCAAAGCCGCGCAAGCCTCCGAAGAAGGCAAGCGCAAGCTCCGTGCGATGGCGGAAGGCAAATAGCCCGCTATTTGCCGGTCATCCGTATGGACGTCCGCATGGACGTCTAGCGCGCTGAACTTTCATTTACGCTGTTTCGAGCTTTCACGCGGGTCCGCGCGCGTCCCGCATTATTATGTGCCCGCTCATTCTTATGAGGCAGCGCATGATGATGGACGTACCGCGCTTATGAGGCAGCACATGATGATGGACGTACCGCCGCGCCTGAGAACGTTCTTTCCGGTGTCCGCATCGCGGCCGAGGACGTTCTTTCCGGTGTCCGCATCGCGGCCGAGGATGTTCTTTCTGGTGTCCGCATCGCGGCTGAGGACGTTCTTTCTGGCAATGGTCCTGGCGTTTGCTTTGCCGGCCGGAACGCGGGCGGCCACGCATGATATCGTTGCCTTTTCCGGCTTCGCGCCGGGGACCATCGTCGTGAAGACGAGTCAGCGCCGGCTCTATTTCGTGCTCGATGAGCACTATGCGCTACGTTTTCCGGTCGGGGTCGGCCGCACCGGGATGGCGTGGAGCGGCAACGCGCGCGTCGAAGGCAAATTTGTGCGTCCCGCTTGGGAGCCGCCCGACATGATTCGTCGTGAAAATCCGAGGCTGCCGACCGTCATTCCGGGTGGTGCCGCCAATAACCCGATGGGCGAGGCGGCGCTCACGCTGCGCGGTGGCGAATATGCCATTCACGGAACGAACCGGCCGAGTTCAATCGGCGGGTTCGTCTCTCATGGCTGTATCCGCATGTACAACAGCGACATCCGCGAACTCTTCCGGCTCGTCAATGTCGGCACGCCTGTCGTCGTTGAAGAATGATGCCCAATTCTCGGCTATCCAACTATTGCAATCCCACGTTGTATACGTAAAAACCGCAAGCTGCGCGCAAGTGTCGCCGTCTAAAGCTGTGTGCCGCTGACATTTTTGCCGAAAGCTTCGCGACGTGGACACAATTTATGGGCAACTATCGGGGTATGGCGCGTCCGCGCACTTCCCCCCAGCCGGAAGTTCCCGGCCTCGCCGCTCGAAGAATCGCCGCCGACATTCTCGACGGGGTTCTGCGGCGGCGAATTGCGCTCGACGAAATGCTGTCGGGTAAAAACGCGCATCCGGGCCTGCCCTCGCTCGCTGACCGTGATCGCGCTTTAATGCGCCGGCTCACCGCGACCGTCTTGCGCCGGCTCGGCACGCTGCGCGAGTTGGTGAGTGGATATCTTGAAAAGGGATTTCCGTCCGACGCCCCGCGTGCAGAAACCATCCTGTTGCTCGGGGCGGCGCAAATTCTTTGGCTAGAGGTTCCAGACCACGCGGCCGTCGATCTCTCGGTGCGTCTCGCGCAAGCGGATCGCCGTGCTGCGCGATATGCAGGCCTGATCAACGCCGTTCTCCGCCGTGTGGCGCAGAACGGTGCAGTGGCGCACGCTGATAATATTTCGCGCGACACGCCGGAATGGCTGCTGAACCGCTGGACCAAGACTTACGGCCGCGACTCCGCCCGCGCGATTGCTGCGGCGAATGGCCACGAGCCCGCGCTCGATCTCACGGTGAAATCGGACGCTGAGTCATGGGCGGAGCGCCTGCGCGGCCGCGTACTGCCCACAGGTAGCGTACGTACGCTGGCGCACGGCGCAATCTCGTTGCTGCCAGGATTTTCCGAAGGCGCGTGGTGGGTGCAGGACGCGGCCGCCGCTCTTCCCGCACATTTGTTCGGCGACATACGGGGAATGAAAGTTGCCGACCTGTGCGCGGCACCCGGCGGCAAAACCGCACAGCTCGCATTAGCAGGCGGCAGTGTGACCGCCGTCGATCGCTCGCCGGGACGGCTCAATCGTCTGCGCGAAAATCTCGCGCGCGTCTCACTCCATGCCGAGACTGTCGCGGCTGATGCGCTGGAATGGCAGCCCGAGCCGTTTGATGCGGTGCTGCTCGATGCGCCCTGTTCTTCCACCGGTACGATACGCCGTCATCCTGACGTGCCATGGCTGAAGAGCGAAGCCGACCTCTCGACGCTCACTTCCTTGCAGCAGCGGCTGCTCGACCGGGCGGTAGAGCTGCTCAAGCCTGGCGCCGCGCTCATTTACTGCGTCTGCTCGCTGGAGCCCGAAGAGGGCCAAAACCAGATTGAGGCATTGCTCGCGCGTGATTCCCGCGTCAGCCGCAAATCAATCACGGCGCAGGATGTCTTCGGCCGCGATGAATTCGTAACCCCTGATGGCGACTTGCGTACGCTACCTTTGCACCTGCCTGATTCGGATCCGCGATGGGGCGGGCTAGACGGCTTCTATGCCGCCCGACTCATCCGCAAAGTGGCCTAATTCGCGGTCCGGACTGGCATATTTGCCCTTCCCCGCCCCTTCGCTATCGTGTGGCGCGCGCGTGCCGATCGGGACGCACGGCAGGAGACGAGCACTTTGATGACGCGGGTTTCGGTGGCGGAGCGGGCCAGGCTCTCAGTGCTCATCGGACGCCGCGCATTTCGCGATGTGATTGGCCGATTCAATGCCAATCCGCTGTTGCGGTGGCGATTTGGCTCCACAAAGACCGACCGGGTGGTGATCGCGCCGCAAGATTTGCGCACCGCCGACGCCACCCGCGCCAGTGAAATTTATGCCGGCCGGTTTGCTTTCGCCGGCAAAGTGGTGATCTGCGACCGCAGGTCCCCCTTCGAGATGACGCCGCCTTCCGATGAATGGGCGGTCGCGCTTCTCGGCTTCGTCTGGCTTCGTCACTTACGGGCTGCCGATTCGGCCATCACCCGCGCCAATGCTCGCTCGCTGATCGACGAATGGATTAACGTACAAGGCGGATGGCATTCAACCGGCTGGCGTCCAGAAATTCTTTCGCGCCGTATCATCTGCTGGCTCAGCCAGGCACCGTTTGTGTTGCAGGATGCCGATGCGCGCTTCTACCGCCGCTACATCCGCAGTCTGTCACGTCAGGCGCGCTATCTGCGCCGCACGCTTAACGAATCGCGCGATGGTTTGCCGCGCCTGCAGGCCGTCATCGCGCTGACCTACGCGGCGCTTTGCATGCAAGGGCAATCCGGCTATTTGCGCGCGAATGTGCATCGGTTGATCGAAGAATTGCGTAAACAAATCTTGCCGGACGGCGGTCATGTCAGCCGCAATCCCGGAGCGCTGATTGAATTGCTGGCTGACTTGTTGCCATTGCGCCAATTGTTCTCGGCGCGACAACTTCAGCCGCCGCAGGGGCTTAACAACGCAATTGATCGCATCATGCCGATGCTGCGTTTTTTCCGGCACGGCGACGGAAACTTCGCGCAATTCAACGGCAT
>DATFVF010000305.1:0-20686 GCA_035260465.1 Pseudolabrys sp. | reverse complement strand
CGATAGTTCTGGTCAATCCCGCCAACGCCATCAACGCCTCGCTTTACAAACATCTCAATTTCGTTTTCCTGCGCGACATCGACCCGGTTGCAGGCTTCATTCGCGTTCCGAACGTGATGGAAGTACATCCTTCGGTTCCAGCCAAAACCGTTGCCGAATTTATCGCTTATGTGAAAGCCAACCCCGACAAGGTCAACGTCGCTTCCTCCGGGAATGGAACGTCGATTCACCTGTCCGGCGAGCTATTCAAAATGATGACCGGGACGAAAATGACGCACGTGCCGTACAAAGGTTCGGCGCCGATGCTGACCGACCTCCTGGGCGGTCAGGTGCAGGTGACGTTCGACAACCTGCCGTCGTCGATCAGTCACATCAAAGCAGGCAAGCTGCGTGCGTTGGGCGTGACGACCACACAGCGATCGGACGAGTTGCCCGATGTTCCAACCGTCGCGGAAACTGTTCCGGGTTACGAGGCGAGTGCCTTTTTCGGTATCGGTGTGCCGCATGGCACGCCGAGGGAAATCGTCGACCTTCTGAACAAAGAGATCAATCTCGCGCTGAAGGAACCGACCTTGGTCGCGAAACTCAAAGAACTTGGCGGGACGCCGATTCCCGGCTCGGCTGCCGATTTTGGCAAACTGGTCGCGGATGAAACCGCTAAATGGGAAAAAGTAGTGCACGCGGCCAACCTCTCGATCGACTAATGGTCTCGTGCGCCGGCAAGAATGACAAAACGTAAACGTTCCGAAGACCTTCGCAGCCATCGCTGGCTCGGTGTCAACGATCTGCGCTCGTTCGGGCACCGCTCGCGACTTCGCCAGGGCGGCTTCGATTCCGTCGACTGGGCGGGTAAGCCCGTGATCGGTATCGTCAACACCTGGAGCGATATCAATTTTTGTCACACGCATCTGCGCGACCGCGCCGAAGATGTGAAGCGGGGCGTGCTGCAAGCCGGCGGTTTTCCTGTCGAATTGCCCGCGATGTCGCTGTCGGAACCGTTCGTGAAGCCCTCGACCATGCTCTACCGCAATTTTCTGGCGATGGAGACCGAGGAACTTCTGCGCAGCCATCCGATCGATGGCGCCGTGCTGATGGGCGGCTGTGACAAGACGACGCCCGGCCTGATCATGGGCGCAATCAGCATGGGCGTGCCTGCGATCTATGTACCGGCTGGGCCGCAACTGCGTGGCAACTGGCGCGGCCAGCAGCTCGGCTCCGGCTCCGATGCGTGGAAATATTGGGATGAAAAGCGCGCCGGCCGCATCAGCGACGCCGACTGGGCCGAACTCGAGGGCGGCATCTCGCGCAGCTATGGCACCTGCATGGTCATGGGGACGGCGGCGACGATGATGGCAATCGCGGAGGCGCTCGGAATGTCATTGCCGGGCGCCTCTTCGATCCCGGCTGCCGATTCCGGCCACAAGCGCATGTGCGCCGCCGCGGGCCGCCGCATCGTCGATTTGGTCTGGGATGACGTGACGCCGCAAAAAATTCTCACGCCGGCTGCCTTCGACAATGCCATTCGTGTGCATATGGCGATGGGCGGGTCGACGAACGCCATTATCCACGTCGTGGCGATGGCGCGCCGCGCCGGACTCAAGCTCGATATGAATCGCTTTGACGAGATTTCACGTGAAATTTCAGTTCTCGCCAATGTGCGGCCGTCCGGCGAATTCCTGATGGAGGACTTCTTTTACGCCGGCGGCTTGCGCGCGCTCATGGTAGAACTCGAAAGCGCGCTCGATTCGTCATGCCTTACTGTCTCCGGCAAAAGCATCGGCGAAAATATTGCCGGCGCGGAAGTGTATAATCGCGATGTGATCCGTCCGCTGTCGGATCCGGTGTCGCGCGAAGGTGCGACCGCCGTACTCGCCGGTAATCTTGCTCCGCGCGGCTGCGTGATGAAACCGTCGGCCGCCGACAAGCGGCTGTTGCGTCATCGTGGCAAAGTTATTGCGTTCGAAGACTACAACCATATGGCTCGCGAGGTAGAGCGCGACGATCTCGACGTCACGCCGGACCACATTCTCGTCCTCAAGAATGGGGGGCCCAAAGGCGGCCCTGGCATGCCGGAATGGGGCATGCTGCCGATTCCTAAAAAGCTCGTGAAACAAGGTGTGCGCGACATGTTGCGCATTTCGGATGCCCGCATGAGCGGCACCAGTTACGGCGCCTGCATCCTTCACGTGGCGCCGGAAAGTTTCGTCGGTGGGCCGCTCGCTTTCGTCAAGACGGGTGACGAGATCGAAGTGGACGTACCGGCACGGCGTATCCATTTGCACGTCGCGGACGAAGAGATCGCCAGCCGCCGCGCCAAGTGGAAGCCGCCGAGCCCGCGTTATCCGCGCGGTTATGGCGCGCTTTATTCGCAACATATCGGCCAGGCCGATGAAGGCTGCGATTTTGATTTTCTAGCGCCGCTCGGCGTAATTTCCGAACCGGAAATCCATTGAATGCTATCAAGCTTGAATTAGAAGCGTTCTCATCTTTGCCTGATTAGAAAAGCTCCTAACTAGAAATTTCTAAAGTATGTTGCCTGTATTGACGTGCCCGCAGAATTTTTGAATTGTTTTTGCGTTACACGTTTTGCATGTCACGCAACCTGATTGCCGGGCCTTGAACCTGGCGTATGAGGAAAAGAAATAGATGCTTACCGCTCGTAATGCGCGCGCAATTATTCTTGCTGCGCCTTTTATTGTCATAGGCTTTGCCGCCCGCGCCCAAGACAACACTTCGGCTTTCTATCGGGATATTGAAACGAAATATATCTTCGGCTTCACCGAGGGTTCGGGCATCGGCCTCGAAGGCGAAAAAGAATTCTCGTTGGAAACCGTCGCCCGGATCGCCAAAGCCGACGGACGCTATTGGGCGAGCGAGACCAAACTCGAATACGAATTCACGCCGAACCAATACGTGCAATTCGAATTTGGGCCGCTCGTGTCCTACCACAACATCCAAAATGTTACGGGCATGGACGACCTCAATCGGCTCGCTTTCGGCGGCATCTTCGGCGAGATACGCTACCTGTTGCTGGATCGCGGCCCCTCATCCCCGCTCGCAATCACTCTTTCTTCGGAACAAGTGTGGCGACGGAGCGACGAAACCAGCGGCGACCGGGTCACAAACTTCGAGCTGGAGCTAAAGCTGAATGCCGACCTCGAGTTGATCAAGAACCGGCTCTATCTCGGCGCCAATCTGCTTTACGAGCCGGAAGGCACCCGCGACCCGGATGGCGTCGGTGCCGGCTGGGCGCAGGAATCGACCGGCGGCATTTCGACCGCGTTGTCCTACCGCATCGTGCCTTCCGTTTTCATTGGTGCGGAGGTCTGGTACCTGCGGCACTATGATGGAATGTGGTTCAACACGTATACAGGCGACGCTGTGTATGTCGGGCCAACCTTGTACGTGCAACTTGATCGCAAGGTCTTCATGACCGCGGCCTGGAATACGCAGGTCGTCGGGCACGATGTCGACGTGCCGGACTCCTCGCTCAATCTCAGTGAATTTTCCCGCCACCGCGCCAAATTGAAGGTCGCTGTCGAGTTCTAACGGAGTCGGTTCGATGAGCAGGATTATTGCAAAGTTTACCTTTATCGCTCTGCTGGTTGCCGCCGCCGGACTTCCTGCAGCTGCGCAGCAGGCGGCGAGCGTCAGCATCAGTGTGAAGGACCACCGCTTTCAGCCGGCGGAAATCCATGCGCCGGCCAATGTTCCGATCGAGCTGCACGTAAAAAACCTCGATTCGACGCCGATGGAATTTGAAAGCGTCAGCTTGCGCGTCGAAAAGGTCGTGGCCGGAAACAGCGAAGGCCTCATCCGGCTGCGGCCATTAGGGGCCGGCAGCTACAAATTTTTCGACGATTTTCATCAGGAAACCAACGGCGTCCTGGTGGTGCGCTAGCCTTACGCCACAAAACGGGCGTCGGGAGGCATGGGTGCAAGGGTGGCCAAAATAGTGGTAGGCCGGTTCCGCAAATTGGAACGCACGGCATGGCCGACGACATCCCCTTCGATAAAGATCTCAATATCGCGCCCGACACTGTAGATGAGCCGATGCCCGGGGTGCGGCGCGTCATGGCCAACAATCCCGGCCCGTTCACCTTCAAGGGAACCGTTAGCTACATCATCGGCCGCGGCAAGGTCGCGATCGTCGACCCTGGTCCTGATGACGAAGCGCATATCGGCGCGCTCCTTGATTCCGTTCGCAACGAGACGGTGACGCATATTTTCGTCACGCATACCCATCGCGACCATTCGCCGGCGGTACCGGCGATCAAGGCAGCGACTGGCGCGACCGTCTATGCTGAGGGCCCGCACCGCGCCGCGCGGTCTTTGCACATCGGCGAGCATAATCCATTGGACGCCAGTGCCGACCGCGATTTTCGTCCGGATATCGCCGTGAAGGATGGCGAACTTGTCGCCGGCGATGGCTGGGCCATCGAGGCGGTGGCGACGCCTGGCCACACTGCCAATCACATGGCTTTTGCTCTCAAAGAGAAAAACACGCTATTTGCGGGCGATCATGTCATGGCCTGGGCGACGTCGGTTGTGGCACCGCCGGACGGCGCCATGAGCGACTACATGGCCTCGCTGGCAAAGCTCGCGCGGCGCAAGGAAACGATTTATTTTCCCGGTCACGGCCCCGCCATTACAGACGCGCCACGCTTCGTCAATTATTACATCCTGCATCGCAAGGCGCGCGAAGCCTCGATCCTGCATCGCCTGTCGAAAGGCGCGACCGACATCCCGACGATCGTGCGCGCGATTTATATTGGGCTTGATCCGCGTCTCACGGGCGCCGCTGGCCTGTCGGTGCTCGCCCATCTCGAAGATCTGGTCGCCCGCGGGTTCGTTGAAACCGATGGTCAACCGGCGATCGATGGCATTTATCGGTTAGCAGGCTGACGCTTTTCAGGCTGGCCTTTTTTTGCCGGCGGCGGAGGTTTCTTCTCCTGCACCGAGCGCGGTTCTGGTGCCGAACCGACCACATCGTCGATATCTTCGAGCAAACTGCGAATGCGTGACGCATTGGCGCCGAAATCGTGCGCACCGACGCGCGACGCAGAGCGCATATCGATACGCGTACCCGGACCCATCGGGGTCACGCGGATCACGACGTCGTCGCGGAATCCCATGATCGGCGTGCGTGCCACGGCCTCGATCACGCCGTCGCGGCGCGCCAAGCTCGGTGCCCGCGCATCGCCAATGTACCATTTGCGTTTTGTGACGAGTGCGAGCGCGGCGTCGTAGGCGACTTTGGCCGGAACGTCGAGGTCAAGTGGCGCCACTTCGGGGTACGCGGCGCGCTGAAGTGCGGCCACGGCAGGACCGGGATAATCATTGCGCCCACGCGGCCGCAGGCGCGCAAGAACGTCGAAGCGCGGTGGATTGAGCGGGTCCGTCGTTACGTCGGTGATTTGGGGCAGTTTCAAAGCACGTATGCCGAGATAAGCGGGGTAGGCGAGGAGGGCCAATCCGAGGAACAGGCCAAGCAACGCGCGTCCGAGTCCGGACAGACCCTGGCGCCAGATAACGACGAAGCCAGCGAAGGCGAAGAGTATGGCGAGGCCGGCAAAAATGAGAGCCGCGGCAAACGTTGCCAGCGCAGGTACGATCTCCAGCAAGCCGGAGCGCACGATGATGATCGACAGAGCGGCAACGACGAATGCAAACATCGCCAGCCGTGACGACCAGACCGCAATTTTCGAAATCGGCTCACCGTGGAACGGGCGTCGTGCCATGATCATGAACCCGCACAAATCTGTTTCAGCGACGCCCATTCGCCTGCTTCGAGAAAGGGCAATGGCTGCTGCACGGTTGCCAGTTTGTCGATGGCGGCGACCCGCGCTTTCGTCTCCGGATGGTTTAACAGGATTGTCATGCCGGGCTCGGTGGCGCCGCCAATCTTGTCCAGGATCGCCGCGAGCGCATGCGCATTGCCGCCGGCTTTATTCAGGAGTTCGGTGCCGTAGGTGTCGGCCGCCACTTCCGCCTCGCGCGAATAGGACGATTGCAGCACCGTTTTGGCGGCAAACACAACGGCGCCGCCGCCGACGAAATCGCCGAGCAGCATGCCGAACATAAACGACAGGCCTGCGCCCTGAAGCACAGCTTTTGTGCCGTCACGGTGGACAACGTGGCCAATTTCATGGGCAAGCACGCCGGCAACCTCGTCGGCACTATCAGCTTTGGCGATCAGACCGCTGAATAAATAAACCTGTCCGCCTGGAAGCGCTATGGCGTTGGGCTCCGTCCGCCGCACCACATTCGTACGCAAGGGCAGGGGCAGCGCCGCCGCAGCCTCAAGTCGTCGCACCATTTTATCGAGTGCGGTCCGGCCCGGCCGTTCCGAAGCGGCAACGCCGCAATCGAAGCCGGCGCCATTTTTGTGGGTGTCCAGCATGCTGCGCACCTGCATATTCACCGCGTCGCCGAGCTTGAGCTCGATCGAGGCCGGCAGCAGCTGCGTGAGCCGTGCAGCGATCGCCGGCACACCGAACCAGGCGACCAACAGCAGCGATGCGGTCGCGCCCACGCTCCAGGCGATGACGCTCATGCGCTGCCGGCGTTGCAGCAGGCCGCTGCGATCGACATAAGCGGCTCGAGCGTCAATCTCTGCTGCGAGGGCAGCATCGAGAATTTCAAGGCGCTCCAATGCCGCGCTTCCGCGGCGGGCAATGCGAAGGATCTTGTCAGGGGCTGCAAGCCCTTCGATCTGGTCATAGGGCCAATAGGATTGCGCGCCGCCATCCTTTGCGGAGATTTGCAACCCACCGGGCGTGAGCACGACCGTTACGTCGTGGCGCGCGCTTGTCATGCCGTCGAAATAGATGCCGGCCCCGGAATTCACAGGCGATCCTTCGATTCCGTCCGACATCAATAGCTGCCTACATTCAACGCGTCGGCGAGGCCCTCACCGAGCGCCGAACTGGGCCGACCGCTGGCCCTGACTTTCTCAAGCGCCGAAAGACCGGACAATTGCAGCGATTCCATGCCCATCTGCCAAAGCGACAATAAAACAGTCGCCCGATAAATGGTCGAGAAACCGAGCGCCGTGATCACGTAACCGACCAGCCCAACAAGAGTTGTCGCGATTTCGCCGCCAATGCCCTTTCCGATCTGCGCCACACCACCGACGAGAACCAATGCAATCGCTCCGACGATGCCCATCACAATGCTGAACAGGATCGCGTAGCCGACGAAGCGGGCATAAGCGCCGTAAACATGGCGCATGCGCAATTGTGAGCGGATCTCGATGTCGCCAAAGCGTAGTCCCGAGGACCACCAGCGCAGCACGACCGCCTGAAATGCCGGATACAGGAGAGCCGCCAGGGTCACGCTGGCGCCTCCCATCAGCATTGCGAAGACAATGGCCGCGCCCAGGCCGGGATTGCTGCCTTCGATCTTGCCCATGATCTCGTCGCCACCTTGCGACACAGTGTCGGCGAGCGCCTTCCAGTCGACGGCGACGAAGCTGCTGACGGCGAGCGCGAGCGGTGCAATGACGAACAGCCACATCGGAAAGCCGCGCAGCAGCAGGATGAAACCGGAACCCTCGAACCTGCCGCCGAGATCGCCGTAAAACGTATTGCGCATCTTGTAGCGTTCGAGGCTGGCAAGTTGGAACGGGTAGGCGAGACCGACGCTCAGGGCGGTTACGATCCACCACAACATTGCGCGGAATGCAAAAGCCCAGGCCGAGCCCGTTTGATGAAAACGCAGACCTCGATAGATCGTGCGCGTCAGCCGGTAGCGCCGCGCGCGATAAATCGCGTATTGCCCGAGAACGCCGAGCGCGGCAAAGGCGACCACGCCCGACAGCTTCCCGAGAATGCCCAGATCGAGCGCTGCCAGAAAAAATCCCGCATAGACCGGAATCAGGATCGCGATTGCGACCAGGAAGCCCAGCAAAAGCTCGATCGGCGTACCGGTATATTCAAGCGCCTCGCCGGCGATTTCAGTGTTCGACCAAAGAAATCGCCGAATATCGGTCGTCAGCCAGAAGCGATAGATGCCGAGGGTGACCATCAGCAGCGCTGCGCCCCGAATGAGCAGCCGCCAATAGTACCGGCGCTGCCCGAGGAATCGCACGCCGCCGCCCGTCGCGATCCCGCCCGCATCGAGGCTGGTCATGGCCAGCAGGGATAAAGGCAAGCGGAACGGCAAGCAACGTCGTTTAGGGCGCCGCCCTAAAATTCGATCTGGTTATTTTGCCGGCCAAATATGTGAATGCACTGCAATTGGGCAGCCAAAGGCTATGCGACGAGCTGTGCTGCCGTCGTTGAGGCTGCCAGGCGCGCCCGGATGACGTCGGCGGACATCGGCTCACCGAAGAAATGACCCTGTCCTTCATGGCAGCCATGCGCGCGCACTTGCCGCATTTGTTCTTCGGTCTCGATGCCTTCCGCGACCACGGTTTTGTCGAGGCTGGCGCCGAGGCCGGCGACGGCGCCAATGATTGCCTGCGCGTCGCGTTCTTCCCCAAGACCCTGAATGAACGATTGGTCGATCTTGATCTTGTGGAAGGGGAATTTGCGCAAGTAGTTGAGCGAGGAATAGCCGGTGCCGAAATCGTCGAGCGAAATTCCGACACCGAGATTCTTGAGCTGCTCCATGACCGCCAATGTCCCGTCACTATCCTCGAGCAGCAAGCGCTCGGTGACTTCAAGCTCCAGCCGCTGCGCCGGAAGTCCCGACTTCGCCAGCGCTGAGACCACCTGCAAGGCGAGGCCACGGTCGCGGAATTGCACGGGCGACAGGTTGACGGCAACTTTGACGCTTTTCGGCCACTTCGCCGCTTCGAGACAGGCGTGCTGCAGCGCCCATTCGCCCAGCGCGATGATCAAGCCGGTTTCTTCGGCGATCGGGATGAATACCGACGGCGGCACCATTCCGCGCGTGGGATGCGACCACCGCAGCAGGGCTTCGCATGTCGTGACGCCTCCGTTGCGCAGGTCGACGAGTGGCTGGAAATTCAGCTGGAATTGGTCCGAACCGAGCGCTTCGCGGAGGTCGAGTTCCAGCGATCGGCGCTCTTGCGCCGCCTGCTCCATTTCTAAAGCGAAGAAACGGTGGTCGCCGCCACCGCCGTTTTTAGCCGCATACAAGGCCATGTCGGCTTTTTTCAAGAGCTGGTCGGCATCGACGCCATCCATCGGCGCCAGAGCGATGCCGATCGAAGCGCCGATGTCGATGCGATGGCCGTCGATATCGAAAGGATCCTTGAGCGTTCTGGCGAGCCGCTCCGCCAGCCACTTGGCGTCCTGATACCGTTCGGTGCCGGCCTGCAACACAACGAACTCGTCACCGCCGAAGCGCGTGATCATGTCGCCAGGGCGGATAACGGTCTTTAGTCGCGAGGCAACTTCCTTGAGCAACTTGTCGCCGATCGGATGTCCGAGCGTGTCGTTGATAGCCTTGAACCTGTCGAGGTCGATCAAGTGAATGGCGATGCGGTTTTCGCGCCTGTGCATCGCCGCCAGCATGCCGTTGATGCGCTCGCGGAACTGGTTGCGATTGGCGAGCCCGGTAAGGTCGTCGTATTTGGCGAGGTGCGTGATGCGCTCTTGCGCCCGCTTGCTTTCCGTCACGTCTTCGAGAATGACGACCGAGCCGCCGCCCGCCATCGTCCTGCGCGACACCGCAATGGTTCGATCGCCATCCGGTGAGGTCTGTATCTGGTCGAACCGATCCTTTTGAAGACCGCGTGCCAGATCGTTGAAGACCTTCTTCACGCTTTTGGCCCGGTGATTTCCGGCGCGGATGCTGTGGCGGATCAATTGCGACACCCGCATGCCAACGCGGACGGGCACGTCCTTGAGGTGGAGCAACTCGAGGAATCGGTCGTTCCAGACCTGCAGGCGGTTCTGTTCGTCGAGCATGCACAGGCCGTGCGACATGTTGTTGAGCGCGATGTCGAAACGATTGGCCTGCTGTTCGAAACGAGCTGCCAACGCCGCTTCTTTACGCGTCATCGTCAGCGCCTGAATGATGATGTCGCGGATGCTGAGCGTGATGTCGATCATTCCGTAAATGAACATCAGGACGACGAAGCCGAGGGCCCTGTGGACCCAGTCCGGGTAGACAAGCAGTGCGATCGACATCGGTAGCGTGCAAAGCGTGAGCTGGCCCACCGCGATGAATGGGCGCCCGGCGTTTCGACCCGAGATCGCAGCCGCATAGCCCGCAGTCGTGGTGGTGACGGCCATCTGGAGCGAGGCGTCCGACGTGTGCGTGATCGACATCCAGCACAGAAGGCCGAGCAGGGCAGAGAACGCCCAGGCGCCGTATTCGTAGACGTGTTCCCAGATTTTCGTAGCGGCTATTTTGTCGGCTTCTTTGTACCGCTGATAAAAAAGCGCCGATGCCACGCGCAGCATGCCGACTGCGAGGATCGCGACCGAGTTGGCCATGATCCACAGGTCGCCGACTCGCAGCGCAACGGATGCGCCAACGATCGAACAAGCGGCAGCGCCGACGACCAACGACGCGATCGGCGCAAACAGCGACTCGATCAGCGCAGCACGAATCTCTTTCGGCAGCTCCGCGTCCGCCTTGCGGGTCTGGAGCAACTTCGTGATTAACATGCGACCTACGCGGCTATCTCGACGGTCGTGATGGTACCCGTCATTCTTCAATGCGAAGCAAATTCGTTCGTGTATCGGCAACCAAGATGAACGGACCGCGACTTGCCGCGCGACAATTTCAATAAAATTTTCCCTATCGGCGAAACGCGGGGATGTCGAACGTGCACCGTTCTGGCGCAGCCACAGATTCGCCTCATTCCGGAGCGGAGCGGACAACGCGACAGCAGCTCGCGAAACGCTGCGCTTGTACGCGTGAACGTGAACGCATCGCGGTTCGTAGTTAACGCGACTTTCTGACGAGTTTTCGCGGGATTCCGCGCAGAACATTCCCGAAACGAACATTCAGGCGGTTTCGCGCTGGTCCAATCCGTGATTGTACGATTGTTTGTTTTGCAACTTTCTGTTAGGGTAAAGAAATCGTAAATTGGTACGCAGAAATGTCGATGTATGCCGTATCGGATGCCCTTTCAGCGGTGCGGGTTGATACCCCCGCGGAAACACCCGAACAGGCAAAGCTCCCTTTTGACCCGCGCATCATCGATCTGAAGAAAAGCGCTGATGCGCGTCAGCTGTTCGAGCTCGAGCAGCTCGAAGTCTCCTGGGACGATCCGACCGGCACACTTTGGACGTTCATGCGGCCGCGCGGCCGCCCGAGCTACAACACCGACCTTCTGGAAGATTTTCACGCTTGGCAGCGCGGCATCGTGGCGGCTTTCGAGCACCGCCCGAACGATCTGCGTTATCTGCTTCTAGGTTCGCGCACGCCTCATGTGTTCAATCTTGGCGGCGACCTCGAACTGTTCGCGGCAAGGATTCGCGCGCGCGATCGCTCGGCATTGGTCTCTTATGGCGAATCCTGCGTGCGCATTCTGCACCGGAACATGAATTGTCTCGGCCTTCCGATGGTCACCATCGGGCTTGCACAAGGCGATGCGCTTGGCGGTGGCTTTGAATCGCTCCTTTCATTCAATGTCATTGTCGCCGAACGCGGCGCGAAATTCGGCTTCCCGGAAAATATCTTCGGCCTGTTTCCGGGCATGGGCGCCTATAGTCTGGTTGCGCGTCGGGTTGGTGCGGCTTTCGCGGAGGAGATGATGCTCAACGGGCGCATCTACACCGCAGAGGAAATGAAGGATGCCGGCCTCGTGCATATCCTGGCTGAGCCGGGGCAGGGCATTCCCGAAGCGCGAGACTTCATCCAGCGCAGCAAGCGCCGCCACAATGGCAGCCGTGCGGTCTACAAGATCGGGCGCGAGGTCAATCCAGTGACACTCGAGGAACTTGACCGTGTCGTTCAGGTGTGGGCGGACGCGTGCTTGCAGCTGCGCGACCGCGATCTCAAAGTGATGCAGCGCCTCGTGGCCGCGCAGGACCGCCTGCAGAGCGCACCGCAGGCGGCCGAGTAAGGCGCCGGATTACGCGCTGACTGCCGGCCTGCCGGAAATCAGTTCCCCGCGGTCGAAACTTAACCCCGAAAACCGATCCCGGTATTCGGCGGGCGTCATGCCGGTATGACGCTTGAACAGGCTCCTGAAGAACGCAACATCTTCGTAGCCGATTCTAGAACTGACCGTCTGGATCGACGACGCGCCGTGCTCGAGCAATTCCTTTGCCGCCGAAACGCGCAGCGTTTGAATGTATGCACCGGGCAGGCGGCCGGTTGCAGCCTTGAAGCGTCGGATGAAATTGCGCGGGCCCATTCCGATGCGCTTGGCGAGGATGTCGATCGACACATCGCCGTGGAAATGTTGCTGCGCGTATTCTTCGGTTTGTCGAATCTTGTCATCGGAATGCGGACGCGAGAGTTGTACGACCGAATATCCCGATTGCCGGCCTCGTGGCATGCTCAGAAGCAGGGATTTGGCGACTTGCAGCGCGATTTCGTGGCCGCAGAACTTCTCCACCAGGTAAAGGCTCAAATCGATTGAGGCATAGACCCCGCCGCTGCAGAACAACCGGCCATCTTCCGTCACGAATTGGTCGGTCTGCCAGCACACCTCGGGGTAGCGTTTCCGAAATATCTCGGCGACGCCCCAATGGGTCGTCGCAACCCGGCCATTGAGGATTCCACTTTCTGCAAGGAAGGCGACACCGGTGCATGCGCCAGCAATGTAGGCGCCGCGGTCGTGCCACCTCTTCACCCACGGCACGAGGGTTGTATTTTTTGCGATCTCGTCGAGAACGTCCCAGCCGGGCGCAGCGATGATGATAATGTCGGTATGCTTTATGTCCCCGATTGCGCAGTCGGGCGTGAGGCCGAGAGAGCCGGCCGCATTCACTTTCCGGCCGTCGATCGATGCAGTCCGCACCCGGAATCGCGGATGGACCGTTTCGCCATGCAGCCAATTCCAGACCACACCCGCAGAGTGGAATATCTCGATGGGCGCTATTGCCGTTGACGCGTAGCCATCTTCGAAAACGACGATGGTGACGTCCACCAGGTTGTCACCTCCGCCGGGATGCGGCACTTTTTTCATGCCGCTGCTTACTCGCGGTGCCGCTTTTTTACCCATAGCCATTCCTTTTCAGGTCGTGCCAGCAGAACCGCCCATGCCCACGGCTTGATGTGAAACCCCGCCGGCAATCCCGGCGCGGCGGCGTCGCATCATCAGCCCGTCGCGGTCATCGGATCGATGATGGTGCGAACTTCAGTGATTTTGGTCGCGGGAAAGCCGCTCAACTTGGCGTGCTCGCGAACGGCGGCTTCGCTCTCGGCGAGGTAAATGCAGAAGGTTTTGTCATCCACGACATAGGAATGCTCCCACTGCGTTTTGCCGGCGAGCTTCGCCAGCGCACCGTTGGACGTCGCCGCGGCCTCCTTGAGCTGCGCGCGACTCATTCCGCCGACGCCCGGCAAGTCGCGCTCGATTACATAGCGTTTCATGGCTCGTACTCCGTGTTGGTCGTTACGGAGAGCTAAATGGCCCAATTGGAGGATACAGGACAGGTGGCACTATTGACAATATACATTGGTGATAATGACAAGGGGTCGGTTCCTGGCGAACCAAGGCCCGTAATCACCGAAATCCAGGATTGAGTGGCGCGCGTCCCGGCGCAATTCTCACTCCGCCGCTTGTGTCGTCGGCAATCGATAGTCCTTGAATTGCTTGCGCAGCGTGAGCTTCTGGATTTTGCCGGTCGCGGTGTGCGGGATTTCGTCGACAAACACGACGTCATCGGGCATCCACCACTTCGCGATCTTGCCCTGCATGAAGCCAAGGATGTCTTCTTTGGTGGCGGTTTCGCCCTTCTTGAGCACGATGACCAACAGCGGACGCTCATCCCACTTCGGATGAGACACGCCAATGACGGCGGCTTCCCCGACTTTCGGATGCCCGACCGCCAGATTTTCAAGATCGATCGACGAAATCCATTCGCCGCCCGATTTGATCACATCCTTGGCGCGGTCGGTGATCTGCATATATCCGTAGCGGTCCATGGTGGCGACGTCACCGGTATCGAACCAGCCGTCTTTTTCGAACACCGGATCGCCATCGACTTTAAAATAGCTCGTGGCCACCGCCGGCCCGCGCACCTTGAGCCGGCCAAAAGTTTTTCCGTCCCACGGCAGCGGCTTGCCGTGGTCGTCGGTGATTTTCATTTCCACACCAAACGGCGGATGGCCCTGTTTCATCTTCACGTCGAGGCGCGCCTCGCCGGAGAGCGCGGCATATTCCGGCTTCATGGTGCAGAGCGAGCCGAGCGGACTCATTTCGGTCATGCCCCAGGCATGAACGACCTCGACGCCGTAATTGTCCTGGAAGGTCTTGGACATCGCGCGCGGGCAAGCCGAACCGCCGATTACCACGCGCTTGAGGTGTGGCAGCTTGCCGCCGGTCTTTTCCAGTTCTTGCAGGAGCATGAGCCACACGGTCGGCACCGCGGCAGTGAACGAGACTTTGTAAGTATCGAGCAGCTCGTAGATCGACGCGCCGTCGAGCTTCGCGCCCGGCATCACCATCGTGGCGCCGACCATCGGCGTGGAGAAGGCGAGGGACCAGCCATTGGCGTGAAACAGCGGCACCACGGGAAGCACAACGTCGCGTGAGGAGAGGCCCTTGCAATCCGGCATCGCCGCCATGAAGGCGTGCAACACGTTGGACCGGTGCGAGTAGAGCACGCCCTTGGGATGCCCGGTGGTGCCGGACGTGTAGCACATGCCGGCGGCGGTGTTCTCGTCGAAGCTCTTCCAGGCAAAATCGCCGTCGACCTCGCCGATCCAGTCTTCGTAGGCGACCGCATTTTTCAGCGTGGTCTTCGGCATGTGGGCCGCGTCGGTGAGGACGATGTAGCGCTCGATGGTCGCGAGCTTGTCCGCGATCTTTTCGAGCAACGGCACGAAGGTGAGATCGGTGATCATCACCCGGTCGCCGGCGTGGTTGACGATCCAGGCGATCTGCTCGGGGAACAGGCGCGGATTGACGGTGTGATAGACCGCGCCGATGCCGAGGATGCCGTACCAGACTTCGAGATGCCGCCAGGTATTCCACGCGAGCGTCGCCACACGATCACCGAGTTTGATGCCGTCTTTCTCCAGCCGCTGCGCCACCTTGAGCGCGCGCGCGCGGATTTCGGCGTAATCGGTTGTGTGGATCGGACCCTCGACCGAGCGGGTGATGACTTTACGCTCGCCGTGAAACGTGGCGGCATGGTCGATGATGCGATGGCACAGCAACGGCCAGTCCTGCATCAGGCCGAGCATGGCATTCCCCTCTCTGTGCAACGCATGATTTAAGTCATGCGCGATTATGACGCTCTTGGACCGGCGCCCCTCGCCAGTCGGCGTTAAGGTTAGCCGCCGGGCCGGAAGGCGCAACGGTTTCGTGGATAGTTACGGCCCGGCAGGTCTTTCGGCTTCAAGGAACCCCGTATAAATGCCGCAATCCCTGCCAATATCTGCTGCTATGCGGCTTTTGATGGCACTCCTTTGGCTGGCAAGCGCTGGCGGCGGTATCGCCGTTGCCGAGGATGTACCGCTGCCGAAGCCGCGCCCCCTGGTGTGGACCGTGCCGCAGACCTTTCGCGAAGCGGCCGGCCCCGATTTCAGGTCCGCCGATGTCACGAGCGTACCGACCGAGTGCGACGACCGCCTGGGGAAGATCGCGACAGTGCAGCCGATGCCCCGTCTGATCGGCCCCGATGCCTGCGGCGGCAGTGACATGGTTCGCCTCGACGTGGTGCTTCTTGCCACCGGCGCGCGCATCGAACTCAAGCCGGCGCCCATACTGCGTTGCGCGTTTGCCGAGTCGCTCGCGAGCTGGTTGCGCGACGAGGCGGCGCCTCGTGCAGAAAAGCTCGGCGCTGCGCTGCGCACGATCGAGACCTATGATGATTTTGAATGCAGAGGGCGCAATCGTGTGGCCGGTGCCAAGCTCAGCGAACATGGCAAGGGCAACGCCGTCGATGTGCGCGCATTCATATTATCCGACGGCCGTATGCTTGCGCTGACTGACGTTTCAGTTGCGAAAGGTTTCCGTGACGACATACGTGAAAGTGCGTGCCACCGGTTCACGACAGTTCTTGGCCCTGGTTCCGACAGTAACCATGAATCTCACATCCATCTCGATTTGGCGGACCGCCGCCAGGGATACCGATTGTGTCAATGGGACGTGCGCATGCCACCCGCCGCTGACATCGCCGAGCACGTTCCGCTGCCGCTTCCGCGGCCGGTCAGCGCCGATGAACCCGCCCATGCACGTAAATTGTGAGAGCGCGTGCACCCTCCATTCATAGTTCCGGCGTAGCAAGCAGCACATGACGATTAGTGATCCCACGGCCTTTGTGAGCCCACAACCGCGCATGCTTACGCGCCGCGGCTTGATCAAAGGCGGGCTGGGACTTGCCGGCGCTGGCGCGCTTTTGCTGCCGACCGGCGCCTATGCCGCCCTGCAAGCGGCGCATGAGCTGGTGATCACCGACTATCGTCTTTCACCGCCCGCTTGGCCGAAAGGTCAGCGCCTGACCATCACCGTCGTCGCGGATCTCCACGCTGGCGGCCCCAATATGGGTGTCGAACGCGTGCGGCAGGTGGTCGAGGCTGCCAATGAGCTTGGTAGCGATTTGACGGTCGTGCTCGGCGACTTTTTCGCCACGCATCATTTTGTGACGGAACGGGTGCCGCATCCGGTCTGGGCAGCCGAACTTGCGCGCCTGCACGCACCGCTCGGCGTCTATTCGATCCTGGGCAATCACGACTGGTGGTACGACGTCGACGGCGTGCGCCGCGCGCTCGATAAAGTCCGATTGCCGATGATGCAAAATGACGCGATCCTTTTGGGTCCGCCTGGCCGCCGTTTCTGGCTGGCGGGGCTCGGCGATCAGATTGCCTATCGGCTCGGACCGAGCAGGTTTAAAGGTGTAGACGATTTGCCCCGCACGTTGGCGCGTATCCGCACCGACGATCCGGTCATCCTGATCGCGCATGAACCCGACATTTTCACCGAAGTGCCGGAGCGCGTTGTTCTCACCATTGCCGGCCATACCCACGGCGGACAAATCCGTTTGCCATTCGTGCCGCCAGTGTGGGCGCCATCGGCCTACGGCGCGCGTTTCGCTTACGGTCACATCGTCGAGAGCGGACGAAACATGATCGTGTCGGGCGGACTCGGCTGCAGCATGGTGCCGTTGCGGTTCGGCGTGCCGCCGGAAATTGTGCGCATCGCGCTTGGCTAACACGTGCCCCGATCCGGGGCCTTAGCAAACTCTGAGTTCATCGCGATTCAAATAAAAACGGCGCCGCGAGGGCGCCGTTTTCAATTCAATCCGCTGGTGCTCAGCGGAACGGTGTCGCCGCGGCCACGCGCGGATTGGCCGGCGAGTCGCCCTGATGGGGCGCCAACACGACCACAACGGTGCCGGTCTTCACGCGCTTGTAGAGATCGATGACGTCCTCGTTGGTCATGCGGATGCAGCCCGAGGAGATGGCCTCGCCGATATATTCAGGCTGGTTGGTGCCGTGAATACGGTAGAGGGTGTCCTTGTTGCCTTGGAACAGATACATCGCGCGCGCGCCCATCGGATTCTGCGGGCCCGGAGCGACATAAGACGGCACGCCCATGCGTTGGATCTCGCCAGGCGTCGGATTCCACGCCGGCCATTCCGTCATGCGCTCGACTTTGGCAACGCCCGACCATGCCATGGCTTCTTCGCCAACGGTTACGCCGTAGCGGATCGCCTTGCCATCGGGCAGCACGTAATAGAGATAGCGCGCGTCAGAATCGATCATGATCGTGCCAGGCGCTTCCCTGCGGTGATATTCGACGATATGCCGCTTATACGGCTCAGGGATCGTCGCTTTCTCGTAAGGCGCCGCTGCCAGCAACTTCTTGTCGCGCGGGGTGAAATTCGCTTCCGACGATGGTTCAATCGTCGACTGCATGCAACCGCCCAGCACTAAACCCGCCCCGAACAGGACAACCAATATCCCCCTGATCGCCATTCTCTTCCTCTATTTCCCGGTCGCCATGCAGCGCCCGCAACAAAATTGCCTCATGTCGCTATTAACCGAAAAAGCCCTGCCATTGCCATGGTTTCCAGCGTGTCCCCAGTCACCTTCCTGTGTACCTGTTGCAGGAATGCCGCACTTGGTTCCGGATTCGTTAACTCCCAAAACGACATTGGTCCCAAGACCTTAAGGCGGGGTTTACCAACGCCGGACCTATACTGTCCGGGCTGGGGCCGTTTGCACTGTGGGTCAAATGCCACAAGAGGACACGATTTGCCGCGCAATTCCGCCCCACTGAGTCACCACACTCGTCTCAAGGGACAAACGCAAGGAAGGACTGGAGTTAAGTACAATGGAAATGAAAGTAACGGAGCAGAAGCAAGACTCCGCCCGGCAATACACCAATCTCGACAACCGCTACGGCAAGATTGGGATTTCGGCAGTTGCGGCCGCGGTTCACCACCAAGGTGTCCTGCGCAATGTGACCGAGACCCACATCGAGCCCGACGATCGCGACTAGCGGGTCACACGCCGGCTGCGGCGTAAGACAAGAACCGACTTCCGCCATTCATCACCGCCACGATCCCGTGCGCGGCCGCACATGCGGCCGCGCGGCGGGCAATTATGTCTTGCGCAAATCCGCGCGATCGGGTCATGAGAGACGGCGCGGCCGCGACATGATCCCGGCACGGATCATGCGCAAGATGGTGATTGGATGCTTACGGTCTACGTCCCGCTCGGCACCACCCTCGAACGAATTTCCGTTGAGCCGGGCTCGCCACCGCCGGACGACGCGGTGTGGATCGATATGGTCACGCCGACCGTCCAAGAAGACAAAATGGTCGAGAAACTGCTCGGCATTGCTGTCCCTACGCGCGAAGAAATGCAGGAGATCGAGGTCTCGAGCCGGCTCTATGTCGAGAACGGTGCGCGCTACATGACGGCGACGTTGATGTGCCGGTCGGATACGGCAACACCCAAGACCACGCCGGTCACCTTCATTCTTTCGGGCCACAAGCTCGCGACGGTGCGTTATGACGACCCGCGTCCGTTCGCCATTGTGGAGCACAAGCTGGCGCGGTCTTGCCCGGCCAAGATCACTGGCGAACTGGTGTTGATGGATTTGCTCGATGCGGTGATCGACCGCTCGGCCGATATCCTTGAGCGTATTGGCGTGGAGGTCGACCATGTTTCTCACACGATTTTCGAGCCGGAAGACGAGGCCAAGCCGCCATCCTACAAGGATGTGCTCAAAGCGCTCGGACGCAAAGGCGATCTGACCTCCAAGGTGCGCGAGAGTCTTGTGTCGATTGGCCGCCTGTTGCTCTTTCTTTCGAACGAAGCCGAAGGCATGCGCTGGGCCAAAGATGTACGCGCCCACCTGCAATCGATGCGGCGCGATACCGCTTCGCTGTCCGACCACGCGACTTATCTCGCCAACAAGATCACCTTTTTGCTCGACGCCATGCTTGGCGTGGTCAACATCGAACAGAACGCCATCATCAAGATCTTCTCGATCGCGGCGGTGATCTTCATGCCGCCCACGCTGGTGGCCTCGATCTACGGGATGAATTTCCACCGGGGCATGGTCGAGCTCGAATGGGAATTCGGTTATCCCTTCGCACTGATATTGATGGTGTTCGCCGCCGTCTTGCCGATCCTCTACTTTCGATGGAAGAAGTGGCTGTGACGTGCGGCCAATAAAAACCCCGGGACATTGCCCGGGGTTTTTGGCATTTGCGGGTCTGATCGCGACCGTGACGCCTCCTACCAAAACCGGTAGTTCACGCCGAGCCGGATAATGCTGGTCTTGAAATTCACCGAGGTGTCGATGCCGCAGGTGGCGGCGCCGCAGCTGGCGGTGCCGAGATTGGCGTAGAGATATTCGACCTTCGCCGACCATGGGCCAAGAAGTTCATATTCGAGGCCTACGCCTGCTGTCCAGCCGGCACGGTCCGCGGTGGCGGTCAGTCCCGCCACTTGCATCTGGACGTCGCCGAATGCACCGCCTGCGGTGGCATAGAACAGCGCGCGATCGAAGGCATAGCCGACGCGGCCGCGCGCGGTTGCAAACCAGCTGGTCTGGATTCCGCAGCCGGGGGCGGTGCAGATGCCCGAACCGATGCTGTTTGAATCGCGCATCCAATTGCCGCTTGCGTCACCTTCCACGCCGAAGACGAAAGCCCCGCTTTGCGCGTTGAAGCCGAATGTTCCGCCGAACATGGCGCCCGCCGGGCTGGTGGAGCCGGCCGTCACGCTGCTGGTCCAATTGGACGTGCCCCAGCCGTAACCGGCATTGAGACCCACATAAAACCCGCTCCAGCTAAACGGCGGCGAGACGTAGGCGGGCTCGCGGTATTGGCCCGGCATATCGGCCGCGAAAGACGGCATGGCCATTGCGAAGGCCAGCACGCACGCAGCTACATTGATAATGAAACGGTTCATCGTGTGATCTCCTGACAGAACGGCCGATCGGACCGCTGTTGCGGCGATACGCCTGACTTGTGGAGGATTCGAACTGTGCTTTACGCCACAACGGATTCGAAATTCGCAAAGCGAATCAGTTACCTGACATTGAGGCGCGGAAACCCTTAATGGATTCTTTCAGGGGCTATTTTCTGCGGTTTTGCAGACCACGATTGGACCCGAGAGGCCC
>DATFVF010000304.1:0-2048 GCA_035260465.1 Pseudolabrys sp. | reverse complement strand
CGGTGTTGGGAAAAAAGCTGTTTCGTTGATGCGCGATTTGCCAGGTCGAGTTTCACAAAGGTGAAATTCGAATGCTGTTTCAGAATGTCAAGGCGCGCTACCTTCAACCTGGTATCGTAGTAATCGTTGATGCTGTCGAGGCCGACAACCTCGCGCCCGCCCGACAACAGGCGCTCGGCTACATGGAAACCGATGAAGCCCGCGGCTCCGGTGACCAATACCGCATTGTCCGACATCGTGACCTCGACGCATCGGTCGGGCTGCGCCACGCCGACCGAAGCCTCTTTATCCGACCTACCAAGGGTGTCGCAATACCCAGTCGTGCGCTCTTGCCAGATCGGCTTTAAAACCATACCAAGACGACGAAGTTTCGGCGCGCGGCGTCGGGATTACGGTGTCTTGACATCTTCTCAAATTTGGCGAGCGCGGGCGGAATGCGCCGAATCCTGTTTTCGACGGTAAAGATACTGATCTCTGCGGGACTGCTTTATCTTGCGTTACGTAAAGTTAATCTCTCCGACCTCGCGACACGCATCAATATTGCGAGCCTGGGCTGGATCGGCATGGCGATCGCCGTAACATTCTTCCAAATTTTCGTTGGCGTTTTGCGATGGCGAGAGATCAGCGTGGAATGTGGTGCGCCGCTGGCGACGAAGCAGGCGATGCGCTTCAACCTGATCGGATCCTTCTTCAACCAGACGTTGCCATCCTCGATCGGCGGCGATGCAGTACGACTTTGGCTTGTCGCGCGCGGCGGCGCCGGATGGCGCGCGGCGACCTATTCTATCTTCGTCGACCGCGCAATCGGCCTGATCGCGCTTGCGATAATCATCGTTGCGAGCCTGCCATGGAGCTTAAGCCTCATCAGCGACCCCAATGGCCGGTCGGCGCTGCTGTTCGTCGATCTCGCCGCACTCGTTGCCGGAGTGGGATTTCTTATTCTTGGCAGGTTGCCATGGCCCTGGCTTAAGCACTGGTGGGGGACGCACCACCTTCACGCCTGCTCGGTCATCGCAAACCGGGTGATTTTCAGCCGCGCGCATGGGCCTGCGATCGCGGCGCTGTCGGTGCTTGTTCACATTCTCGCCGTCGTGATCGCCTGGTGCGTCGTGCAATCGATCGCCGCACCGGTGGCGTTCAGTCAGATTTTTCAGCTGGTTCCGCCGGTGATGCTGATTACCATGCTGCCGATTTCGATCGCCGGATGGGGGGTGCGGGAAGCGACCATGGGATTGGCGTTCGGATATGCCGGGCTGATGACGAATGAGGGCGTAAACGTGTCGCTGCTGTTTGGCGCGGTGTCCTTCATTGTCGGCGCCTTTGGTGGATTGGTCTGGATTTTCAGCGCCGAAAAGGCAGCGCAGGGTTCGGCACCGATCGAGGTTCCCAAATAACGGGCGCATTGGATAGATGACCATTTCTGAGTTATCCCTGTCGCTTTTCGCGGTCTTTGCCGCCGCGATGCTTTCAGCGGGCATGACCTGGGCGATCCGGCCTCTCCTTTTGCAGTGCGCGCTTGCACGGCCGAATGCGCGCTCTTCACATCGCGTTCCAACGCCACAGGGGGCCGGCATTGCGGTGATCGGCGCCACACTGGTGGTCGCGGGCGCAATCGTTGCTCGCGAAGATACAGCGCATCTGAGTATCCCAGTTGCGATCTTCGGCTCCGCACTTTTCATTGCGGTTGTGGGATTCGCGGACGACGTCAAATACATCCCGGTCCTGCCCCGATTGATGCTGCAGGCGATGGCCGTCGGCGCGATCCTGTTTACGGCGCCCGGCGATCTTCGCATCTTTCAGGCATGTCCGCTCTGGATCGAGCGCGGCCTGCTTTTGCTGGTAGGACTCTGGTTTGTGAATCTGGTCAACTTCATGGATGGGCTGGATTGGATGACCGTCGCTGAAGTCGTGCCGATCACCGCAGCAATGGTTGTCCTTGGGTCGTCTCGGGAATTTCCCATATCGGCGACCATCATCGCCGCGGCGCTCTGCGGCGCCATGGTTGGCTTCGCGCCCTTCAACCGTCCTGTGGCAAAGATCTTTCTCGG
>DATFVF010000303.1:0-2382 GCA_035260465.1 Pseudolabrys sp. | reverse complement strand
GAGATCGTCGGCATAGGTATCCATGTCATTGCCATTCCACGGTTGGCTCGAACGGCCGTGTCCGCGGCGATCGTGCGCGATGCAGCGGTACCCGTGTGACGCCAGAAAAAACATCTGGTCTTCGAAGGCGTCCGCACTGAGCGGCCAGCCGTGACTGAAGACAACGGGCTGTCCTTTACCCCAGTCGTTGTAATAAATCTGCGTTCCGTCTTTCGTTGTGATCGTCGACATGGTGCCTGTCCCTCCTGGTTACGATCGTGGTGGACCCAGCCGCCAATCCCTGCGTTTCACTTCGGCTTTGTTTTCAGAACAGGTCAGTTCTTGTCGATGAATTTCACGATTGCGGCGGTGGTCTGCTGCGGTTGTTCTTCCATCACCCAATGGCCCGAGTCCGTGATGATGCCACCCGTCACATCGGTCGCGACCAGGCGCATGATGTCGGCCATTTGAGTGGCAAAAGAATGATCGGCGCCCAGGGCCAGGACCGGAATGGTCAACTTGCCCTTTGCCGCAAATGCCTTGTTGTCGATGGCATCCTGATTGAATGCGGCAAACTGGTTGAATGCCGAATGCATGGCGCCAGGGCGCGCATAGAGCTGCGCGTAGTGCCGGCGCGTCGCCTCGTCGATTGCTTTGGGATTGGCGGAAAGCTCATTCCAGAAACGGTCAAGGTAGATACGTTCGCGTCTGCTGACGAGCCGCTCGACGTCCGGGCCGCGGAAATTGAAATGCCATAAGGCTGGGCTGAGGAGGATCTGATCCCATGGCCCGATTCCCGGCAGCGGCGCGTCGATAATCACCCAGCGGTTCACACGCGCCGGAAATTGGGCCGCGAATGCATAGCCCACCATATTTCCGATATCGTGCGTCACAAGATCCGCTTTTGTGATTTTCAGCGCATCCATCACGCGTGCGATATCATCGCCTTGGGTTTTCTTGTCGTACCCGGTCTCCGGGTGTGACGAGAGACCCATCCCTCTCAAATCAGGAACGATCACGGTGTGATTGCGCGCAAGCGCTGCCGCGACGGGCGCCCACATATCGCCCGTGTCGCCAAAACCGTGCAGCAAGACGACCGACGGGCCTTTGCCGCCGACGCGAACGTAAATTTTTGCGCCGTTCGTGGCGATCGTCTCAACCCTGAAGTCGGGTGGAAACGGTTCGATGCGCGCCAATGCCGGCGGCGACAGAAGCTGGATCGCCGCGACCGCAATGATGAGCGTGCGGATAAATCCGAAATCGAAACGACGAACGGTCATGTTGCTGAAACTCGTCATTGCATCGCCCCGTCCGCCGATTGTGGCATATAGCCGATCGGCGGACGAGGTCGCAGCGCGACAATGCATTTCAGCCTTGCCGGTGAAGCAAGCCAGAGATTTTGCTGAAAGTTGCGGAGATAGCGTGTGCGAGACCGAGGTCGCTCCCGGCTGTTCAAGCCGGTCTATGTCGACCTGTCCGCAATTACATCGGCAACATCATCTCGATCTTTTCGCAATCCGAGGCGGTCGCTACACCGCCACAGACGATAATCCCATGCCGCGGGTAGGGCGCCGCTTCGTCGGGAACCGTACCGATGACTTTGCCAGTGTGGACTTGGTCGGCTGGCGCCGTATGTGTGTGGACCGTGCGGGCGACTGCGACCGTGGCGATCAACGCCACGGCGACAACGGCCGCCGAAAGCAAGTTTCTTTTCCGCGATATCATTTTAGTGCCTCGTGATTCCGTACGCTTCTCATATGGGGGAGTTAGCAAAATTTTTGCTGTGCACAAGATTGCTGGCAGTCACATTTAATTGTTCCATGAAAGTAACCACTTGTTGGAATATTGCGATGCCGTGCAAATGGGCGATTCCGCCGCGCCGAAGCACGATCTGCACCCCGAGTCATAGCGGCGTTGCGTTTTCATCAGGCCTGCACCGCATCCTCCAAACGGTGGAGTCCAGATGGTGCAAATGAGTGGAAGCAGCTTCACGGCCTCATGCTGAGGAGCCGCGCAGCTCTGCTGTCGTCCCCGCGAAGGCGCGCGGCACCGACCTCTCACGGCCTCATCCTGAGGAGCCGCGCGCAGCGCGGCGTCTCGAAGGATGGCCCATGGTTCGAGACGCGCTCTGCGAGCGCTCCTCACAATGAGGCCGATTGAGGTATTGACTTTAATCCTATCACGACTATAATCCTATTTGTTCGGCTCAAAGTGAGGGCGTCATCTAGAGGCGTCTTGATGGTGGAGCCGGATGCGGCGCCTGCGGGCGTGCTTCGCAAGCACGCACTCGGGCGGCGTCGGGGCTCCGCCCGGCTGGCCACTACGGGCTGCCTGCCAGGAGCTTGGCTGACGGCGGCCGTTGAGGCTGGCCCGAGGCTCCGTCAGTTAGGCTGCCCACAAGGG
>DATFVF010000302.1:0-2744 GCA_035260465.1 Pseudolabrys sp. | reverse complement strand
TGGTGGGCCCGGGAGGACTCGAACCTCCAACCAGACCGTTATGAGCGGTCGGCTCTAACCAGTTGAGCTACGGGCCCTGCACAAACCTTCTATCAACGCGCCCGGGCGCTACGCAACGGTGGCCTCTCCTGTCCAGGCAATTCTTGCGATAGGCTCAAGGCCTCTACATTGCCGGGAGCAGACGCCATGCACGTTTTCAATCTTGAACGCGAGCAACAATGGAATCCAACGCACCACGTCGAGAAGATCCTTGGGAAAGTCGCTGAAGGCGACGTCACCGTCGCTTGTTGGGAGCCCGGCCAAATCAGTCCCTATCATTGCCACCCGGAAGCCACCGAGATCTATTTCTGTTATTCCGGCGGCGGCACCATGCGGACACCGGCGGAGACCGTCGCGGTTACCCCGGGCGCCTTCGTCGTTCACCCGCCTGGCGAGGTGCACGAGTACGAGAACGGCCCCGCACGGACTTTGCTTTTCCGCGTGCGCTACGGCGCCGACATGCGCGCACATCATAGCGACTGGCGCGGCAACAAAGACTGGAAACAGCAGCCCGCCGACGCCGACTATTATCGGCGCCATCCTGTCGGCTGATTACATCTTCAAAAGTCGCTTGGCGTTGCCACTCAATATTTTAGCCTTGTCTGAGTCGGAGATCGATACGTTCTTCATCCATTCGACGGCTGGCGGATTCATGACGAACGGCCAGTCAACCGCAAACAATATGTGGTCCACACCCATCTCTAGCATGCAACAAATCAGCGCCGGGTCGGAGAAGAAGCCACTCGTGGTGACATAAAAGTTATTGCAGAAAATATCGCGGAAGCTCATCGCCTTCTGGCCCGGCCGTTTGAGCGATGTATCGATGCGCCAGACCAGAAATGGCAATGTCTCGCCGAAATGGCCGAGAATGATTTTCAGTTTCGGATGTGCGTCGAACACTCCGGAGAGCACCAGCCGGATCGCTTGAGTCGCCGTCTCGACCGTGTAGCCCCATGCCGGTCGCACGACGAGCGGGAAATCTTTTGCATAGTCCTGATAGTAGATTTCCGTCACCTTGGGGTGAGGCAGCGAGGGGTGGAAGTAGATCGGCACGTCAAGCTTTTCGGCGCGTTCGTAGATTGGCCAGTATTTCTTGAGATCAAGAAACTCCCCATTCGACATTCCGTGCAACATCGCGCCCTTGAAACCGAGCTTGTTGACCGCACGTTCGAGCTCGTCGGCGGCCGCGTTGGGATCGGCGGTGGGGAGCGAGGCGAAGGCGGCAAAGCGCTTGGGATTGGCCGCACACACTTTGGCGAGTCGGTCGTTCACCTGGCGGGTCAGGTCGGCGGCAATGTCGGCCCCAAGCTTCTGGGTCGAGGGCGCACCATGTGACAGAACCTGAATGTCGATACCGGCCTCATCCATCTCCTTGATACGCAAGCTGCCCAGATCGTAGAGGCGCTCGTCCGTCTCATTGCCGCGGCCGGCCTCGGGGCCCGTGAAATGTTTGGACAATTCCGGGTCCCAGTAATGTTCCTCGATCGCAATGATTGGACAATTCGGTTTCTTCATCATGACACTTCCCCGCAACACGAATGGTGCCGTTTCCTAGCAACCGCGACTTGCGCTGTCACGGCCCCTCCGTGACAGCTGCGTGACGGCACCCCGTGATATAAAAGCCTCACACCCTTGGTTGCTGAACGAAAGGTGTGGAAGCGGGGCTTTGGTATTGACGCCGACTCAGTTATGCACGGCCGATGCTGCCGATTCTCCGGATTCTCCCTGTGGGCGGCGTACTTCTCGCCATTTTGATCCTGGTGCTCGCACTCAGCCCGCCGGACGGGTCGCGTTCGCCGCTGACCGCGGCAATCGCGCCGGCACGTGGTGCGCTAGTCGACCGCGATCACCACCCCGAGGTACGGCAATTCCTCATCCTCGCCGCTCTCAAGCGCGCCACTGAACTTAAGCGCCTGCGCGAATTAGCCGAAATGCCGACGCCCTCCAGCAGTTCACAAGTTGCCGGCTTGCCCGCCGACCGCAGCGATACGGATCCGGAAGAAACCGGCCCGATCAACGAAACGCCCGGCGTCAGCATTCCCGTCGAAATTGGCGAGCCTTCCTCAACTGAGTTGCCAGTGGCCTCGCGCGAGGAAGATGCACCGACGGTGAAAAATCCCGAGCCTGCCAGGCCGCAACGCGACATTCGGCGACGCTCAACACACCGCGCGCATCGCACGAAAGCGACGGCCGGCACGGCGTCGGCTCAACAGTTCAATCTGTTTGAGGCGTTGTTCGGCGGGCAGCAGCACCAGCAGCCTGCGTACAGGAACCAGCAGGCCAGCCAGCAGTATCAGCAACCATCATACGCGACGCAGCAATCCACTCAGCACTATCAACAACCTCCGTACGTCGCCCCGCAGGCAAACCAGTCGGTCTTTTCCACGGTCCCGCGCACCACTCCGTACTAGCGTCCGGGCCGCACTCCTCAAACATAATATTTGAACGTGCAACCTCGGCGCCGCGCAGCAGTCGGTGCGATCACCGCAAGCGATCAGTGGTAGTCGAGGCGACCGCTATAAAGGCTGGACGATGAAGCAACGTTCTCGCCTTGTGCCATTGCACCGTGCAATTTTTGTTCTGAACTGAATTTAACGCTGCTTGCAGGAACGGAGGCAGCAAATGAGTCGAGAGCCTGATCGTTGGCGGTCATCGCTACGCCCTTGTTCTTGGCGGCATAGTAATAGCCGGCGGCATAATAATGC
>DATFVF010000301.1:0-3927 GCA_035260465.1 Pseudolabrys sp. | reverse complement strand
CCGCCGCTCCTGCCACCACTGGTCGAGGTCGACCAGGGCTTCCGGATTTTTCGGCGCATTCAGGATCATCTTGCCCGCGTCTTCGGCTTTGTTGTTGAGCCGCAGCCATTGCACATAGGCGAAGATGTATCCGGCTTGGCCATGCGCCGAGGCGGGGACCGCGTCGAGCAATGCCTTTGCATTTCCGGCCTTGCGCTGGACCGCTGCGCGCGCGCGGCCAATCGCAAGATCGTCGCCGCCAAGCCGTTCGGCGGCACGCATGCCCGCCGCGACATCGTCGGCGTAGAAGCGGCGCTCCATGCGCACTTTATGGTCGGCGGCCGTGAGCATGCTGCCGTACATGTCGAGCACGCGTTTCTCGACTTCAGCGCTGGCATCGTCGTAGCGCCAAGCGTAGCGCACAAGCGCACCAGCGCCATCACGGTCGCCCTGCGTGAGCAATGTGCGCGCGAGCATGTAACGGCCCTTGGCAGTGGCGGGCTGTTGTTTGGCAAAGAACGCCCGCACCGTGCGGTCGTCGACGCCGTCGTTCCATAGCGCGTTCTCTGCTCGGCGGCGGAACAGCGGCGCGTGCGGCCAGCTCGGATTGGCTTCTACGAAGGCGGCATAACGCGCAAAGGTTGGGTTGGTGTTGTCGGAGCGCAGGATCACCCATTCAGCGAGCTTGCGGGCGACCGGATCGGAAATGCCGGCCTCGGCCGCATTCGCATCAGCTTCCTTGCCTTTGCGCGCTGCTTCGATCACGCGTTTGACCGCCGCGATGTCGGCGGCCGAGGTCGCCGCCGTCGGCGCGATTGCGAAGGGGCCGGAAACCGGGCGCGCGAGGGGTTTGAATGTGGCGCGGCTTTCGAACAGCGCGCCATGCAGGCCGACATTGGCCTGCGCGAACGCCGAGAGGCCCGGGCTGTTTGCGGGTGGACGCTTCTGCGGGAGCGGCGCGGTGGTCGCAATTGGGGCTGTCGGCGTCGCGCGCGGTTTCCCGAGCTGGATCGGTGGCCGCGGCCGCGGTAAGGGAACTTTCTGTAAAGTGGCCGCAAGCGCCTCGGCGCCGAGGCCGCACGTGGCCGCCAACGCCAAATAGACACCCAAGCGGCTACGGCTAGTCGCGCTCATTCAACCCCGTGCTTCGGTCCCGGCGACCCCGATTCGGGCAAGGGCCGCAAACGTTTGGCTAACTAGGCCAATTTCGTTGATGAATGATACCCAAAAATTTCATGAACCGGCACACTACTTACGCAGACGGGCGAAAACACGGCGGAAGCATGTTTGGCTGGCTAGGAGGGGCTTTCATCGCCGCCGCCGACCCGATATCTATGGCACTTAACGCCAGCCCTCCTTCTGGAGAAGTCGTGTCATGGCCGCCAAGACGAGCTTTCGAGGCTCCTTTACCGCGCTGGTCACGCCGTTCAAAAACGGCTCGCTCGACGAAAACGCGTTTCGTGACATCGTGGACTGGCAGATCGCCGAAGGCACCAACGGCTTGGTTCCAGTGGGAACCACTGGCGAAAGCCCGACTTTGTCGCACGACGAACATAAGCGAGTTGTGGAGTGGTGCGTCCACCAGGTCGACGGCCGCGTCCCGGTCATTGCCGGCGCCGGCTCGAATTCGACCGCCGAAGCCATTGAGCTCTCGCAGCATGCCGAGGAGGCGGGCGTCGACGCCGTGTTGATCGTCACGCCGTATTACAATAAGCCGACCCAGGAAGGGCTCTATCAACACTACAAGGCCATCAACGACGCGATCGGCATCCCGATATTGATTTACAATATCCCGGGCCGCTCCATCGTCGACATGTCCGTCGACACGATGGCGCGTCTTTATGAGCTCAAGAATATCGCCGGCGTGAAGGACGCGACCGCCAATATGGCGCGGGTGTCGCAGCAGCGCGCCGCCATTGGACCGGATTTCAATCAGCTGTCGGGCGAAGATATCACGGCGCTCGGTTTCATGGCGCATGGCGGCCACGGCTGCATTTCGGTAACCTCGAATGTCGCGCCACGCCTTTGCGCAGAATTTCAGGCCGCCTGTCTGAAGCGCGATTTCGCAACCGCACTCAAACTGCAAGACAAGCTAACGCCGCTTCACATCAACCTGTTCGTGGAAACCAGCCCGGCACCCATCAAGTACGCAATGTCGCTGATCGAAAAGTGTGCCAATACGGTGCGGCTGCCAATGGTGCCTGCGAGCGAGAAGGCGCAGACTGCCGTGCGCCAAGCCATGGTGCACGCCGGCCTGATCAACTAGCGCATGTTCGTGAAGAGCATACGCGAAGAAAACTGATCGTCATGTTGGCTGAGTTCAAGAAGTTCGCGCTCCGCGGAAACGTCGTCGATCTCGCCATCGGCGTGATCATTGGCGCCGCGTTTTCTGGCATTGTGAATTCGCTTGTTGGCGACGTCATCATGCCGCTGATCGGGGCGATCACCGGCGGCCTCGATTTCTCAAACTATTTTTATCCTTTGTCGTCCAAAGTGACGGCTGGGGCGCTGGTTGAGGCAAAAAAGCAAGGTGCAGTATTGGCTTGGGGAAACTTTCTTACGATCGCGCTTAACTTTATCATTATCGCGTTTGTGCTGTTCCTGGTGATTCGAGGGCTTAACCGGCTAACGAAAAAGGAAGCGGAGAACGCCACGCCGCTCACCAAGACCGAAGAGCTTCTCACCGAAATTCGCGACCAGCTGAAATCTCGCTAAACGTTAGTCGCAAGCCCATCTGGCGTATCATGGCCGCAAAACCCGAGCGCCGCTTCAAGGTGGTCGCTGACAACCGCAAAGCGCGCTTCAACTACGAAGTTGGCGAAACCTTCGAAGCCGGGATTGTCCTGACCGGCAGCGAAGTGAAATCCTTGCGCGCCGGGAAAGCCACGATCGCCGAATCTTATGCCGATGCGCGTGGCGGCGAACTCTGGCTGATCAATTCGAACATCCCGGAATATTTGCAGGCCAGCCGCTTCAACCATTTGCCAAAGCGACCGCGCAAATTGCTGCTCCAGAAGCGGGAGATCAGCCGGCTGGTTGGGGCGGTTGAGCGCGAGGGGATGACGATCGTAGCGCTCAAGCTTTACTTTAACGAGAAGGGCCGCGCCAAGGTCGAGATCGCCCTCGCTCGCGGCAAGAAGCTGCACGACAAGCGCGAAACGCTGAAGAAGCGTTCGTGGGAACGCGAGCGGGGCCGGCTGATGCGGTTGAAAGGATGAGGTGATGGGCCTCCCGACCAAACTCGATCACTGTGTGATCCACGTTTCCGATTGGCAACGTTCCAACAAATTCTACAGCGAGGTCATGGGCGCCGAGCTGGTGCAACGGCCGGCCGGCTGGGCTTACCGTTTCGGCGACAAACAGCTCAACGTGCATGGACCGGGCGTTAAGCCTGCGGAGGTTGCGCGGTTGCCGGTACAGCCCGGCAATAGCGATCTCTGCTTTGAATGGCAGGGCCCCGTCGAAGGGGCGATAGCGCACCTGAAAGCGCACGGCGTTGTGGTCGAGCGCGGACCAATGCAGCGTTTCGGGGCCAAAGGGGCGGGCACATCGGTGTATTTTCGCGATCCGGACGGGTCGCTCATGGAGTTTATGAGCTATGGAGCAGAGAAATGAGTGAAGCGCCCGGCAGGCATAATCCTCAATTTTTGCCGCCTGGCATCCCGGCGCCGCAGGATGATGGGGCAGCGCGCCATTTGGCCGGCATGAAACTTCCCGATCTGGCGCTGCCAGCGACAGATGGAGTGCCGGTCAATCTCTCAAAGATCAAAGGCCGCACGGTCGTCTATGTTTATCCGCGCACAGGTGTGCCGGGCGTCAATCCCCCGGATGGCTGGGACCAGATTCCGGGCGCGCGCGGCTGCACGCCGCAGTCCTGCTCGTTCCGCGACCATTTCGGCGAACTCAAGCGGCTTGGTCTCGCGCAGCTATTCGGACTTTCCACCCAGG
>DATFVF010000300.1:0-2032 GCA_035260465.1 Pseudolabrys sp. | reverse complement strand
TCGGGGCAAATCGTGACGCGCATACTTGTGACCGGCGCATCAGGCTTCATTGGACGCGCCCTGGTAGCCGAACTGGCTAACGTAGGGCATTCGGTGCGAGCGGCGATGCGGCAGCCGGCGGATGTCTTCCCTCGGTCGGTTGAGGTGATTGCGGTATCAGATTTGACGCGCTCGCTCGAATGGCGCCCGCTACTTAAGAACGTCGAAACGGTGGTTCACCTCGCCGGCATCGCGCATGCTGGGCCGGAAATTGCCGAGCAATCCTATGACCGAGTCAACCGCCTGGCGACTGCCGAACTGGCAAGCGCTGCGAAAGCCATCGGCATTGACCAACTCATCTTTATGTCATCGATCCGCGCGCAGAGTGGACCGGTCTCCACTGAGATTCTGCGCGAAACCGATGCGCCACACCCGACCGACGCCTATGGGCGCTCCAAACTAGCAGGAGAGGATGCCGTTCGCGCCGCGGGCGTGCCCTTCACGATCCTGCGGCCGGTATTGATCTATGGCCTCGGCGTCAAAGGCAATTTCGCGCGTCTGATGGAGCTTGCGCGAAAACCATGGCCGCTGCCGCTGGGCCTTTGCCGCAACCGCCGATCGTTGCTGGCGCGGCGGAACCTGATCGACGCCATTCACCTTGCACTGGCATCGCCCGCTGCCAAGGGCGAGACATACGTCGTGGCGGATCCTATGCCGTTGACGCTGACCGAGATCGTCACGGCCTTACGTGCGGGCGAAGGACGTAGGCCGGGATTGTTGCCTGTGCCACCGGCGTTAATTGCGCTCGCCTCAAGAGCCCTCGGCCGCGCCGAAGAATGGCAGCGCCTTGGGGGCGCGCTGGTCGCCGATCCCGCCAAACTGATGCAAGTCGGGTGGAAACCTGCCGCCGACACGCGCGCCGCCCTTGCGGCGCTGGCGCGGGCAACCTCGCCTAGGAACGCGAATTGAATGTCCGCTTTGGGTCATTAGCGGACATTGCGACCATTCCGCGCGACGTTCGCTTCGCCCCCGAAAGCGGACATCAATGAGCCGGAATATTTACAGCAACATCCCTCATACCGAAGATACGTTATTGGTGCTTTTCTTGATGAGCTGGCCTACTGCAGGTCAATAGGTACGTAACGTCCGTTGGCGTCCAACTGCGAACCCCAAATCTTGTGCACGCCCTGATGCTCGGAGCGACCGAAGGTCACGAGCGTCCCAAGCCCGACGTCGTAGTCGCGAAGATCTTCAAGGGTTTGCACGAGTTTTTCGGTGTCGAGCTCGCGACCATTTTGTTCCAGTGCCGCAATTAACACCTTGGCCACCACATAACCTTCGAGGGATACGTAATCCGGCGCTTCGCCGGCAGAGTACTTAGCGAGCGCAGCTTTGTATTCAAGGACCAAAGACGAGTAGCCATCGACGGCAGGCACGACCTGAGTCACGACGACTCCGTTTGCAAATTTGCCGCCCAGAAGCGTCAGCTCATTGGCCAACGCGGTGCTGCCCACGAAAGAAACGCTGGTGTAAATCATGTTCGGGTACCGACCGCGCGTCTTCTCGATGAATTTAGCGGCGGCCCTATAGGCGGGGACCATGATCACCGCCTTTATCGGCACGCGACCGTTGGTGGTGTTGTACGCTTGGAGTTTTGCGACGGCATCGTCGACGTTCGCGGTGTTGCGCTGGTAGTTGAGCCGCAGGATCGCAGTCTCGGCGCCTCCGAGCGAGCGGATAGCCTTGGCGACGCCGGCAAAGCCAGCATCTCCATATGAGTCCTGCTGCGCAAATACCGCGATCTGAGTTGGCTTCAGCCGCTTGATCTTCACCAGATAATTTACGACGGCGGCGGTCTCTTCAGCGTAACTAGCTCGGTAGTTGAAGACATACCGGTCGGGTGGATCGCTCCTGAGCAAGCCAGCACCGGTGAAAGCGCCGAAAAACAGCATCTTGCGTTGAAGGGCGAAGGGCACCGCGACCGCGGCCGTGGGCGTCCCCACGTTGCCGACCATAGCAAAAACCTGATCTTTCTCGAAAAGCTGCTTCACCG
>DATFVF010000299.1:0-2638 GCA_035260465.1 Pseudolabrys sp. | reverse complement strand
AGGTTTACGCCCTACGCGTTGCCCCCCGGCGCTCTCCGTGTTACCCGAACGGCGTCTGGAGGCCGTGAATGCCCCGCCCGCTCGTCGTTGCGCCTTCGATTCTGTCGGCCGATTTCGCCAAACTGGGCGATGAAGTCCGTGCAGTTGAGGCCGCCGGGGCCAACTGGATTCATGTCGACGTGATGGACGGCCACTTCGTGCCCAATATCTCGATCGGTCCCGCCGTGGTGCAAGCCATTCGGCCGCTCACCAAGAGGACGCTCGACGTTCATCTGATGATCGCGCCATGCGATCCTTATCTCGAAGCTTTCGCCAAAACCGGCTCCGACATTATTACCGTGCATGTTGAAGCAGGCCCCCATGTGCATCGCTCGTTGCAGGCGATCCGCGCGCTCGGCAAGAAGGCTGGCGTAACCATGAATCCGGCCACGCCGGTATCGAGCATTGAGCATGTCATCGACATGGTTGATCTTATTCTCGTCATGTCGGTCAATCCCGGCTTTGGCGGGCAGGCCTTTATTCCGGCGGCCCTCGACAAGTTGCGCGAAGTGCGCACGCTGGTCGGGGCCCGGCCGATCGATATCGAGGTCGATGGCGGCGTGACGTCAGAAAATACCGCGCGCGTCGTGCAAGCCGGGGCCAACGTGTTGGTCGCGGGCTCGGCCGTATTTAAGGGCGGCAACTACAAAGCTAATATTGAGGCGATCCGTAACGCGGCGGCGACCGCGCGGGGGGAAGCGGCGTGACAATCGCGCGCTATTCCCGTCCCGAAATGACCGCGGTCTGGTCGCCGGAGACAAAATTTCGAATCTGGTTCGAGATCGAGGCGCACGCCGCCGACGCCATGGCTCAACTCGGCGTCATCCCGAAAGAAGCCGCGAAAACGATTTGGGAAAAAGGCAAAAACGCCAAGTTCGATGTCGCCCGCATCGATGAAATTGAGGCCGAGGTCAAACACGACGTCATTGCTTTCCTGACGTACGTTTCGGAAATCGTCGGGCCGGAAGCGCGCTTCATGCATTCCGGCATGACATCCTCAGACGTGCTCGACACGTGTTTCAATGTGCAACTCGTGCGGGCCGCCGATATCCTGATCGCCGATATCGATACGCTGCTCGCCGCGCTCAAGCGCCGGGCGTTTGAATACAAATTGACGCCGATTGTCGGCCGCTCTCACGGCATCCATGCCGAGCCCACCACTTTCGGCCTCAAGCTCGCTTATGCCTATGCAGAATTCGCCCGGGCGAAAGAGCGGCTCACCGCCGCGCGCAAGGAAGTCGCAACTTGCGCTATTTCCGGTGCGGTGGGCACGTTCGCGCAGGTCGATCCGCGCGTGGAAGCGCATGTCGCCAAAGCAATGGGGTTGGCCGTAGAACCGGTTTCGACGCAGATCATTCCGCGCGACCGCCACGCCATGTATTTTGCGACTCTTGGCGTGGTCGCCTCGTCGATCGAACGGCTGGCCACCGAGATCCGTCACCTGCAGCGCACCGAGGTGCTAGAAGCCGAAGAGTTCTTTTCCGAAAAGCAGAAGGGTTCTTCGGCGATGCCGCATAAGCGCAACCCTGTGCTGTCGGAAAACGTCACCGGCCTAGCACGCATGGTGCGCGCATATGCCCTTCCCGCAATGGAAAACGTGACACTCTGGCATGAGCGCGACATCTCGCATTCTTCCGTCGAGCGCATGATTGGCCCCGATGCCACGGTTACACTCGATTTCGCGCTGGCCCGGCTCGCGTCCATTATCGACAAGCTGGTGGTCTATCCTGCCGCCATGCAAAAAAATCTCGACAAGCTTGGCGGCCTGGTCCACTCGCAGCGCGTGCTGATCGCGCTCACGCAGAAGGGTGTTGCGCGCGAGGACGCCTATCGTCTCATCCAGCGCAGCGCCATGAAGGTCTGGGGCGGCGAAAGCGATTTCTTGTCGTTGCTCAAGGCCGATAAGGACGTGCGCGCGAAGCTCTCCGACAAGGAGCTCGAGGCCAATTTCAATCTCGACCACCACTTCAAGCACGTCGACACCATATTCAAGCGCGTGTTTGGGAGTGCCTGAACGCGCCCGCAGCGTTATGTCGCAAGCTCCGACCATTCTCGTTTTCGATTCCGGCCTCGGCGGCCTCACGGTGTTCCGGGAGGTGAAGGCTGTGCGGCCCGATGCGCGCTTCGTTTACGTTGCCGACGATGCCGGCTTTCCCTATGGCGAAATGGCCGAAGAGGCACTGATCACGCGGATCGTCCATGTCATTGGCAAGGCGATCCGCAACCACGCGCCCGACCTGGTGGTGATCGCATGTAACACCGCGTCTACGCTCGCCCTAACGGAACTGCGGGCGCGCTTTTCGGTGCCCTTCGTGGGCACTGTGCCTGCGATCAAGCCCGCGTGTGCGCAGTCGATCACCAAACGCGTTGCGGTGCTCGGCACGCAGGCGACCGTCAGCCGCGAATACACCCACGCATTGATTCGCGAATTCGCCGCCGGATGCGACGTGCATTTGGTCGGTTCTCCGCGGCTTGCGGGCTATGCCGAAGCCGAACTCGCCGGCGCTGCTGTGTCTGATGGCGCGATCGAGTCAGAAATCGCCGCCTGTTTCATCGATGCGGACGGCCGCCGCACTGACACGATTGTGCTCGCCTGCAC
>DATFVF010000298.1:0-5807 GCA_035260465.1 Pseudolabrys sp. | reverse complement strand
TATCGGCATCCATCATGGTGCCGGTTGGATTTGCCGGACTTGCGATCACCACGCCTTTGAGGGGCGTGCGTTGGTGAGCGGCGATCAGCGGCTTGGCCGATAGTGCCCAACGCGTCTCTGCAGAAGTCTCGATCAGCACCGGCTCGCATCCAAGTGCCGAGAGGATATGCCGATACGGGGGATAGCCGGGATTTGCCAAAGCCACCCGGTCACCGGGCTCAAACAGTGCCAGGAAGGCCAGAATGAATCCGCCCGACGACCCCGTCGTCACAACGATGCGTGCTGGATCGAGGGCAAGATCGTAAGCGTCCTCATAGTGGCGCGCGATACGCGCACGCAGCGACGGTATCCCGAGTGTTTCGGTATAACCGATGCGCCCATGCGCGAGTGCGGCTTGCGCGGCTTTGATCGCAGTCGCCGGCGCTCTCGCCGCCGGCTGACCCACCTCCATATGAATGATTTTGGCACCCTGCGCCTCGCGCTGCGCCGCCGCCGCCATCACGTCCATGACGATAAACGGCGGCACATCGCTGCGTTTCGATGGCTTCAAAAGCTGTTTTGCTGCCTCAAGCATCATTTTAGGCCCGTGGGGCTTCGATATCCCGCCCCGCTGTTGCCGTATTCAGCGTCGATCTCATGACCCAGTCGTGATCGCAAGTCGCGTTGACCGCCACCAGGCGCAACACTAGTTTCACCAAATTCGGTAGCAAAATCCGTATGTCCGTGGACGGCACACCTATCAGGACGCGACGCGGGGCGCCAGCAGCCCGGGCGATTGCGGTCCTCACTGCGATCGCGGTCTGCGCCGCCGGCGGAGGTCCAGCAATGGCACCCGCGCGCGCCCAGGAAGCGGCGTTGCGTGGCATGCCCATCGTCCGCGACGCCGAAATCGAACAGCTTCTGCGCGACTACGCTCAGCCGATTTTGCAGGCTGCCGGTCTTGGCAAACAAAACGTAAGGGTCGTGGTGCTGGGTGATCGCTCGTTCAATGCCTTCGTGATGGATGGTCGCCACATCTTTATCAACGCCGGCGCGCTGTTCGACGCCAAAACTCCCAACGAAATCATCGGCGTGTTCGCGCACGAAACTGGCCACCTTGCAGGCGGACATTTGATGAAGCTCCGCGAGCAACTCGCGTCTGCGCAAACCGCATCGATCATCGCTTTGCTTGCGGGCATCGGCGCGGCCGTCGCCGGTGCAAAGAGCGGCTCGGGTGGCAATATCGGCACAGCCGCAATCCTGGCGCCGCAGGCGGCGATCATGCGCACGGTGCTCGCTTATGTGCGCACTCAGGAAGACCAAGCCGACCACGCCGGCGTGAAATTCCTTAATGCCACCGGTCAGTCGCCGCGCGGCATGGTCGAACTGTTCACGCGCCTCAGCAACGAAGTGTTGTTTAACTCGCGCTATATCGACCCCTACATGCAAACTCACCCGATGCCTGCCGATCGTGTGGCCGCACTCGAAACACTGGCGCGGGCGAGTCCCTATTGGGATCGAAAGGATTCGCCCGAGCTGCAGCTGCGCCATGATCTGATGCGCGCAAAACTGGCGGGCTTCCTTGAGCGGCCAGACACCGTTGCCCGTCGCTATCCACTCGGCGACCACAGCCTGCCGGCCCGTTACGCGCGCGCCATAGCGACCTATCGCCACGCGGACTTGCGCCAGGCTCTTGCCCAGATCGACGAACTGATTCAGGCACAGCCGAACAATCCGTATTTCTACGAGCTCAAAGGCCAGGCGCTGTTGGAAGGCGGGCACCCGGCGGAGGCCGTCGCTCCGTTGCGCCAGGCCGTGCAGCTTTCGCACAATACACCGTTGATTGAAATTCTGCTCGCGCAGGCGCTCAACGCCACCAACAATCCGAAATTTGCTGAGGAAGCGGTGGGCTTACTACGCACGGCGATCTCCCGCGAACCGGAGTCTCCGGAAGCATTTAGCCAACTTGCGATGGCCTATGGTCGCAAAGGCGATCTCGCCAATGCCGACCTCGCTTCGGCGCAAGCCGCCTTTACGCGCGGCGATGTCAAAACCGCGCGGCAACTTGCGTCGCGGGCAAAGACCCGTCTACCTATCGGTTCCCCCGCATGGGTAAGGGCCGACGACATCGTCAACGTCAAACCGTCGAATTCAAACGCCGGCATCCAATAGCCACAAGGACCCAAGCCAATGAAATCAATTCCGCGCTCTTTCGCTGCTGCTTTCGTGGCGATGCTGGCCATCGCCACATCGCCAGCCTCGCGCGCCGACGAGCTTTCCGCTGGCCAGCGCAGCGAGGTCGAACGCATCGTGCGCGAATATCTCGTCGCTCACCCTGAAGTCATTCAGGACGCGATGGCCGAACTCGAAAAGCGCCAGAGTGCGGCTGAATCCGAGAAGCACAAGACCGCGGTGAAGCAATATTCGCAGGCGCTGTTCGCCTCGCCGCGTCAGGTCGTGCTCGGCAATCCGGATGGCAACGTCACGTTCGTCGAGTTCTTCGACTACAATTGCGGCTACTGCAAGCGCGCCATGGACGACATGCTCACGCTGCTCAAGGACGACCCAAAGCTCAAGGTGGTACTGAAGGAGTTCCCGGTGTTAGGCCCCGGCTCGGTAGAGGCCGCGCAGGTCGCGGTTGCCGTGCGTATGCAAGACAAGACCGGCAAGAAATATCTTGAATTCCATCAAAAGCTGCTCGGTAGCCGCGGGCAAGCCGATAAGGCGCGCGCACTCGCCGTCGCCAAGGACATCGGCCTCGACATGGGGCGCCTGGATAAGGATCTGGCGAGCGCCGAAGTGAAGGCCACCCTGCAAGAAAGCTTCAAGCTTGCCGAAGCGCTCGGTCTCAATGGCACGCCAAGCTACGTCATCGGCGACGACGTGGTGGTCGGTGCGGTTGGGCTCGATGCGCTCAAGGAAAAGGTCAATTCATCGCGTTGCGGCAAGCCGAACTGCTAGCGGGCGCCAAGGCCCGTCCAAGGTCTTCCGGGTCGTTATCGGCCGCCGCGGCATCTATGCCCGGCGGCCGATTTGCGGCGCAAACGATTACGGAACAAAGTTCCGCCCGGGCGGTTGTTGCGCGCATGTATACGCTCGGCATGGAAGAAGAATATTTCCTGTTCGACGCAAAAACGCGCCATGCGGTGCGTCGTGCGAACAAGAAATTCCTTTCGCACGCGCAAAAACTGCTCGGCAAACACGTGATGACCGAAATGCTGCAATCGCAGCTCGAGGTCGCTACTCCGCCCTGCACCAGCATGGGCGAAGCGCGAGGACATCTAGCGCATTACCGTCGCACGCTCGGGCAGCTGGCCGCCGAACATAAGCTCGGCCTTGCCGCTATCGGCACTTTCCCGCTTGCATTCTGGCCGGAACAGACGGTGACGCGAAAGGCGCGCTACGGCCCGATCATGGATGACCTTCAGATGATCGGCTACCGCAACATGCTCTGCGGCATGCACGTCCACGTCGCAGTGCCGGACGTCGACACACGCATCAATCTGGTGATGCGGCTGACACCTTACCTTCCGCTCTTGCTCGCGCTTTCCACATCGTCTCCATTCTGGCAGGGCCACGCCACCGGTCTCGCTGGCTATCGACTGGCTGCATATGACGAGCTGCCACGCACGGGATTGCCCGAGCTGTTTCGCACCAACGAAGATTATCGCGAATTCATTGCCGCACTGACCTGGGCAAAAATCATTCCCGATGCGAGCTATATCTGGTGGGCGGTGCGCCCGTCACTCATCAATCCGACCATCGAATTGCGCGTCGCCGACAGCTGCACACGACTGGACGACTCCGTCGCGGTCGCGGCGCTGTTTCGGTGCCTCGTGCGCGCGCTCGACCGTGATCGCGCGCTCAACGCCGGATTTGACCGCGTCGGCCGCGCGATCACGCAGGAAAACAAGTGGCGCGCCCAGCGGTATGGAATTGGCGCGACCTTTGTCGAGCCGTTCTCTCGTTCCCCGCTCACGCTTCGGGAATGGCTCGATCAAGTGATCGATTTCATCGACGCTGATGCCACCGCGCTCGGCTGCACGGCGGAGATCAAGCACCTCCTTGCCATCGCGGCCCACGGCACAAGCGCCGACCGCCAGATCGAGATTTTCGGCAAAGCCAAGGCCGCGGGCCGCAGAAGGTTAACGGCGCTCAAGGAGGTGGTCGATTGGGCAGCGGCCGAAACCCAGGCACTCTGCGCTACGAAAACCTAAATCCGAGCCCGCTTCCGGGCTTCCCCTCAGCGCTGCAGCCACCTATAAAGCCACAGTTTCACGCGCACCGAACCCAAGCGCGAGCCGGGCGGGGACCCATGGCGAAGACCGTCTACATTCTCAATGGACCGAATATGAACCTGCTCGGCACACGCGAGCCGGAGAAATACGGCCGCGCGACTCTTGCCGACGTCGAGAAACTTTGCCGCACGACCGCCAAGCGGTTCGGACTCGACATTGTCTTTCGTCAATCAAATCGCGAAGGTGAATTGGTCGATTGGATTCAGGAGGCCTCCGCCAAGAAGGCGTCCGGTATCCTCATTAACGGGGCGGGCTACACGACAACATCAATTGCCATTATGGACGCGCTTCTCGCCGTGAAATTGCCGGTGATCGAGGTGCATGTCACCAATATTCACGCACGCGAAAGCTTTCGGCAGAATTCTTACATATCGAAGGCGGCCAAGGCGGTGATCGCCGGCTTCGGCGTCGAGGGCTATGCGTTGGCAATCACCGGCCTCGCCGGATTGCTCGGCGCCAAGCAAAAAGGTTGAGCGCCGCGCAATGGCAAAATCGCCGAAGACAATCGTCGATCGCGAATTAATCCACGAGCTCACCAAGCTGCTGGACGAGACCGGCCTAACCGAAATTGAAATCGAGCAGGAGGGCAAACGCGTGCGCGTCGCTCGCGGCGTGCCGGCATCGGCCGCACCCACGGCACTCCGCGTCGAAGTCGCACCGCAGGCAGAAGCCATCCTCAAACCGCTCGATCCATCGAAGCACCCCGGCGTGGTGATCTCACCCATGGTCGGCACCGCTTATGCCTCGCCGGAGCCCGGCGCAAAACCTTTCATCGATATCGGAAGCAAAGTTAAAGTCGGCGATACGTTGCTGGTCGTCGAAGCAATGAAGACAATGAATCAGATTCCAGCCTCACGCGCCGGCACTGTCGTGCAAATTCTGTTTGAAGACGGCCAGCCGGTCGAGTTCGGCGAGCCACTGGTGATCATCGAATGACGGCTGATCGGCCGGACCCACGCGATGTTCGATAAAATCCTGATCGCAAACCGCGGCGAAATCGCCCTGCGCGTGTTGCGCGCTTGCAAGGAACTCGGCATTCCGACGGTGGCCGTGCATTCCACCGCCGATGCCGACGCCATGCATGTGCGATTTGCCGATGAGAGCGTCTGCATCGGGCCGCCCGCCGCAAAAGACAGCTATCTCAATATCCCCGCCATTCTATCGGCCTGCGAGATCACAGGCGCGGACGCAGTGCATCCCGGCTACGGTTTTCTGTCTGAGAACGCGCGCTTCGCAGAGATCCTTACCGAACACGGTGTGCAATTCATCGGCCCCAAGGCGGAACACATTCGCCTGATGGGCGACAAGATCGAGGCCAAACGCACCGCCAAAAAACTCGGCATTCCGGTCGTGCCCGGCTCGGAAGGTGCTGTGGGCTCCGACCAGGAAGCGACCAAAATCGCGGGCGAGATCGGCTATCCGGTTCTTATTAAAGCGGCAGCCGGCGGCGGCGGCCGCGGGATGAAAGTCGCGCACTCGGCCGCCGATTTGTCGACCGCCCTCTCGACCGCGCGTGCCGAAGCCAAGGCC
>DATFVF010000297.1:0-9555 GCA_035260465.1 Pseudolabrys sp. | reverse complement strand
GGTTCGCGGCGCTTTTCTTTGTCGGGAAGGTCAGGCATTCTAATGACAACAAGAGAAGCAACGAATTCAGGGGAGGACCACATGAGACGCTCGCTATTTGCCGGCGCCGCCTTGCTTGCAGCGGTCACGCTGCCGGCCGGCGCCAATGCCCAGGAAACCATCAAAATCGGCGTTATCAGCGCCTATTCCGGGCAATTTGCCGACACTGCCGCGCAGATCGACAACGGCATCAAGCTGTATATGAAACAGCACGGCGACACTGTCGCCGGCAAGAAGATCGAGATCATCCGCAAGGATAGCGGCGGCCCGAACCCGGATGTCGCCAAGCGGCTGGCCCAGGAATTGATCGTGCGCGACAAGGCCGACATCCTCGCCGGCTTCACGCTCACTCCGGAAGCGCTCGGCGCCTCGGGCATTTCGGCCGAAGCCAAGAAGCTGATGGTCGTCATGAACGCGGCGACATCGATCATCACCGAAAAATCACCCTACATCGTGCGCGTGTCGCTGACGCTGCCGCAGATCGGTGAGACGCTCGGCACCTGGGCTGCAACCAAAGGCAAGATCAAGAAAGCCTATACGATGGTGACCGACTTCGGTCCTGGCATCGATGCCGAAACCGCCTTCCAGAAGGCGTTCAAGGCGGCCGGCGGAGAGATTGTCGGCTCGGTGCGTATGCCGATCGCCAATCCGGATTTCTCGGCCTTCGTGCAGCGCGCAAAAGACCTCAATCCGGAATCGATCTTCGTGTTCGTCCCGGGCGGCGCGCAGCCGGCGGCGCTCGGCAAAGCCTTTGCCGAACGCGGCATGGACCCGAACAAGATCAAGATCATGAGCACCGGCGAGGCGGTCGACGAAACCGCGGTGAAGAGCCTGGGCGATCTTGCTCTCGGCCGCATCAGCGCATGGCACTACGACTACAATCACAAGTCCAAGATGAATGCCGACTTCGTGAAAGCGTTCAATGCCGAGTTCAAGCGCAACCCCGACTTCTTCGCGGTCGGTGGCTATGACGGCATGCACCTCATCTACGAGGCGCTCAAGAAGACCGGCGGCAAGACCGACGGAGACGCCCTGATCGCCGCGGCCAAAGGCATGAAGTGGGAAAGCCCGCGCGGACCGATTTCCATCGATCCGGCGACCCGCGATGTCGTGCAGAACGTCTATATCCGCAAGGTGGAGAAGGTCGGCAACAACATCGTCAATGTCGAATTCGACACCGTGCCGAACGTGAAAGACCCGACACACAAGTAACGACCGCCTTGAGGTCTAGGAATTCCGGATGGGGCGATCGCAAGGTCGTCCCATTCGCTGCATAAATCTCGATAACCTCGCCCTTTACTCCGCTCATTCCCGCGCAAGCGGGAATCCAGTAACTTGAGTCTTTGAGACGAGCGTTTTGCATCTGGGTCCCCGCTTTCGCGGGGACGAGCGGAAACACAACCGGACTCGGGCCCCGCCATGCTTCCTCCGGTCTTCGGTGTCCTGTTCGACGGCATTGCCTACGGCATGTTGCTGTTCGTGCTGTCCGTCGGCCTGTCGGTGACGCTGGGGCTGATGAATTTCGTCAATCTTGCGCATTGTGCATTCGCGATGCTCGGCGGCTACGTCGCCGTGACGCTGGTGAACGAATTCAACTGGTCCTTCCTGGCGACGTTGCCCGCGGCCTTTACCGCTGCGGCCATCGTCAGCGTCGCACTCGAACGGACGCTCTACCGACGGCTCTATCGCGCCAGCGACCTCGACCAAGTGCTGCTGACCATCGGTCTCGCCTTCATCTCGGTCGCCGTTGCAGCTTACATCTTCGGTACGACCCAGCAGCCGGTGGAGACGCCCGAGATCCTTCGCGGCTCGATCGATTTCTTTGGCCTCGGTCTTGGCAAATACCGGCTCTTCCTGATCGGCGTCGCGCTGGTGGTCACGCTGCTGCTGATCGCCGGCCTCGAGTACACGCGCTTCGGCGCGCAGGTGCGCGCGGCGGTCGACAATCAGCGCATGGCGCGCGGACTTGGCATCGACGTCGACCGAACATTCGCATCGACATTTGCGCTCGGCTCCGGCCTCGCCGGGCTTGGCGGTGCGCTCGCGATCGAGATCGTCGGGCTCGATCCGAATTTCGCGTTCACGTATCTGGTCTATGTTCTGATCATTGTGTCGGTCGGCGGCCTCGGCTCCATCGCCGGTTCATTCGCTGCCGCAATCCTGATCGGCGTCAGCGACGTCGCCGGCAAATATTACGCGCCAGAACTCGGCGCCTTTCTTATTTATCTGGTCATGGTCGTGGTGCTGATGTTGCGCCCCGCCGGCCTGTTCGGGAGGCGGTAGGCGATGTGCATCGCGCCCGAGATTGCCACTTGCTCCGCTCATCCCCGCGCAAGCGGGGATCCAGGGCGACGAATTGCTGCGTCAGACGCTGTTGCTCTGAATTCCCGCTTGCGCGGGAATGAGCGGACTTTACTTGGCCGCTGCCTACGCTCGGCGTCATGGCCGGGCTTGTCCCGGCCATCCACACCTTTGTTCGAAAAACAAGACGTGGATGCCCGGCATAAAGCCGGGCATGACGGAGGAGAGGCCCGCGGGAATGAGCGGGGCGTGGGGCAGCATCGACAATGACAACAAAAGCCGCCGCCACCCTCACCCCGCAAGCTTACCTGCAGGCGCAAAACCGCTGGCATCCGCTCGAAATTGCATTCTGGCTGGCGACGCTGCTGCCTTTCATCGCATTTCCGGACTACCTGTCGCTGGCGAGCCAGATCGCCATCACAGCGCTGTTCGCGCTCTCGCTCGACATCATCCTCGGTTATGCCGGCGTGGTGTCGCTCGGCCACGCGGCCTTCTTCGGCATCGGCGCCTATGGTGCGGGCCTGTTCTCAATCTACGTCTGGGGCGAGCCGCTGTCGGGCCTGCTGTTCGCAGTCGTCGTGGCAGGAGCGGTCGGCTATGCCGTGAGCTTCATCATCTCGCGCTTCCGCCATTTCACGCTGATCATGATTACACTCGGCCTCGGCCTGCTCGCCTTCGAGGCTGCAAACCGCGCGCACTGGCTCACCGGCGGCAGCGACGGCTTGCAAGGCGTTTCCATTTTGCCGGTGCTCGGCATCTTCAAATTCGACCTCTACGGGTACACGGCTTACGCCTATTCACTGGCAGCGCTCTTCATCGTTTTCCTCGGCACGCGGCGGCTGATCAATTCACCGTTCGGGCTGGCGCTGCGCGGCATCCGTGAAAACTGGGTGCGCATGCCTGCCATCGGTGCCGACAGCCGGGCGCATATCCGCAAGGCCTTCACCATCGCCGCCGCCATCGCCGGGCTCGCCGGTGCGCTGCTGGCGCAGACAACGGAAAACGTTTCGCTCGAATCGATCAGCTTCCAGCGCTCCGCGGACGTGCTGGTGATGCTGGTGCTGGGCGGCGCCGGACGGCTTTACGGAGGCCTTGTTGGTGCGGCGATTTTCATGGTCGCGCGCGACCAGTTCTCAGGGATCGCACCGCAATTTTGGTACTTCTGGATCGGCGTGCTGCTGGTGACGGTGGTGATGGTGCTGCCCAACGGCATTCTCGGCGGCTTGTCGCACCTTTACGCGCGCTGGAGAGCGAAATGAGCACGATCGCGCTTCCTGCAAAAGACGCGATCGCTCATCGCGCGATCGCTCTCGCGACGCGCGGTCTCTCAAAGGCTTTCGGTTCGCTGGCGGTCGCGCGCGACATCGCGATCAACTTGCCGGTTGGCGCGCGTTACGCGCTGATCGGGCCGAATGGCGCCGGCAAGACGACGCTCATCAATCTGATGACAGGAATGCTGGCGCCCAATGCCGGGCAGATTTTTCTTGCGGGCGATGACATCACCACGCTCGGCCCGCAGGAGCGGGTGCGGCGCGGGCTCGCGCGCACATTCCAGATCAACACGCTGTTCGCTGGCCTCAATGCCCTCGAAGCGGTGACGCTGGCGGTGGCCGAGCGGCGCGGGCTTGCCGGCCGATTCTGGCGCAGCGTCGGTTCATACGGCGAAGCGATCGACGAGGCTTACGAGATCCTGCGCAAGCTCAAGCTCGGCGACTCCTGTTATCAGGTTACGCGCGAATTGCCTTACGGCCGTCAACGGCTATTGGAAATTGCACTCGCGCTGGCGACCAAACCGAAGGTTCTCTTGCTCGACGAGCCGGCAGCCGGCGTGCCGCAGGATGAAAGCGGGGAAGTCTTTGAAGCGGTGGCGGGCCTGTCCGACGATCTCACGCTGCTTTTCATCGAACACGATATGCACGTGGTGTTTCGCTTCGCCACGCACATCTTTGTTCTGGTCGGCGGCGCGATTTTCACGGAAGGCTCACCTGCGGAAATCGCCGCCGACCCCGGCGTGCGCGAAGTTTATCTGGGCAAGCGCAAACATGGATGATGATCATGGATGATTGTCTTGGCTGACCCGCTGCTCAAGCTCGAGAACGTCACCGCCGGCTATGGCGACGCCGTGGTACTGCACGGCATTTCGCTGGAATTGCCCCAGCACGGCAGCCTCGCTTTGCTCGGACGAAATGGCGTCGGAAAATCGACGCTGCTGCTCACGATCATGGGCTATACGCAATTGCGTGGCGGCCACGTCGCCTGGCGCGGGCAGGATATTTCGCGGCTGACGCCGCACCGCCGTGCAGCGAACGGTATCGGCTGGGTGGCGCAGGAGCGCGAGATATTCCCCTCGTTGACCGTTGAGGAAAATCTCAATGTCGCGGCCCGGCCGGGCGCGTGGGATCTCGACGCTGTGTTCAAGCTTTTCCCGCGCCTTTCCGAGCGCCGGCCCAACATGGGAAATCAGTTATCCGGCGGCGAGCAGCAGATGCTGGCGGTCGCGCGCGCACTCATGACCAACCCCGCGCTGATGCTGCTGGACGAGCCGTTCGAGGGGCTGGCGCCGGTGATCGTCGATGAGCTTGTCGCCGCGATCAAGACGATGCTCGCCGACCGAAGCATGGCCATTATCCTTGTCGAACAGCACACGGAGATCGCGCTGGAATTGACCGCCGAGGCAATCGTGCTGGAGCGTGGCGCCGTGGCGCATCGTGCGCCCTCACCGCAGTTGCAAAAGGATAGCGCCACCCTCGAACGGCTGGTCGGGTTGCGCGTGGCCGCGACGGCGTGAGAAACTGACCGCTTGATTGGAGCATTGCCGCAGATACTGCGCGCTCCCTCTCCCCGCTGGGGAGAGGGTTGGGGTGAGGGGGTCTAGGACTGTCGATCGGCCATAACCCCTCACCCGCCCGCCTTTGCAAATGCTTCGGCGGGCGACCTCTCCCTATGGGAGAGGTGAAGCGAGCATGCGGCAAGGCTCTGGAGATACATCAAGTGGATACGAACTAGAGGCACCCATGTCCGATCCGATGATACCGCGCGAACGTTCCGACTATTCGGCGATTGTGGACCGCCCGCCGCTCAAGCTGCCGGGCAATGCCCGTATCGTGTTCTGGACCATCGTCAACTACGAGGTCTGGGACATCGGCAAGCCGATGGCGCGGCAACTGCTCCCGGCGCCGACCGGCGTTCCGCTTATGCCGGACGTCGTGCATTGGGCCTTCCACGAATACGGCATGCGGGTCGGCTGCTGGCGTTTTTTCGAATTGTTCAAGCGTCTCGGCATCAAGCCGACGCTCGCCGCCAATGCGCGCATCTGCGAGGACTACCCGCGCGTCGCCGAACAGGCGCGAGATGATGGTTGGGAATTTATGGGCCACGCCTATGAGCAAGGCCCGATCCACAAGGAGCCCGACCAAGCCGGCATGATCAAGCGGACCATGGACGTCATGACCAAGTTCACCGGCAAGAAGCCGGTCGGCTGGCTGGGACCCGGCCTCACGCAGACGCTCGACACGCCGGAACTGCTGGCAGCCGCGGGCGTGAAATATATCGGCGACTGGGTCTACGACGATGAGCCGACGGTGATCCGCACCGCCAAGGGGCCGCTGGTGACGTTACCTTACACCATTGAATGCAATGACATTCCGATGATGCTGGTCCAGCACCACGAGAGCGACTATCTGCTCAAGCGCACCATCGACCAGTTCGACCGGCTTTATGCCGAGAGCGCAAAGCGCGCCAAATTCTGCGCGCTGGCGATCCACCCCTACATCAGCGGGCAGCCGCACCGGATCAAATATCTCGAGCAGATCTACGACTACGTGAACAAGCACGAAGGTGTGCTGCACTGGAACGGTGAGCAGATGCTCGACTGGTACCGCAGCATTGCCAAGATCGGGGCTGCCGCTTAGCGTCAACTGCTGCCCATCAAGAAAAAGAGATTAGCGGCAGCAGGGAGGAACCACATGCGTATCAGGGCAATCTTGTGCCTCGTTTTCGGCGCGTGCGCGCTGCACGGCGCGTCGCAGGCCACGGCTGCGGAAATCCGCCTCGCCCGCCAATTTTCCATGGGCTATCTCCAGCTCAATGTGATGGAGCATCAGCAACTCATCGAGAAACACGCCAAGGCGCTCGGTCTCAACGATCTGAAAGTCTCGTGGTTCACCTTCAACGGGCCGACCGCGGTCAACGAAGCGCTGATCTCCGGCAATATCGATGTCGGCTCGGGGGGCGTGCCCGGGCTGCTCGTGCTGTGGGGACGCACGAAGGGCACGCTGCAGGAAGTGCGCGGCATTTCAGCGCTGAGTTCGCAACCGTTTTTGCTCAACAGCCGCGACCCCGCCATCAAGACCATCAGGGACTTCAAGGAAAGCGACCGCATCGCGGTGCCGGCCGTGCGTTCCTCGGTGCAGGCGATCACGCTGCAAATGGCGGCCGCCAAGGAATACGGCGTCAAAGGTTTCGACACGCTCGACCCGCTCACGGTGTCGATGACGCCGCCGGATGCCACTGTCGCGCTGCTCAAGGGCGGCGCGCAGATTTCAGCGGCGTTCAGCGTGCCGCCGTTCCAGAATCAGCAGCTCGAAGACCCGGCGATCCACACCGTGCTCAATTCATTCGACGTGATGGGCGGCTCGCACACCTTCACTGCCGTGTGGGCGCCGGCGAAATTCCGCGACGGCAATCCGGTGCTCTACAAGGCGCTGGTGGCCGCGCTCAAGGAAGCAACCGACATCGTCAACAAGGACAAGAAGGCGGCGGCGGCCTTGTGGATCGAGGATGCGAAATCGAAATTGCCGCTCGACATGGTGAGCAAGCTGGTCGCCGGCCCGCAGGTGCGCTGGACGATGACGCCGGAAAACACCATGAAATACGCAAACTTCATGAGCGAGGTCGGCACGCTCAAAACGAAAGCCGCGTCGTGGAAGGATTACTTCTTCCCGGAGATCTACGACGAAAAGGGAAGTTGATTTTTTTCGTCACGTTTGAAACGCAGAGTTTGCCGCACACTCCGCTCATCCCCGCGAAAGCGGGGATCCAGAGCCGTCAGGAGCGCCTTTCTATTTCGCTCCTGGATTCCCGCTTGCGCGGGAATGAGCGGATGAGAGCTTTTGCCGCGCACTCGGCGTCATGGCCGGGCATGACGTACTCAAATTTCCCGCATATGGCGCGCTTCTACTTCGGCCGCGGCGACGGTGGCGCCCCGGCCGGGCTGAACGGTTTGTTGAAGGCCGTCGCACTTCCCCAGGAGCTGGCTGGCGTTTGCGTGCACGACTGCTCGCAAACCTGATGCGAGCCCGACACCGGGCCCTTGGGCGTCTGAACGGTGACCGTTTCAGTCCGGCAAACGGGTGCGCACTGCGCGGCGGCGAAAGCCGGCTGCGCGGCGGCAAAAGCTCCAAGGCTCGCAAGGCCAAAGGTGGCGATGAGTACGTTACGCATTTCAAAGTCCTGATGGATTCGCTGGTTACGCGTGGAGTCGGTTCGACGAATCAATTCGCGGACACCCCACTTGCCGGCTTTTTCAAGCGGTTCATTCGCGCATCGATCGCGCGCAATCTATATGCGTACGAATTAAATTGCGGCTAAACAAATGCATGCAATTTTGCGTGCGCGAGTCCAAGAAAATGTTTTTCTGACGCGCTACGCCCATTGTGCGTCATACGCTCGGATGAAAAGATGCGGGGGTTGCCGTCCTTCAGCGTTCGGATGGCGCGTTCATCTCCGCCTCTCGGCTGATGTCTTGACACCGCCTCTCAGCCGCCGTCCCCACGAAGGCGGGGACCCGCATTTTCATTTCCCGTTTTTCTGACGTTGTTCGTGACACGTCGTTGGTTCATGGGGCTCCCGGCGCGACCGTCCGCGCCGGGAGCGGTTTGCCGCTCCGACTTTATTTCGCGCGGGCCGCTGTCGAGGGGCTGTAGGTCTTGGTGGCGCTCGCCGAATTGCCCTTCCAGGCCGTCGGCGCCGGACCAACGTCGATCGTGTAACACTCTTTAGTGCCCATTCCACCGTAAGCATTAGTGATTGTGCAGTTAGCCTTGCCGCTACAGTTCTTGGGACTACTAATAAGGTGACGCTGACAAATTGTTTTCGTTACGGCGAACGCCGACTGCATGCTGGCGAGAGCACCGAGTGTCGAGAGGCCGAGAGCGATGATGAAAACTTTGTGCATTTTCATTTCCTGTTTTCTGAAGTTGTTCGTGACGCGTCGTTGGTTCGTGAGGTTCCCGGCGCGACTATTCGCACCGGGAGCAGTTTGCCGCCCCGGCTTTATTTCGCGCGGGCCGCTGTCGAGGGGCTGTAGGTCTTGGTGGCGCTCGCCGAATTGCCCTTCCAGGCCGTCGGCGTCGGACCAACATCAACCGTGTAGCACTCCCTCTTAAAAGCTAACCCCTTCACCGGGTAGGTGATTTTGCAGTTGTTCTTGTCCCGGGCAGACCCGGTGTTGCATTGAGACGAGAGTCCGTCCCAGGGCGAACGCGTCTGGCAAATCGTCTTCTTCTCCGCGAATGCCGGCTGCACGCCGGCGAGAGCACCGAGGGTTGCGAGGCCGAGAGCGATGATGAGAACTTTGCGCATTTTCAATTCCTGTTTCCTGAAGTTGTTCATGACACGTTGCTGATTTTTGGGCGGCAGCACGATTATCCGCGCTGGGAGCGGTTCTCGTGCCGACTTTTATTTCGCGTGAGTTGCCGCCGAGAGACTGTGGGGCCTGGTGGCGCTCGCCGAATCTCCCTTCCAGGGCGTGGTCGGCCGCGGGAGGTCTTTCACTTCCTTGCAGTACTCAGCACCGAGTCCGCCCCAGATCTGTTTGTCTGGGCCGGGTCCGATCGGAACGTACGGACGATTAAACAGTGAATGTTTTATACAGACCGTTTTCGCGCCGGCGGGGCCCGCATACAAAATACCGAGGCTCGCGAGGCCGAGGGCGATGATGAGAACTTTGCGCATTTTTGCTTCCCGTTTCTTTTGAAGTTACCGATGAAAGCGCGTCAATTCGTGAGCCACGAGTATTCGAGCCGCCGCCGCGGCTTTATTTCTGGTGCGTCTTTGAGAGGCTGTAGGTCTGGGTCGCAGTCGCCGAATTGCCCTTCCAGGCCGTCGGCGCCGGGCCCACGTCAATCTGCTTACAAGTTTTAATGCCGATGCCGAGTGGCCCGCTCGTGACATCGCCGACGTACGCGCCGGTTAAGTGCCACTGACAAACTGTTT
>DATFVF010000296.1:0-10166 GCA_035260465.1 Pseudolabrys sp. | reverse complement strand
CGACGATGAATGCAGCGCAGGTCGAAATGTTGAACGAGCCCGAAGCATCGCCGCCGGTGCCGACCACGTCGACGGCGCCGGGCGGCGCTTTTACGCCTAACATCTTGGCGCGCATTGTCGTGACAGCGCCGGTGATCTCGTCAACCGTTTCCCCGCGCACGCGTAGTGCCATCAATAGTCCACCCATCTGCGAGGGCGTGGCTTCGCCCGACATCATGCGATCGAAGGCGCCTGCTGCTTCCTCGCGCGTGAGGGTGGCACCAGTCGCGACCTTGGCAATGAGCGCTTTGAAATCGTCGGCCACTGCCAGCGCCTCAGGTTGCTGCGTGCAGAGCTGCCGCTTTGCGCGCCGGCGCGGGTTGCCGGCCGCGCTGCGTGTTCCAGGCGGCGGCAATATCCAGAAAATTTTTCAACATCAGATGACCATGTTCGGAGGCAATGCTCTCGGGATGAAATTGCACGCTATGGATGGGCAGGCTGGCATGCATCAACCCCATCACTAATCCGTCGCTCGTCTCGGCATTGATCGTGAGTTCGCGCGGCATGTTTGCGCGTTCAACCACGAGCGAATGATAGCGCGTTGCCTTCAGCGGGCCATTAATGCCTCGGAAGACTCCGGCACCATTGTGCTTGATCTCCGACACTTTGCCGTGGAGGGGCTTTGCGCGCACGACCTTGCCGCCGAAGGCTTGACCGATTGCCTGGTGGCCGAGGCAGACACCTAGAATTGGAATGGTCTGTGCGGCCTTGGTGATGAGATCGAGGCAAATGCCAGCTTCATTAGGCGTGCACGGGCCCGGCGACAACACGATAGCGTCCGGCTCCGCCGCCATCGCTTCCGCAACGGAGATTTTGTCGTTGCGATGCACGACAACGTCAGCCCCGAGCCCGCCGAGGTAATGGACCAGGTTGAAGGTGAAGCTGTCGTAGTTGTCGATCAGGACGATCATGTTCCACCGCTTTGCCAAGGGTTTAAGGTGCGCCCTGAGGGGGGTCAAGCAGCCGGCCATGGCGGCGGTTACTGCCCGCGTTTGGCAGTGCTGGCAAAGCGGCGCGCTTCCTCGGCGGCTCGAAACAAGGCCTTCGCCTTGTTGATACATTCCTGCTGCTCGAAATCGGGGTCGCTGTCGGCGACGATCCCTGCGCCGGCCTGCACGTACATTTTGCCGTCTTTCACCAACGCTGTACGCAAAACAATGCAGGTGTCCATCTCGCCGGCGGCGGAGAAATACCCCACGCAGCCGGCGTAGAGCCCACGCTTTTCCTTTTCCAGCTCGTCGATGATCTGCATGGCGCGCACCTTCGGTGCGCCCGAGACAGTTCCGGCCGGAAAGCCGGCCGCCAGAGCGTCCAGAGCATCGCGATTGCCGGCGAGCTTGCCTTCGACGTTGGATACGATGTGCATCACATGGCTGTAACGCTCGACGAAAAACTGGTCTGTCACCTTTACAGTGCCGATGGCAGCCACGCGTCCAACATCGTTGCGGCCAAGATCAAGCAACATCAAGTGCTCGGCGCGTTCCTTCGGATCGGCGAGCAGCTCTGCTTCGAGGGCCTTGTCCTCGTGCGGCGTTGCCCCACGATGACGCGTGCCGGCGATTGGCCGAATGGTGACGAGGTCGCCTGAAACCTTCACCAGAATTTCCGGACTTGAGCCAGCAACGGCAAAGGCGCCAAAATCGAGAAAATAGAGATAAGGCGACGGATTGGTCCGCCGCAGCGCGCGATAGAGTGAAAACGGCGGAAGCGTGAATGGCGCCTCGAACCTTTGCGCCAACACGATTTGAAACGCATCACCGGCAACGATGTATTCCTTCGCTTTGCGAACCATGTTTTTGAATTCGTCGGGCGAGGTATTTGAAATTGCAGGTACGTCGATTGGCCCAGCGTCGTGCTCGGTCATCGACTTGTCCAACGGTCTGTCCAGACTTTCGACTATGCGTGCGAGACGTTCGACTGCGCGTGCGAGCGCGGATTTTGCGTCGACCGACTTTTCCGTGCGCACCGGCGTAACGACAGTGATCGAATCTTTCACTGTGTCGAACACGACAATGAGGGTCGGGCGAACCAACACCGCGTCAGGAATGCCAATCGGATCGGGGTTGGGCGGCGGCAAATCTTCCATCAGCCGGACCGTGTCGTATCCGAGATAGCCGAAGACGCCCGCAGACATTGGCGGCAGGCTATCGGGTAGTGCGATCCGACTTTCTGCGATTAACGTACGCAGCGCCTGCAGGGGTGGCTCGGGGCAAGGCGCAAAGAGGTCCGCCTTCGTGCGTGCGTTACGATTGATTTCCGCTTTGCGGCCGCTCGCGCGAAAGATGAGATCCGGCTCAAGTCCGATGATCGAATAACGGCCGCGCACTGCGCCGCCTTCGACCGACTCGAGCAGAAAACTCATTGCTTTGCCGCCGCCGAGCTTCAGGAACGCCGAAACAGGCGTCTCGAGGTCGGCCACTAAAGTCGTCCACACCACTTGTGCCTCGCCGCGCCCATAGCGTGCGGCAAAGGCGGTTTCCGACGGCTCAATTTGCATGGGATCGATTTATTGTTGGGGGCCGCCGCCGATAACCTGGTTCAGCGCTGACGGGTTAACGGTGACGCCAAAATCATTCTCCAAACGCGAAATGTATTCGCTGACGAGGTCTTCACCATACGAATTTTGTAGGGTTTCAGCGATTGCTTTGCTATCGGGCGAGGCCGAATCCGGTTGCGGATCCGCAGCGTCTGTCACGCGAAAGACGAAACGTTCAGTTTCCCTGTTTCCTTCAGCAGTGCCGGCGGCGCCTTTCGGCGTTCGGAAAACGAGCTCGACGACTTTTGGCGGCACAAAGCCACCCTGCTTACCGCGCTGGAGATCGGCCGCCGTCTCTATCTTGAGGCCGGCTTCACTCGCGACTTGCGCAAACGGTGTCCCGGCTTTGAGCTTGCCAAGAATATCGTCGGCCTTCGCTTGCAGTCGTTTGGCGATTTCATTGTCGCGCCAACGCACTTCGACCTGATCCTTCACTTCGTCGAGCGGTCGCTCGCGCGAGGGCGTTATGCCTGTGACGTCGAAATAGAGATAGCCGCCCTTTGGCAGCTGTAGTGGATCGGTGTCGATGCCAACATCGCTCGCGAAGGCCGCACTCAGCACGTTCGGTGTTTGCGGAAGCCCAATGACCGGCTTGCCATCCGGTCCGCGTCCTGACGCGTCGACCGCCTCAATCGTGGTTGACTTAAGGCCAAGCTTCTTTGCGGTCTCGGCGAGGGTAGAGCCGGCGGCGCGTTCATCTTCGATCTTGTCGCGCAGGGTCGTAATTTCGTTTTTGGCCTGGCTCTCAGCGATCTCAGTTTTGATCTGAGCGGCCATCTGCTCGTAAGTCTTTTCCTCGCCTGGCTCGATCTTACCGACCTGCAGCAAGACCGTACCGAACCGGCCCTTCACAGGCTCGCTCGTTTCGCCGGACTTCAACGCGAAAGCGGCAGCGGCGACGGCCGGATCGATGATGTCGGACTTCGTCACCGTGCCCAGATTAGTGTCGGATGCGTTCACGCCGCGCTCTTTGGCTATATCGTCGAAAGTTGCGCCTTTGATGATGCGGTCGCGCACGGCTGCGGCTTCCTCGGCGTTTGGAAACACAATCTGGCGCAGTTCGCGTTTCTCGGGTCTGCCGTAGCTGTCTTTACGCTGCTCGTAATAAGTTTTTGCGTCGGCATCTGTGACGGCGGCCACCTTGGCAAGATCAGCGGGCGCGAGCGGCAGCAGCGTAATCTTGCGATATTCGGGTGCGCGGAAAAGAGTTTTGCGCTCTTCGAAATATTTGTTCAGCATCTCCGGCGTCGGCGGCGGAATGTCGCCCGCCTGCGCAGCGCCTAACGCGACGTATTCGATATGGCGCTTCTCGTTCCGATACTGATTGATTGCGGCCACCGCCGTGGCCGGCAGTTTCATGTCACCGGAAATGCTCTGAGCGAGTTCCCGCCGCAGCATCGTCCGACGCTGCTCTTGAATGAAACGGCTTTCACTGAAACCAGCTTGGCGGATGATTTGTTCAAAGCGCGTACGATCGAATTGCCCACTGGGACCACGAAATGACGGGTCGGTCGTAATGCGCTGGGCAATATTGGCGTCTGCGAGACCGAGCCGCAACTTCCTGGCCTGCTCATCGAGCGTCGTTTCGGCGATAAGCTGCCCCAAAAGCTGCCGGTCAAACCCTCGTGTGCGCGCCTCATCAGGTGTGATCGGCCGCCCGACCTGGCGCCCCAACTGCTGCAGACGCTCGTTATAGAACTGCCGGAACTGTTCGATGGAAATCTCGGTGCCGCCAATGGTCGCAACTGCGTTTTGGCCGAACCCGCGGAAAATGTCGCCGATGCCCCAGATCGCAAAGCTGATCACGAGGAAGCCCATGACGGTCGCCATGAGGGCTTTGCCGAGCCAGGTCGAGGAGGCTTTGTGAATACCGCGAAGCATGCGCGCGTTTTTCGTTGCTTACGATGGCTGGTTGCGTGGATGACCGCGCCTGTCTAGCCCAAGCGCTGCGGCCGCACCATAGTGACCCGGCCAACTCCTTGCAACTCAAGAAGGTTTAGCCTGTCGCGGGTCAAGCTGGTGTTGCCCGAGCGGACCTGATAACCGCACGCGGAAAGGATTTTTCGATGGCGGCCAAGATAACTCCGCTGGTCGCGGGCAACTGGAAAATGAACGGGCTTTCCGCGTCCCGAGGAGAGCTCGCCAAGATTATCGCTGGCGCCGGCAGCCTTGCAGGCAAAGCCGAGCTTATGGTTTGTCCTCCCACCACCTTGATCGCAGCCTTTGCTGCCGCCATCCGTGGCTCTGCGGTGCTTATCGGGGCGCAGGATTGCCATCCGGAGCCGTCCGGCGCGCACACGGGCGATGTTTCGGCGGAGATGTTGGCCGATGCCGGCGCCCGCGCCGTCATCGTGGGCCACTCGGAACGACGGTCCGACCATCATGAGACCGACGCGCAGGTCCGCGCCAAAGCGCAGGCAGCCTGGCGGGCCGCATTGACTGCAATTGTCTGCGTCGGCGAGCGGCGCGCCGAGCGTGACGCCGGCAAGACGGTTGATGTGGTTGGCCGTCAGCTCAAAGGCTCACTTCCGGACAATGCCACGGCTGCCAATCTCGTTGTCGCCTATGAGCCGGTGTGGGCGATAGGGACGGGCCTCACACCGACGTCCGCGGATGTCGCGGAAGTCCATTCCTTCCTGCGCAAGGGGCTGACCGGTCGCTTTGGCAGCGAAGGCGAGCGAATCCGAATTCTGTATGGTGGCTCGGTTAAACCGGGGAACGCCAAAGAGCTCCTCACGACCCCCGAGGTCAACGGTGCCTTGGTCGGCGGGGCCAGCCTCAAAGCCGAGGATTTCCTCGATATTGCGGCAGTTTACCGCTAACTGCGGGAAGGGTGGAAAAGCACCAAGCGATCGTGTAGAGACCGCGGCGCATTCCTATATGGGCCATATAGCGCCGCCTGGGCGGAGAGCCGGGAGCGGCAAGGTTTGAACGGATAACTGGGCTAATGCAGCACGTCATCATCGTCATCCACCTGATGCTGGTTCTCGCCCTGATCGGGGTGGTCCTGCTGCAGCGCTCGGAGGGCGGTGGCCTTGGTATAGGTTCAGGTGGCGGCTTTATGACCAGCCGCGGGACCGCCAATGTGCTGACGCGCGCGACCGCGATCCTCGCCGGCCTGTTCTTCGTAACCAGTCTCATGCTGTCGATCCTCGCCGGGGTCAACCGCAAGCCCAATTCGATCCTGCAAGGCGGCCAAAGCGCGCCAAGCGCACCGGGCGCGCCCACCCCCCTCGGCGGCGGTGGGGGGCTGCTCAACCAACTGCAAGGTAGTGCACCACCTGCGGCGCCGGCTGCGCCTGCTGCTCCCTCGGGGCCGCAGGTGCCACAGTCGAAATAAATCGCGACGGAAGGGCCGGGGAAATCCGGCCCTTCGGCGTTAGGGACCGGGAGTAGTGAAAGGCGTTGGAACCAAACCCGGAGAAAACATGCAAATCGGATCGCAAGTGTTTGGAATGCTGAAAACTTATCGAACTACGCACAGGCGAAATGCGGCCCTCAGCTTTTCGCGCTCGTCGAATCAACTCTCGGAGGTTAAACGTTAGGGCCCATGGCGCGGTACATCTTCATAACCGGCGGCGTGGTCTCCTCACTCGGCAAGGGTCTTGCGTCGGCAGCGCTCGGAGCTTTGTTGCAAGCGCACGGCTACAAGGTCCGTCTGCGCAAGCTCGATCCGTATCTCAATGTCGATCCGGGGACGATGTCGCCTTACCAGCATGGCGAGGTTTTCGTGACCGACGACGGCGCCGAGACCGATCTCGACCTCGGCCACTATGAGCGCTTCACCGGACGGCCGGCCACGCGACACGACAACATCACCACTGGGCGCATCTATCAGGACATCCTCACGCGCGAACGGCGCGGCGACTATCTCGGCGCCACGATTCAGGTGATCCCGCATGTCACCAACGCCATCAAGGATTTCATCCGCGAAGGCAACGAGGGTTTCGATTTTGTGTTGTGCGAGATCGGCGGCACCGTCGGCGATATAGAGGGCTTGCCGTTCTTCGAGGCGATCCGGCAATTGGGCAACGATTTACCGCGCCGGCACGCGCTCTACATCCATCTCACTCTGATGCCTTTCATCCCGAGCGCTGGGGAACTCAAGACCAAGCCGACGCAGCACTCGGTGAAAGAACTGCGCTCTATCGGTATCCAGCCGGATATTTTGCTTTGCCGTACCGACCGCCCAATTCCGGAAAGCGAACGACGTAAGCTCGCGCTTTTTTGTAATGTACGCGAAAGCGCCGTCATCGAAGCGCGAGACGTCGACAACATCTATGCGGTGCCGGAAGCGTATTCCGCCGAGGGACTCGATGCCGAAGTCTTGGCCGCGTTTGGGGTCGAGCCACGCCAGGCGCCGGACCTTGAGCGGTGGCGTCTGATCAACGAGCGTGTGCGCAATCCGGAAGGCGACGTCACCATCGCCATCGTCGGCAAATACACGGGCATGAAAGACGCTTACAAATCGCTGATCGAGGCGCTTTCGCATGGCGGCATTGCCAACAAGGTGAAGGTCAACCTCGACTGGATCGAGTCGGAAGTATTCGAGAATGAAGACCCGACACCGTTCCTTGAGCACGTCAACGGCATACTGGTGCCGGGTGGGTTCGGTCAGCGCGGCGCGGAAGGAAAGATCAAGGCGGCGCGGTTCGCGCGTGAACGTCACGTGCCCTATTTTGGTATTTGTTTCGGAATGCAGATGGCGGTCGTTGAAGCCGCACGAAATTTGTGCGGTATCGAGAAGGCGAACTCTACTGAGTTCGGTGCAACGAGTGAGCCCGTTGTCGGTTTGATGACCGAATGGTTGAAAGGCAACGAACTCCAGAAGCGCACCGCGAGCGGTGATCTTGGCGGCACCATGCGGCTCGGCGCTTATGAAGCGGTGCTTACGCGCGGTAGCCGCGTGTCGCAGATTTACGGTGCAACGGAAATTTTCGAACGCCACCGCCACCGTTACGAGGTCAATACCGGATACAAAGGCCGGCTTGAGCAACGCGGCATGCGCTTTTCCGGAATGTCGCCGGATGGAATCTTGCCGGAAATTATCGAATACGAAGACCATCCATGGTTCATCGGCGTACAATTTCATCCCGAATTAAAATCACGACCGTTCGAGCCGCACCCACTCTTTTCGTCTTTCATCGGCGCCGCAGTCGAGCGGAGCCGGCTCGTGTAGGCGCCGGCGATGGCCCGTGGCCTCGACCATATCGTTCACGCAGTGCGCGATCTCGATGCCGCAGTCGATCTTTATCGCCGTCTCGGCTTTCAAGTCGGCGCGCGCAATCGTCACCCGCGCGCTTGGGGAACACAGAACCATATTATTCAACTGCCTGGCACGTTCATCGAATTGTTGGCCGTCGCGGACCCATCCGGAATTGTACCGTACGCACCTCGACATTTTTCGTTCGGCGCCTTCAACCGCGATTTTCTGGCGCACGGGCAGGGGCTATCGATGCTCGTGCTCGAGGGTCATGGGGCGGCCGACGCTGACACGTTTCGTGGTGCAGGGATCGGCGACTACGAGCTTTACGAGTTTGAACGCGAGGGGAAACGCCCGGATGGCACGCCGGTCAAGGTCGCGTTCGCACTTGCGTTCGCGTCATGTCCAAACGCGGCTGACATTGGTTTTTTCACCAGCTTGCAACGCCACCCGGAAAATTTCTGGAATCCGGCCTTTCAGGTCCACACCAATACGGCGAATGCAGTCGCTGGTGTTGTGTTGGTCGCACAGGATCCAGATCAGTATTCAAGCTTTCTTGCCGCCTTTGCAGGAGCGGAAAGCAAGCCCGGCAAAGGTGAGCTGACGATCAAGACACCGCGGGGCGACATCGAGGTAGTAACGCCGGAAACGTTCACACAGCGTTTTGGCGTGGCGCCGCCGGCAATTTCGCGCGGTGCCCGATTGGCGGCACTACGCTTCACTGTCGCAGATGCAAGCCTGCTCGATGCGGTGCCCGCAGAGGCCGGCATAGCCGGGCTTTATGCCGGAAACACCACTGTGATTGGACAGGACGATGCGATGGGCGCCGTTCTGGTATTCGAACCGTCCCGTTGACCGGAGGCTTGGGCCGCTTCATGGTCCCGCCCGCGAGGATTGAAACGTGGATCAGAAGCCGAATTCCACCGTCACGATTGGCACCGCGCGTTTCGGCAATGAATTGCCAATAGCGCTGATTGCGGGTCCTTGCGCATTGGAAAGCAAAGCGCATGCGCTGGAAATGGCAACGGCGCTGAGAGAAATTGCTGGGCGCGTCGGCATTGGGCTCGTCTACAAGACATCCTTCGACAAAGCGAACCGCACCTCAGCCAAATCGGCACGCGGACTTGGGCTCGAACAAGCTTTGCCGATATTCGCCGAAATTCGCGACAAATTGAAACTTCCGGTCCTCACTGACGTGCACGAAGCTGCGCAATGCGGTCCTATCGCCGAGGTCGTCGACGTGCTGCAGATTCCGGCATTTCTCTGCCGGCAAACTGATCTACTCGTCGCTGCCGCCAAAACCGGCAAGGCCGTGAACGTAAAAAAGGGTCAGTTCATGGCCCCGTGGGATATGCAGAATGTCGTCGAAAAAATTACAGGTGCGGGCAATCGCAACGTGCTGGTGACTGAACGCGGCGCCTCGTTCGGCTACAACATGCTCGTCTCCGACATGCGTTCAATTCCGATCCTTAAGCGAACCACGCTGGCGCCGGTGATATTCGACGCAACTCATTCGGTGCAACAGCCGGGCGGGCAGGGGACGTCGTCCGGCGGAGAGCGCGAGTTTGTTTCGGTGCTCGCGCGCGCAGCGGTTGCTGTGGGAGTTGCTGGCGTGTTTATCGAGACCCATCAGGATCCTGACAAAGCACCATCCGACGGTCCCAATATGATGCCGTTGAAGGAAATGGAGCCGCTGTTGCGTGTGCTGGTCGAATTCGACCGGCTGGCCAAGCGCTGATCGTCGAAGGCTCTCGCATCACATGGGGCGCGTCCTCAATCTCATGGCGTTCGTGATCTTCGCGACGTCGCTGTTCATGCGCTCGGTGGATCCGGTCATTCCGCAGGTCGCAAGCGGATTGAAGGTCGAGCCGACCACCGCCGCATTGCTGTCGACCGGCTTCACCTTGCCCTACGCGTTGATTCAGCCGGTGTTGGGCGCGCTTGCCGATATGTTCAGCAAGGCGCGGCTGATCGCGGTGTGCATGCTCATCGGCGGCATCACCACGCTCGCCTGCGGGATGGTGACGAATTTCGAGACCCTGATGGGCTTGCGCGTGCTCGCCGGGATGACTGCTGGGGGAGTATTTCCGATTGCGTTCGCGCTCGTCGGCGACCGCGTTCCCGTAGCGAAGCGCCAGATCGCGTTCGGCAAGCTGTTGTTTGCAGCCATGAGCGGCAATCTCTTGGGTGCTTCAGGCGCCGGCGTGATCGGGGACCTGATCGGATGGCGCGGAGTATTCTTTGTCACCGGCGCTATCGACCTGGTCGCCCTTGCCGTCGCTATTCCAGGCTTTCGCAGCATGGAAGAAAAGCCGGGCCGATTCGATTTATCGACGCTCATTCCAAACTACCGCGCGATCTTCAACAACCCAATGGCGAAGTATTGCT
>DATFVF010000295.1:0-6269 GCA_035260465.1 Pseudolabrys sp. | reverse complement strand
ATCGCACGTGGAATTACGCCAGCCGAGGAGTTGCTCGAGAAATTCCACGGCGAATGGAATGATTCAGTCGAGCCGATCTTCGAGGACTACGCGTATTGATCGACCTCATCCTGAAGAGCGGGCGCGGCCCGCGTCTCGAAGAATGAGGCGCCGCATAGGTTCCTCACCATGAGGACGCAAGATTATTCGGCCGCCTGCGCTTCCGACAAGTTATCGAGCGACGAAACAATGTGTTCGGCCAGTGCGCCGGCCAGCGTCGTGCTTTCGTGCGCATTGCGCACCAGCCCGATGCGGCAGGTGGGCAACTCCGGAAATCCATCCGAGGCCGCGAGCACCCGCATGCCGGGGCGCAGGCCCGACTCCGGCAACACCGACACCGCGAGTCCCGCAAGCACAGCCGCAGCAACCGCGCCGGCATTCGAGCTCGAATACAGCACGCGGAATGGTCGCCCGATTGCTTCCAGCCGTTCAATGGCGATGCGCCGCCAGGTGCAGCTCGGCCGCCCAAGCGCGAGCGGCAGGCGTTCCTCGAGGTGAGTCGAATGCCGGTTCGATGTCACCCACAACAGGCGCTCGCGTCGGAATGTCTCCGATGCCCGCTTGCTTTCGCAATTGGTGACGATGGCGAGATCGAGCTCGTTGGCGTCGATGCGCTCGAGGAGATCGACCGACGGTTCACAGATGACGCTCAGTTCGACCGCCGGATAGCTGTGCGAGAAGCGCGCCATGATCTCGGGCAGGTAACGGTCGGCGTAATCGTCGGGAACGCCGAGCCGGACCCGGCCGGACAATTCGGCGTCCGAAAATGCAGCCAATGTCTCGACGTTGAGCTTGACGATGCGGCGCGCGTAATCGAGCAGGCGCTGTCCATCCTCGGTCAACTTGGACGCGCGTCCGTCGCGCGAAAAGATCGGGCGCTCCAGGCGTTCCTCCAGCCGCTTCATCTGCATCGAAACGGCGGACTGAGTCTTGTTCACGACATCAGCCGCCTTGGTGAAGCTGCCGGTCTCGGAGATGGCGATAAAGGTGCGCAATTGGTCGGTGTCGAGCATTGCGGTCATGGCGGCGGTCCTGAAAAGCCGGGTTTAAAGCCCGGCGGCCAACATCATTGTTTCTGATTGATCAGATTAAAAACATTCGTTTCACTAATCAATCCCCGCGGTGCAATATTCAGGGGTTCCAGAGGATTCGGGTGGGGATTTCGGGTGGTTCTGGGCGGCGCCAGAAGCGATTTTGGCGTGGTAACCGCGAACTGTGATGGAGACTGCCATGCGAAACGCAAATTTCCCCGTTTTGCCGATAGCCGGCGGCGCCCTGGTTGGTGCCTTTGTGGCCCTGTTGGCGATGATCACCCGCTGGCTCAAAGAGCTGGCGCGGGCACGTCAACACCGCCGACAGGCCAATGTCCTGGCGGGCCTCGATCGCCACATGCTCACTGACATCGGCATCACCCGCGCCGATGTCCGCGACGCCTTCTCGGAGCCCTTTTGGGACGACCCGACGGCGCTCTTGCGCGAGCGCGCGCTTGAACGCCGCCTCAACCACGCGGTGAGGCGCGCCGAGTTCGACATCGGCAGCCGCCGCCCATCTTCGGATCGGTCCAGGCTCCAGGCTTCGTAACGAACAACCAAACGGCCGATCCCTCTCATCGGCCGCCTGATCCGACACCCGCGATCATCCCCGCTCGCGGCCGGATCCAGCGCCCGCCGGCCCCTCCGGCGGGCGCTATCATTTGGCAAGACAAATTCTCTCAGATGTCCGGCAATTTTACGGACCTGCACAATGATTTTTGGGTGCGCTAATATGCAGGCGGGCGAAGCTTTTCCGACTCTCGAATTTCGAGCGGCGCGCGCATGCGATTTCCGACCAGGCTGGGGACCATGCTCGCATGGGTCCTGTTGGCGACGGCTGGCGTCGCGCAAGCCCAGACGGGGTTCGATCGCCGAGGCAGCGACTATCTCAAGTTCGATGTTCGCAGTGGCGATCCCGCGGATTGTGCCACGCGTTGCGAGCGCGACGGACGGTGCCACGCCTGGAGTTTCTCTTTTCCGCGCCCCGACAATGCAATCGCCGTCTGCTGGTTAAAAAATCGCGTTCCGCCACCGGTTGAGGACAGTTGCTGCGTGTCCGGCGTGCGCGGCGCTGGCGTCATCGAGCCGCGAAAGGGGCCGATCGAATTTGCGATCGATCGCTTCGGCGGCGATTACCGAAATTTGGAGGTCGCGCCCGATCCTGCTGGCGCGCCTTGCAAGGCGGCATGCGAGGCGGAGAACAAATGCCGTGCGTGGACCTATGTGCGTCCGGGATATATCGGCGCGGCGGCGCGCTGCTATCTCAAGGACACCCTCACGCGGCCGCGGCGCAAGCCCTGCTGCATTTCGGGTGTGGTGCGGTGAGGACGCTCAGTGCACGGCGGTGAAAAATCGCGACAGCCTTAAACCGGACGGCCAATCCTTTATCGGCCGGTTTCTGACAGCGAGATCCCACGAACCGACGACCGCGTCCACGCGTCCGACCAGATCCTCGACCGGCAATAGTCCGACGCCGCCTGCGCGCAGCGGCACGCGGCTGTCTGCGGAATTGTCGCGGTTGTCGCCCATGACGAACAAGTGGCCAGGCGGCACCAAGACGTCCGCGGTGTCGTCGTATTCGCCGTGAGCGACCATCTTGAAGATCGGATGTTCGCGTCCACTGGGCAATGTCTCGATGTAGCGCGCGGCCGACACAGCGCCGCCATCTTCGACTTCCGCTTGGCCGATGCCGGCCGGACGAAGTTCGACTGGCGTGCCGTTGATCCAGACCTGGCCGCTGCGCATGCCAACCTGATCTCCCGGCAAGCCAATCACGCGTTTGACCCAGACCTGCGATCGGTCGCCCGGCCAACGAAAGACGACAACATCGCCGCGTTCGGGCAATGCCGCAAGGACGCGTGACGTGTTCGGCAACACAAGGAACGACGGCAACGAAGCCGAGCTATAGCCGTAGGGAAATTTTGTCGCCAGCAACTCGTCGCCGATCAGGAGCGTGGGCTCCATCGAGCCGGACGGCACATAAAACGGTTCGGCGATTGCTGCCTTCGCTGCCAGCACGATCAATACGATAACCGCGATATCGACGACGTTCTTGACCCAGCGGCCAACGCGCGAGCTTTCCGGCATTAAATCACTCCATCGAATTAAGCGGTGCCGCCCACCGTTATCTTGTCCATTCGCAGCGTTGGCTGGCCAACGCCCACCGGCACACCTTGGCCATTCTTGCCGCAGGTCCCGATGCCCGGATCGAGGGCGAAATCATTGCCGACCATCGTGACGCGATGGAGGTCGGTTGGACCATTGCCAATCAGCATCGCGCCTTTTACCGGCGCGCCAACTTTCCCATTTTCAATCCTGTAGGCCTCAGTGCACTGAAACACGTATTTGCCCGACGTAATGTCGACCTGGCCGCCACCAAAACTCACGGCATAGAGGCCGTTTTTCACCGACGCGAGGATTTCTTTCGGGTCATGCTTTCCGGCGAGCATGTAGGTATTCGTCATGCGCGGCATCGGAACATGAGCATGGCTTTCGCGTCTTCCGTTGCCGGTCGGCTTCATTCCCATGAGCCGCGCATTCTGGCGGTCCTGCATGTAGCCAACGAGTATGCCGTCCTCGATCAGCACGGTGCGGTTGGTCGGCGTGCCTTCGTCGTCAATCGACAATGAACCGCGCCGCGCCTGCATGGTGCCGTCATCGACGACGGTTACGCCCTTGGCCGCGACCCGCTGGCCCATCAGGCCTGCGAAGGCAGACGTTTTCTTGCGGTTGAAATCGCCTTCGAGGCCGTGGCCAACCGCTTCATGCAGCATCACGCCGGGCCAGCCCGAGCCAAGCACGACATCCATTTCACCCGCGGGAGCGGCAACGGCATCGAGATTCACCAGCGCTTGGCGAATCGCGTCATCGACCGCGCCCTGCCACGCTTGCGGCTCGATGAACCTTTGAAAGCCCTCGCGTCCGCCGAAGCCGTGGCTGCCGGATTCCTGCCGGTCGCCATCACCGGCGACGACAGAGACGTTGAGGCGCACCAGCGGACGAATGTCGCGATAGGTTTCTCCGTCGGCGCGCAGAATTTCCACCACCTGCCAGCTCGCGGCGACGCTTGCAGTGACCTGCCGTACGCGCGGGTCTTTGCTGCGCGCATAAGCATCGATCGATTCCAGGAGCTTCACCTTTGCGTCAAAGGAGGGCGTCCCGAGCGGATTGTCGTCGGTATATAGCTTGCGATTGGTGCGCCCTGGCGCGTCGGCATAGGTGCCGTTGTGGCCGCCCTTAACCGCACGCACCGCTTCCGCTGCGCGCGCGAGCGCCTCTTCCGACAAGTCGGAGGCGTGCGCATAGCCGACCGCTTCATCTTTCACCGCCCGCAGACCGAATCCTTGTGCAGTATCGTAGGTCGCCTGCTTGAGCCGGCCATTGTCGAAAGTCAGAGCCTCGGCCTGCCGATATTCCAGGAACAATTCGCCGTCATCGGCGCCATCCAGGCCGCGGCCGATCAGTTGCCGTACTTTCGCGCGGTCGAGCCCGGCGCGATCAACAAGGGAAGATGGCAGCGTCATATGCGGCTCCGTTACGCGACAGTATTCGATAGATAATGCGGCGGAACCCGGGCCGCGAGGGGGCTTACGGCAGCTTGTCGTAGCCATCGCCGAAACCGGCAAGGCTCATCGGGAAGCCAATGCCTTCCTCCGGCGTCTGGAAGATAATGAAGGTCGCGGTCTTGCCGGTGCGAAGCTTCTTGAGCAGCTCATCGTCCATGATCACTTCGGCGATGCAGCCATTGGGCAGGCATCGCACAAAGCCAGCCCGGCCGATGTCTGCCTGGTCGATCTTGAGCCCTAGACCAGAAGGCAAGAGGACCCCAAGCGGAGCGACCACGCGCATCAGCCGGCTTTTCTGGTCGGCGGTCTTGAGCACAATCACGGTCAAACCGACATTGGCGCGGTCTTCTGCGGTTACGCTCTGGATGAGCGCGCATTGCTCGGTCTTCGCACCGGGCGGCGTGTCGCATCGGATCTGCCAATCTTTGTGCACAGATTTGACGGCACCTTGGGCCAGCGCGGGGCCAGCCGGTGCAAATGCCATCACCACAACCGCCGCCACTCCGGTGAGCCGGACCAAACGGCTAAGGGCAAGCCCGCCATGTTCGAAAATTCGCATCATTCAATCCCTCGGCATCCGGCTTTGGCCGGCGAATCGCCGCCCGAACGGTATTTTATTCGTTCTCGATGGTCATGCCCGGCCGATCCTGTCAAGCAAGCCCCGAACCGGGCCGGCGCTCTTTGGCCCGGCACTGTGGCAGAAGAAGGTGCCGGAGCCGGTTTGGATACGCCGTTTGTCGCATGGACGAGCTTATGAGGCGCATTGCGGCAAGGCTGGAATTGTGGTTTGAGAGGCCGGGATTTCCCCCCGTCCCGCTGCACCGCCCAAGCTGCCACGCCCGTGGCAAATGTCGTGCTCAGCGGGCCGCGCCGAACATCATGCCTGTGGTGGGCGGCACACGGGGCCTGAGCAAGGCCGTTTTTCTCGTCGAGGGAGCGCATTGAACTATGCTGGTGCTCAAGCGGTTGATCGCATTCATCGTCACGAGCGTGATCGTATATGGCACAGGTGCGGCGATGGCCGCGACGGGGCAACCTGAACCATGGCAGCTCGGCATGCAGAAGGGCGCCACCCCGGTGATGGACGACATCATCTGGTTCCACGATTTCCTGCTTTGGGTGACCACGGCCATCACTCTTTTCATACTGGCGCTGCTCCTCATCGTGGTGGTGAAGTTCAATTCGCGCAGCAATCCGACACCCTCACGCACCACCCACAACACCACGGTCGAAGTGATCTGGACGGTCGTCCCGGTTCTCATTCTGGTGACGATCGCGGTGCCGTCGTTTCGTTTGCTCTTCTTCCAGCTCAATACGCCGAAAGCGGATGTCACGGTAAAGGCGACCGGCAAGCAGTGGTTCTGGAGTTACAGCTACCCGGACAGCAAATTCGAATTTGACTCGCTGATGGTGCAGGAGAAAGACCTCAAGCCCGGCCAGCCGCGCTTGTTGGCAGTCGACAATGAGATGGTCGTACCGGTGAACAAAGTGGTGCATGTACTCACCACCGGCGCAGACGTGATCCATTCCTTCGCTGTGCCCGCGTTTGGCATCAAGATTGACGCGATCCCCGGCCGCATCAACGAGACCTGGTTCAAGGCTGAGCGCGAAGGCATCTATTACGGCCAATGCT
>DATFVF010000294.1:0-2251 GCA_035260465.1 Pseudolabrys sp. | reverse complement strand
ATCGTCCGCGGCATGTCCTTTCGACACACTGCAACGCCGTCGCGGTTGATTCGGCAGTCGACATAAAACATACCCCTGCGCTCGAGAGCTTGAAGCTGGCGGTAGAGGGCCGGCGAACAACGGCGGGTGTCGAGGCGAGGTCCGTCGTACGACAGAAGACCACGGAGGAAGTGGTCCATCGCCTTCTTGGGTGTCAATCCGAACCCAAAAATGTGGCCGCTGCTACTTTCGACTATCACGTACATGAGTGGACCGAGTGACCGAACCGCTCAAGCCTGGGTCGAGGAATGGCGGTGCCCGCGACGCCGCTGCCCAAAACACAAGCGCAGTATTACGTACGGCATGGAACGATTGCGACACGTTACTGCAGATACGCCGATCAGATCGGCGCGATCGTCAGCGTCCGCCATGCTATCAGAGGCTAGGCAAGAGTCGATGTCCAGGAGTCGGCGATGTCCCGTGAGGCGGCTAAGAAGATTGTCGACCTGATGATCAAGCATGGCGCGGAGCAAAATGCGATCCTCGCCGAGATACAATCCATTTGTGCGGACGATGAATTTCAAAAATATAAACGGATGATCGGACAATCCATGGGATGCATGCTGTTGGATGTCATCAATCCAATCGTTGAATTGTACCCCGATTTGAAGCCGTCGCAGCTGGAATAAGCGGCCTTCCGAATTGCCTCACGCACGAAATCGGCGCCGCGAAATCTTCCGGGAATATCGGCAATGAAGATCAGTGCGATCTTGTCAGGCGAAACGACGGGCTGCCGCGCGGTGTGACCTGCCGCGGCTGACTGTCGACTTTGGTATTGCAATCATCAGCGGCGTCGCCCCGTGGTCGTTGCGCACGGCAGGACAATTGTCACACGGCTCGCAACAGGGGGAAATTAATGGCATCGTTTGGAGCAGGACTCCAGAGGTGCAGCCGTGCTCATAGCTTATCGACGCCTCGTCATAACCGGCCCATCAGGCGACACAGAAGTATCAGTTCGTCTGTTCCAGCCAGAGAACGATGACGGCATGTGGGTCTGCCGATACGAGATCGACTGGCCAAGCCAGAAAAGGTCGCATTTTGCGGGTGGCATCGATTCGTTTCAGGCGCTGATTCTCGCATTGCAGATGATCGGTGCCGAGATATACGCGAGTGCGTATCATAAGGCTGGTTCGCTGAAGTGGTTCGAACGATATCGAGGCTATGGCTTTCCTGTCGGCTGTAATCTGCGCGACTTGCTTATCGGCGACGACGCGAACCTGTGAATCCGGCATGCCGGTCAAACGCCTATCGTTCACGGGCGTCTTCCTTTCCCGTTTATGAGACTCAGGTTGTACGCGCACGATCTTGTCGAAGCGACCGCTGCCCGCTATGTTCAAACGACCGTTTTAATTCTCGGAATCGGCATGCCGCGACCAGCAAAAGTGACGCGAGTCTCGAAGGCCACGCGGGAGAAGATCATCAAAGCGGCCTCCCACGCCTTTGCACGCAACGGCTACGAGGGCGCCAGCATTCGAGCCATCGTCGCCGAGGCGGACGTCAACCAGGCCGCGATCAATTACCATTTCGGCAGCAAGGAGGGGCTTTATCGCGCGGTTCTGCAAGCGGCATTGCGCGCGCTGATGAAGGATGACGAGGCGCCGCAGAACAACCTCCCACGCGAAACGGCATTGCGGCGATTTGTGCGCCGACAACTGCGTCCGATGACCGCGCGCGACGAGCTCAGCGAATATGTGCGCATCTTCAACTGGGAAACGCTCAAGCCCAGCCCGGTCTTTCGCAAATTCATGGCCCGGGAGGTGGCGCCGTTCTTTGCCGTTGCGACCGAGTTGGCTCGTCGATTCCTACCGAGCAGGGCCACGGACCAGCAGGCGGTCGTCGGTGCGCTGTGGCTGTTTGGGCAGTGCAGCATTTTCGTTCGCAACGCCGACCAGCTTGCCAACCCTCCGCTCCGCCTCAAGATCGACGAACGCTTCGTGGACGGGCTTGCCGATACGATCGCAACCTGGGCCGCGGAGGGGCTCGGCCGATTGCCAACGCGGACGCGGTCCTAGGACGCATTCGGTAAAGCGCCGCCGAGCGCAAATCCTTCAGCGACCACGTTTTCCGCCGCGCCCAGTCAGCGTTCGGTCGCGCCAGGGCGTTACTTTTCCCCTGCTTTGTCACGCTTGCCTTTCCTTTTCGCCCTGAAGTTGTCTCAAACGCATGTTTGAAAATCAGTCAATCGTTTGAAATCGGAGGGGATCGTGCGAAT
>DATFVF010000293.1:0-2718 GCA_035260465.1 Pseudolabrys sp. | reverse complement strand
CCATAGATCGCGACGGAGTTCCCTTTGACAAAGGCCGGGCTGAAGAACGGAAAGCCTTGAATGTGATCCCAGTGCGTATGTCCGAGGAGAATGTTCGAGTTAATGGCTTTCTTGCCTTGGGCCATCAACTCGGCGGCCAGCCGGTGCGCACCGGTGCCGCAGTCAAGAATTAGAAGGTCGCCGTTGGCAGTGGTCAGCCCGACGCGGTATTGCCGCCGAAGTAGTTCGTGCCCGGCCCAGGGGTGGCGATCGACCCCCTCGTTCCCCAGAAACGTACTCTCATGAGTCTGCGGCTCCCTTGCGTGAGGCATCGTCCACGGAAGACGATCCTAACCACTTACGGACTTTATACTGGGATTCCCCATATTACTCCCGGACTCGCGTGAATATTTGCGCTTTTCCGGCCTTCCCCGTATGGCCAAAAAATTGGCATCCACGAATATGTCGTTTCGGCTACGGTGAAAGACCCCGTATGGTCAAGAAATTGAAACTGCAGGAAAGACGGGCAGTTATCCCATCCCGGCGTAGTCGCACCGCGTGTCGCCCGCTACGTTTTTTTCGGCGGGCAAAAGGAGTGACCGAAGCGGACCCCGGTTGACCCTCGCAGGCAGCCGGTTCGGACCGCGAATATTCGCGTCAGTGAAGCCGACAAACTTCCACGGGGTCGTGCGCTTCTTCAATAGTTTGGCATTTCGGATTGAACGCAACGCAAATTCGCGCGTGGTCGAGACTCAATTAGCAGGAGTGGCACATCCACGACCGGTGATTGCGGATTTTGCTGAATTCCGATTCGGGGTATGGTTATGGATGGCCTCGGCACCGGACGCTCTTCACCAAAACCGCCTCTCCCGCGAGACATCGCCTTATCTGCTGCAGCATCAGCACAATCCGGTCCACTGGTGGCCGTGGGGACCCGACGCGCTTGCGGAGGCGAAGCGAACCAACAAACCGATTCTGCTCTCGGTCGGCTATGCCGCGTGCCATTGGTGCCACGTCATGGCGCATGAGAGCTTTGAGGATGAAGCCACCGCTGCGGCGATGAACGAGTTGTTCGTCTCAATCAAGGTCGATCGCGAGGAACGACCCGACATCGACCAGATCTACATGAACGCATTGCATCTGTTAGGCGAGCAGGGCGGCTGGCCACTGACGATGTTTCTCGCGCCCGATGGCTCGCCGTTCTGGGGCGGCACATATTTTCCGAAGACATCGCAATACGGCCGCGTCGCATTCACCGACGTATTGCGCGAAGTCGCGCGCATCTTTCGCGATGAACCTAACAAGATCGCACAGAACCGGAATTCGCTTGTTGCGAAGCTCGCCGAACGAGCGCGTTCGGATAATCCAGCAAATATCGGCATAACAGAGCTCGACAGTGCGGCGACATCCATTGCGCGTGCGACCGATCCGGTCAATGGGGGCTTGCGCGGCGCGCCCAAATTTCCGCAATGCGCGATGCTTGAATTCTTGTGGCGCGCCGGCGCACGCACCAAAGACGATCGGTTTTTTCTCACCACCGAGCTTGCGCTGACGCGCATGAGCCAAGGCGGCATCTACGATCATCTTGGCGGCGGTTACGCGCGCTATTCGGTCGACGACAAATGGTTGGTGCCGCATTTCGAGAAGATGCTCTACGACAACGCGCAGATCCTCGACATGCTAGCGCTCGATTATGCGCGAATCAAAAATCCGCTGTTTCGCGAACGCGCGGCCGAGACGGTCGGCTGGCTCCGACGAGAGATGACCACGCCCGAGGGCGGCTTCGCGTCGTCGCTCGATGCCGATTCGGAAGGCGAGGAAGGCAAGTTCTACGTCTGGTCGCTCAAAGAGATCGAACACGCGCTCGGTCCCGCCGATGCTGCGCCTTATTCTGCTGGCGATTCCGCAGCATTTTTTGCTGCAAAATACGATGTCTCCCGCAACGGGAACTTTGAAAACAGCAATATCCTCAATCGCCTCAATGGCTTGGCGGACACCTCCGATGAAGCGGGCCGCCTGGCCATGCTGCGGTCGATGCTGCAGCAGGAGCGCACCAAACGGGTGCGGCCCGGGCTCGACGACAAGGTCTTGGCCGACTGGAACGGGCTGATGATTGCAGCCCTTGCCCACAGCGCGGCTGCCTTCGATGCTCCGGATTGGATAGAACTGGCCCGTACCGCCTTCGACTTCGTCGCGCGGTCCATGACCCAAGACGATCGTCTAGGACATTCCTGGCGCGCCGGACGGCTTCTGATACCCGGACTGGCCTCCGACTATGCCGCGATGATCCGGGCGGCCCTCGCAATATTCGAGGCCACCGGCGAGCAGTCTTACCTCGACTGCGCGCTGACCTGGCAGCATTCGCTGGATGCGCATTACGCCGATGCCGACCATGGCGGCTATTATCTCACGGCGAACGACGCGGAAGGACTGATCGTCCGGCCGCATTCGACCGTCGATGACGCGATTCCGAATCACACAGGTATGATTGCTCAAAATCTTGTGCGTCTCGCGGTGCTCACTGGCGACGACAATTGCCGCAGCAAGGCCGATGCGCTGTTCACCGCGCTATTGCCGAGCGCCGCTGAAAATGTGTTTGGACATCTGTCGTTGCTCAACGCGCTCGATCTGCATTTGAGCGGTGCGGAAATCGTCGTGGTCGGAGAGGTCGCGCGTACTGACGCACTTCTTGCGACCGCGCGAAAACTTCCCCATGGGACATCTATCGTGTTGCATGCG
>DATFVF010000292.1:0-9908 GCA_035260465.1 Pseudolabrys sp. | reverse complement strand
GAGCCACTGATATATTTAAAAACAATCTAGCTTCAACTGACTCGAGAGGCTCACGCCGGGCTGTTTATGAATAGAACCAGAATGCGCAACCTTGGAACCTCGCGGTTATCCTGTCGAGAAATGATCGAATAGTTGCTAAGTCGGTGGCGTATGAATCGTCATTTGTGACAAGAAATGCCGGAAGCTCAACACGAGCCCGGTCGCCTAGCCCCAGAAGATATGCGGCGAGGGTGTATTGCTCATTAAAAAACCTGCGCTTCCAAACCTCAGGGTAGTCGAAGGGCAGAAAAATGTCGTGAATGCCCACGAATACGCCCGGAGGCAGCGAGGGCAGAAAATCAAGAAACACCGTTGCCACGTCGGATCCTTGGAAACAATGGTGGCTATTGTCGATAAAAACAACGTCGCCGGATTTGACGACGTTATATTCTGCCGGCTTCACCTGCTCGAAGGGTACGCGGATCATGGTGTCACATAACGCGTCGATGTTGGCACGTGGTTTTGGATCGACCGATATGATCCGGGTGTCGAGTCCCAACTCATCAATGGCATGTCGCGCGGCGGTTGTTGAGTAACCGGACCCAACTTCAAAATATGTTCGCGGTTTTTGGCGCGCGATAAACGACATAAGCGCAATGGCATCGACCGGAGGGAACCATTCATTGTCCCAGAATTTGGGCGCGATCGTTTCAGCAAGGGGGAGAGTGGCCGTCATCCCCGCGATTGAGGCGCCGATGGCCTCGCGTCTTTGATTTAGCAGCGCCGCAACATGGGTGTTTTCGCCTTTGCGCCGCGGATCAATCGGGTAATCAACGATAACAATTCGATTGTTAAAAAGGCGGCGCACCCCGTCGCGTCTTAGTATATTGCAGGCCGCTCGCGCAAACATTGCTTAGCTTAGCCGACGCCAAGGGACTTATTCAATGGATCGGCGATATCGATACGAATCTGCATCAATATATCCATTGTACCCACCGGATTGCTTCGCTATGAAGCCTCGCGCGACCCCCAAAAATGTATCCGTTAGATTGAGTCTATGAATACGCCGTTGGCCACCACCGCTACTGATGATCGGCAGTTCGCGCAGGGCCTGCAACGACGCCTGTTCTTGCGGACGATGGTGAATCTGCGCACGAGCTTCACCTGGGCGTGGCTTGACATGAAATGCCAATACCGCCGCTCGAAGATCGGTCCATTGTGGGAGACCATCAACGTCGCGGTCATGGTGTGCGGGCTGGCCTTGGTTACGTCTGGCCTGTTCGGTGGCAATATCAAGGATCTCATTGGCTATATTGGCCTGGGCATTATCATCTGGTCGGCGATATCCACGCTGGTGATCGAAGGCTGCAGCACATTCGTTCGTAACACCGGCCAGATTTTATCATCGAACATTAGCATCGACCTGTATGTCGGCCGCACTGTGTCTAAGGCTTTCATCACGTTTGCACACCACCTCGTCCTTTATTTAGTCGGAATTGCAGTTGGCTTGGTGCCGCTCACCTGGGTCAGCATTCTGGCGATCCCAGGGATCCTGCTTCTTTTTCTGAACGGTATTTTTGTGGTTACCATCCTTGCGTTTATATGCGCGCGATATCGCGATCTCGAATTGATCATACGCAATCTTCTCCAGCTCGCCTTTTTGGTGACGCCAGTGTTCTGGAATTACCAGCAGATTGGCGCGCATCGAAAATTCATCGTCGACTACAACATCTTGTTTTATTTCATCCAGATCGTTCGTACGCCTCTGCTCGGCGAAGTGCCGTCCGCACAAATTTATCTGGTGGTGACCGGAGCAACGTTAGTCATTTTTCTTGTGGCGGCGCTCACTTACTACCGAATGCGCCGCCGGCTGGCGTTTTTCCTATGAGCCATATCACCCTCAAGAATGCAGGCGTGCGGCTGCCGATTTACGACAGTCACTCGCTGCGGCTGTTGCGGCTGCCTTCGTTCGGACGCGCGAAAGTCGGCACCCAGACAGTGAGCCACAGTGGCAGCACAATGGTCATTCACGCGCTCAGCGACGTGAGCCTTGAGCTTGCTGACGGTGATCGCGTCTGTGTAATTGGATCCAACGGTGCCGGCAAGACGACGCTGCTGCGCGTACTTGCCGGAATTTATGCGCCGACGAGCGGTAGTATCGGCGTAGAGGGCAAGGTCTATGCCATGCTTGGGAACAGCATGCTGCTCAATAACGATGCCACCGGCTACGAGAACATCCAGTTGATTGCAAATCTCTACCATTGGCCCAAAGAGCAAATGCCGGAATTCATCCGCGACATTGAGGTGTTTACGGAACTTGGAGAATACCTTTCGCTGCCAGTGCGGATTTACTCCGCCGGCATGCAGGCGCGTCTTGCATTCGCGATGGGCACCGCGCACTCGCCCGACATCTTGCTCGTCGACGAAGGCATCGGTGCTGGCGACGAGCATTTTCAGCAGCAAGCCCAGGAAAGGATCGAGCGATTCCTGGGCACGGCCCGGATCATCGTCCTCGCTTCGCACTCGGTCGAATTGTGTCGAAAGATTTGCACGAAGGCGATATTGCTATCGAAAGGCCGCGAAGTTTTTTTCGGGGATATCGACGAAGCGTTCCGGATATACGGCCGGTCCGAGTGAATGCGCACCATAAGTGGACAAAATCACGAAGTAGGGCGCTGGAGAATGGGGGCATAATCATGGATTGTTGCCCCGCTACGGCCACCCATGGTAAGCGTTTTTCCCAAGTCCTATACGGACTTATCACGAATTTCCTGAGCTTTCTGCGTTGAGAGGGCCGCGATCGCTGCCATGAACGAACAAATGCGGCACCTGTCCGACATGCAATTGCCAGTGCGCGACGTCGCCCGTATCTACGGCGCTATGCTCCGTATTCGGCGCGTCGAAGAAGAGATCGAGCGGCTCTATCCAACAGACAAGATCAAAAGCCCGGTTCATTTATCCATTGGGCAGGAAGCGGCGTCCGTCGGCGTCTGCGATGTTTTGCGATCGGACGATGTCGTGTTCGCAAGCTATCGTGGCCACGCGGCCTATCTCGCCAAAGGTGGCGACTTGAAGCGAATGGTGGCCGAACTCTACGGCAAGGCAACCGGATGCGGCGGCGGAAAGTCGGGCTCGATGCACTTGATAGACGCTGCTGCCGGCATGATGGGAACCTCTGCGGTGGTCGGTACCACCATTCCGCAGGCGGCCGGATACGCTTTCGCACTGAAATCCGCCAAATCGGATCGCGTTGTCGTGTGCTTCTTCGGCGACGGCGCCACGGAAGAGGGCGTGTTTCACGAAACGATGAACTTTGCCGCGCTTAAGAAATTGCCGGTGCTTTTCGTGTGCGAGAACAACCTCTACGCAATCCACTCACATATCCGCGACCGTCTATCGAACCTTGATTTTTGCGCTCGGGCTCGCGCTTACGGGATGCCGGCCGAACGGATCGCGGCCAACGACGTTTTTGCGCTACGCGATGCGACCACCGCCGCGGTGCAGGAGTTGCGCGGTGGCGGCGGCCCACGTTTCATTGAAATCGAGACCTATCGCTTTGCCCGCCATGTCGGCCCCGGCGCAGACTTGAACCTGCAATATCGTAGCGAGCAGGAAGTCGAAACCTGGCGCGAACGCGACCAGATCGCACGGCTCGCGCGGCTCCTGCCGGAGGCGGACCGCAAACGCGTCGAGGCCGAGGTCGATCGTGAAATAGCTGAAGCCTTTGCATTTGCCGAAACAAGCCCGTTCCCTGGCGGCGGCGAACTGCTCACAAATGTGTTCCATGACTGAGCGCGGCCGCGAAACCACTTACGCGCAGGCGTTATATGAAGCGGCCATCCAGGAGATGGAACGCGATCCCAAGGTATTTGTGTTTGGGCTCGGGGTCGATGACCCGCTCGGCATGTACGGTACGACGCGCGACTTGCATACGCGATTTGGCCGTGACCGAAACTTCGATACGCCGCTATCGGAAGATGCCATGACCGGCGTCGCCGTCGGAGCAGCGCTTGCCGGTATGCGTCCCATCCACGTGCACCAGCGCATGGATTTCCTGATGCTGTGCATGAACCAGCTGGTCAATGTCGCCGCCAAGATGAGCTACACTTTCGCCGGCACCGTGAATGTCCCGATGGTGGTGCGCGGCATCATCGGGAGAAGTTGGGGGCAGGGGCCGCAGCATTCGCAGTCTCTGCATTCGTTCTTCATGCATGTCCCCGGCCTTAAGGTCGTGGCGCCGACTACACCGCACGATGCCAAAGGTTGCATGGTTGCGGCCATCCGCGACAACAATCCGGTGATTTTCATGGAGCACCGTATGCTCTACGGCCTCAAGGGTATCGTGCCGGAACATCTCTACGAGGTGCCGTTCGGCCATGCGCGCGTGCTTGCGCATGGCGATGACATCACCATAGTTGCGATCAGCCACATGGTGGTCGAAGCGCTGCGCGCGCGTGCGCATTTGGAAACCGTCGGCATCCATGCCGACGTGATCGACCCCGTCACTCTTGCCCCACTTGATATCGAAACCATTGTGCAATCGGTCGAACGCACCGGCCGCCTGCTGGTGGTCGACAACGACTGGACCAATTGTGGGGCCTCCGCCGAGATCGTCGCCGCTGTCGCGGAGCGTTGCGCAAGCGGCCGGGCTCTCGGGATCGCGCGCGTCGGTTATGCGCCGACGCCTTGTCCGACCACTAAGCCGCTCGAGGAGCTCTATTATCCGAATGGCCGCACCATCGCCGCCAAGGCCTTTGCAATGGTCAAGGAAAATGGTGCGCACTGGTTGCCAGACGGTGTGGAAGCCAAGGAAATCCAGGAATTCAAGGGGCCGTTTTGACCATGGCGACCGACGATCCACTGCTCGCCGGGGTTCACGCGGCAATCGAGGCCTATTGTGCCGCGAACCACGACTTCCGCTTCAAGCCGAACGCCCCCGTCGTGCGACTCCATGAGCCCACATTTTCTGCTGACGAAATTAAGGCGGCGGTCGATGTGCTGCTGTCGACGAACGTGACCATGGGGCCGAAAGTCAAAGGATTCGAACGCGAATACGCGGATGCCTTCGGCTTCAAGCACGCCATCATGAACAATTCCGGCTCGTCGGCCAATCTTCTGGCGATTGCGGCCATGGTCAACCCAGCAATGCCCGAGCGGTTGAACCCGGGCGACGAAGTGATTGTCCCAGCGCTGTCGTGGTCCACCACAATCTGGCCTGTGGTGCAGTGTGGGCTTAAGCCGGTGATTGTAGATATCGACCCGCTCACCTTGAACATCGATCCAAATGAAGTGGAGCGCGCAATCTCGCCGCGCACGCGCGCTATCATACCTGTCCATGTCTACGGCAATCCGTGCGACATGGCGGCCCTCGGCGACATCTGCAAGCGGCGCGGATTGCAGCTTATCGAGGATTGCTGCGAGGCTCTTGGCGCATCCTATGACGGCGTTCCCGTCGGCCGGTTCGGCCGCGTTGGCACCTTCAGTTTCTACTTCTCCCACCACATGACAACGCTGGAAGGCGGCATGTGCGTGACCGAGGATTTTGAATTTGCTGAAGTGATGCGTGCGCTACGGGCCCATGGCTGGACTCGCGAACTCGAAGACCGCGGCCGCTATTTGAAGCAATATCCTGATATCGACCCACGATTTCTATTCGTAAATGTTGGTTACAATATGCGCGCCACCGAGTTGCAAGGAGCCTTCGGTTCGGTGCAGTTGCCCAAACTCGCCGGTTTCGTCGAGCAGAGGCGAGTGAATTCGGCAGCTTGGCGAAAGAGTCTCGACCGCTGGTCGGAATTTTTCATGTTCCAGACTGAAACGCCGAAAGGCCGCTCATCCTACTTCGGTTTCCCGATGACGGTGAAGGACGAGGCGCCATTTGAAGTGCACGAATTTATGGAATTCATGAAGGAAGCCCGGATCGAAACGCGTCCGATCATCGCTGGGAATATCGCTGTGCAACCCGCCATGAAGCTGTTCGAGCATCGCGTTGTCGGCGGCCTGGAGCATGCTACGCGCGTAATGCGCGGGGGCGTCACCTTTGGCAACCATCAGGCCGTCGATGCGAAAGCGCGCGATTACGTTACGGGCAAAGTCGAGGCCTTCATGAAGCACAAGGGGCTTGGATAGACGTGCAGACGCGGAGCGCAGGCTCGCGATATCGGAGCCGATTATGACTAAGCCGCGTGCATTGATTACCGGCATTTCCGGTATGGTCGGTTCGCATCTGGCTGAATACCTGCTTGCGAATACAGATTGGGATATTTACGGCATGATCCGGTGGCGCAGCCCGCTGGACAACCTCGAAACGATCGTTGGCCGGGCCAATCGCGGCGAGAGATGTTCCTTTCTCTACGGTGATCTGCGCGACACGCTCGCGGTTCAGGATGTCGTACGCAAGGCGGCACCCGATTTCGTCTTCCACCTCGCGGCGCAAAGCTTCCCGCGTACCAGCTTTGAATCTCCGCTTGATACCTACGAGACTAATATTCAAGGTACGGCCCGTGTGCTCGACGCGCTTCGGCAGACTCATCCTCGCGCCGTAACTCACGTCTGCGCCTCGTCGGAAGTTTTTGGCCGCGTGCCGAAAGAAAAGTTGCCGATCAACGAGGAATGCAGTTTTCATCCAGCGTCACCCTACGCCATCTCCAAAGTCGGCACCGATCTGATCGGCCGATTTTACGCCGAAGCCTATGGCATGACCGTGATGACCACGCGCATGTTCACGCATACAGGCCCACGCCGCGGCGACGTCTTTGCTGAATCGACATTCGCCAAACAGGTTGCGATGATCGAGTCAGGTCTCATTCCGCCAGTGGTGAAGGTCGGCAATCTCCAGTCGCTGCGTACTATTGCTGACGTGCGTGACGCGGTGCGCGCCTATCATTTGTTGGTGACGATCAGTCCACTGCCGGGTGCTTATTACAATATCGGCGGCAGTTTCAGTTGCACGGTCGAACAGATCCTCAAGACGCTTATTGATATGTCTCCAAGAGCGAAAGACATCCGTATCGAGGTCGATCCGGATCGGCTGCGCCCGATCGATGCCGATTTACAGGTCCCTGATACGCGCAAATTCCAGAAACATACCGGCTGGACACCCGAGATTCCCTTCGATGTGACGATGCGTGACCTTCTCGGCTATTGGCGCCAACGCGTTGCGCGCGAAGGCGACCGTCTGTTGACCCGGTAGCAGATGGCCAGCGGCACAAGCGGTAGGATTGACGCCATCGTGCTGGCAGGCGGACTCGGCAGCCGGCTTAGAGAGGCATTGCCGGATCGCCAAAAGGTAACCGCCCCGATTGGCGGAAAGCCCTTTCTGTCTAAGCTGATTGACTGGCTCGCGAACGCAGGCGTCGGCCGCATCGTCCTGGCCGCGGGCCACCGCGCGTCAGATGTCGAGACGGTTGCCGGCGCCTACATCGGGCGAAAGCCAGCGGTGTTGGTCTCGGTCGAGCCTGTTCCACTCGGCACGGGCGGCGCTGCACGCCTCGCGTTGCAAATGACCGAGAGCGATCCGGTGCTGGTGCTCAATGGCGATTCATTCGCCGATATCGACCTCACTGCCCTGCGTGCCTTCCACGCAAAGCGCCGAGCGCGGGTTTCGCTCGCGCTCGTGGCGGCACCGAGCGCAAGCCGCTATGGTCTTGTCGAGACAGACAACGCCGGAGCAGTTCGCTCGTTCAGCGAGAAGCCGGCCACGTCAAGTGCCGGTGCGATCAACGCCGGTATCTATTTGTTCGAGCGCGCAGCGCTTTCTGCTGTTCCGGAGCAAATTTCACTCAGCCTGGAGCGTGATGTATTTCCGGGTTTGATCAACCAGGGGCTGTATGGCATGCTTTTTAATACTGACTTTATCGATATCGGCACACCGGAAACGCTGCAGGCAGCCGCGAGCTTTTTCAGCGGTCGGGGAACATCGTCGTGATTATCAGCCGTACTCCGTATCGCGTTTCATTTTTCGGCGGTGGGACCGATTACCCGGTCTGGTTTCGGGAGCACGGCGGCGCGGTCTTGGCCGCGGCCATCAATCACTATTGTTACATCACCTGCCGGTTCATGCCGCCATTCTTCGAGCACGCGAGCCGCATCGTGTGGTCGAAAATCGAGCTTGTGGATAGGCCTTCGGAAATCGAACATCCGGCAATTCGCGCCGCCGCCGAAATGCTCAAGATCGAGGAAGGTTTTGAGCTGCACCACAATGGCGACCTCCCGGCGCGCTCCGGCCTGGGGTCCAGTTCGGCGTTCAGTGTCGGCCTGTTGCATGCTCTTTACGCCTTGCACGACCACGAAATGTCAAAGGGGGAACTCGCCGAACGAGCGATCCATCTCGAACAAAATTTGTTGCGAGAGAATGTCGGCGTACAGGATCAAATCCAGACAGCTTTCGGCGGAGTTAACCGGATTGAGATCAAGCCGGATGGCACTTTCGATGTGCAGCCAGTGGCGATCTCAGAGGAACGGCTGAGCGAACTGGAAAATCACCTTTTGCTTTTTTACACGGGTGTTTCGCGCAATGCATCTGACATCGCGGCGGCGCAGGTGCGAGCTATTCCGAGCCACACCGCCGACCTGCACGAGTTGCGTCGGTTGGTGGACCAAGCCACCGCACTCATGGTCAACGGCGATTTCGTGGATTTCGGGCGGCTGCTGCACGACAGTTGGCAAATCAAGCGTCGCTTGTCCGACCAGATCTCTCCTAATTTCGTTAATGATATCTACGATCGCGCCATAAAGGCCGGCGCTATTGGGGGCAAATTGCTTGGTGCGGGCGGCGGCGGCTTCATGCTGTTCGTCGTTCGGCCAGAAGACCATCTGAAGGTGCTGACCGCTCTCAACGAACTTCTGCTGGTCCCGATGCAATTTGACTGGGGTGGCACCCAGGTTATTTTCAAGGATGCGCCGCGCTACTCGCAAACGGCGCATCACCGGCGCGACTATACGCGGTACATCGTCGGCGAAAACGGCGAGGTTTCCGAATTGGATGCGCGTCCAGTCCTTCGCTCGCGGTTGCGCTGATCAGAGCAACTTTCTCAATCGCGAACGAAAAACGAATGTGTTCGATTGAGCGCGAGCACCGCGTCGACCGCTGACTGCGGCAGCGCTCCAAGCTCGCTCGCCCCGACATTTTCGTCGACTTCATCGGGTGTAAGCATGCCCGGAATGACGGTCGAAACTGCCTGGAAGGATAGGCAGAACCGCAACGCTGCCTGCGTCGCCGTCGAGCCTGCGGGGTGCGGAACAGAGGCCAGCACACGATCGGCTCCGACGCGCCACGCCTCGATTTGCGCAGGTGGCCAGCCATTGCGGTGATCGCCGGGCGCGAACACAGTTTCAGGACCGAAAGAGCCCGATAGAAACCCGAAACAGAGCGGCGTGCGCGCGATGATTCCGGTACCGGTCTCGCACGCGGCGTCGAGTAGCCCGCTCGCAACTGCGCGCACGTCCATCATGTTGAGGTTCACCTGCAGCACCGGGGGTTTTGTTTCGTTCAGTGAAACGAGCGCGTCCGTCGGCGAACGCATGGAAAGACCCCACGCGCGCGTTTTGCCTTGCCGTACCATGCGCTCCAAGGCGGCTATAACGTCGTCGCGACGTATGGCTTCCGGCGATGGATTGTGCAGCTGCAGCAGGTCGACGTGATCGGTCTGCAGACGCCCGAGGCTTTGTTCGCAGGAGCGCACGATGGCGTCCGGGCTGAAATCAGGTTCATCATCCCAACGCGTGAACCCTGCTTTTGTGGCGATCACCACCCGGTCGCGGGCATTCTTAAATGCCTGGCCGATAAGCTGTTCGCTGCGACCATAGCCGTAGACGCTGGAGGTATCGAAGAAATTGACACCCCGATCGAGGGCGCGTCCAAGCGCCGCGAGCGAGACTTTATCGTCGGTTGCGCCATAGGACGTCAGGCCGTCGGTCGTGCCACCGAT
>DATFVF010000291.1:0-2126 GCA_035260465.1 Pseudolabrys sp. | reverse complement strand
GGTCATCGGTGTGGGTGGCGGCGGCTGCAATGCCGTGAACCGCATGATTCGGGCGAAGGTCGAAGGCGTCGAATTCATTGCAGCGAATACGGACCTGCAGGCTCTCAAGCTATCGCAGGCGCCGGTGAAGCTGCAGCTTGGGGCGAAATTGACGAAGGGGCTCGGCGCCGGGGCAAACCCGGAGGTCGGCCGCAAAGCTGCGCTCGAAGACACGGAAAAAATTATCGAGGCGCTCGAAGGCTCGGACATGATTTTCATCACCGCCGGCCTCGGCGGAGGTACCGGCAGCGGCGCCGCGCCCGTAGTGGCTTCGCTCGCGAGCGAACTCGGCGCGCTAAGCGTGGCCGTGGTCACCAAGCCGTTTGCGTTTGAAGGTAAGCGGCGCATGCTGCAAGCCGAGCAGGCGCTGCAAGAGCTCATCAACGCGGTCGACACCGTCATCGTAATTCCGAACGAGCGCCTGATGGAAACTGTCGAGCGCGGCACGAGCTTCTTCGACGCCTTCCGCATTGCTGACGACATTTTGCGTCAGGCCGTGCAAGGCATCTCCGACATCATCACCGTGCCCGGCATCATCAATCGCGATTTTGCCGACGTGAAGGCCATCATGCACGGCCAAGGCTACGCCGTGATGGGCACCGCCGTCGCCACCGGCACAAACCGCGCTGTCGACGCCGCAAACCGCGCCATCGCCAGCCCGCTGCTCGAAGACAACACTATCCAGGGCGCGCAAGGCATCCTCATCAACATTTCCGGCAGCTCTAGCCTCACGCTGCACGAAGTCCACGAGGCATCCTCTGTGATCCAGAAAGCCGCGCACGAAAACGCCAACATTATTTTTGGCGCCGTGCAGGACGATCAGATGAAGGACACGGTGAAAATCACGGTCATCGCCGCAGGCTTCAGGGACGCCAACAAGAAGCAAGCCCAGCAGCGGCCGTCCTTCTTGCCCAAGACCTGGAAAGCTGGCCGAGATGTTCCCGAGCCGCCGGAACCGCAGCCGGGCGAGGCAAACGTCGTCCACCAAGTTCAGGAAAATGTCCGCGAAGTCGGCCGCGAAGTTCCCGCGGACGACCTCGACGTGCCGACGTTCCTCCGCCGCCACGCACAAAAGGCATAGACGAGTTTCACGCCGGTGCTTTCCCTAAAGGGCGCAGTCTTCTGCGCCCTTTTTGAATTTGTGTCAGTAACCGCCGAATCCGCCAATTCATCATAGTAGCCGGGCCGGCCGTACGGGAGGAAGTGATGGCGCAACGAACGGTGCAGCTTGGGGCGATTGGAATCTGGACCAGCCAGCTGGACAATTTTCCGGCGGCTCGAGCCCAAGAAGCGGTTGCCGAATTGGAGGAGCTGGGTTTCGGGGCGCTTTGGTTTGGCGAAGCGACGGGACGTGAAGCGCTCACCAGCGCGGGTTTGCTCTTAGCAGGAACGAAGCGAATCGTCATCGCCACCGGCATCGCGAATATCTACGGTCGGGATCCAGTTACCATGGCTGCGGCACAGAAAACGCTGGCAGAGGCCTACCCGAATCGATTCCTCCTTGGGCTCGGCGTGAGCCACATTCCGCTCGTGGAACAGTTGCGTGGCCATCGTTACGAGAAGCCCGTAGCTACGATGCGCGCATATCTGGACGCGATGGACAAGGCTCCTTATCGAGCCGTGCCACCCTCCTCGAAACCGCCGCGCGTTTTGGCGGCACTTGGGCCGAAGATGCTGCAATTGTCCGCCGCGCGCGCGGACGGCGCGCATCCCTACAACACGACTCCAAAGCACACCGCTCAGGCTCGCGAACTGCTGGGCCCGGACCTTTATTTGTGTCCGGAGCAGGCCGTGGTGCTGGAGAAGGATCCGGTCAAGGCGCGGGCCGTTGCCCGGAAATTCCTTGCGATTTACCTGACTTTGCCCAATTACACAAACAACTTTTTGCGCTCGGGATTTGAGGAAGCCGATTTCAGCAATGGAGGCAGCGACAGGCTGATCGACGCCGTGATTGCCTGGGGCGATTTGAAAGCGGTGCTGAATCGCGTCCAGGAGCACGACTCCGCGGGTGCGGACCATGTTTGCGTTCAGGTGCTCACGGACGACCCCAAGACGCTTCCATTGCGCGAATATCGCGAGCTTGCGTC
>DATFVF010000290.1:0-9722 GCA_035260465.1 Pseudolabrys sp. | reverse complement strand
GGAGATATGATCCTCGCGCGAAAGGAAACGCCGACGAGCTATCACCTTGCAGTGGCTCTCGACGACGCAGCGCAGGGCATCACGGACATCGTGCGCGGACACGACCTGTTTTATGCAACTGCCGTGCATCGGTTGCTCCAGACGCTGCTCGGCTTGCGGCAGCCTCGTTACCACCATCACCGTCTCGTCCTCGATGCCGAGGGCAAGAAGCTCTCGAAATCGACGCAGGCAACCGGTTTGCGCGAACTGCGCAAGGCTGGGGCGTCGCCCACCGACATCCGCCGGCTGGTCGGGCTCGATTGAGCGCCCCTTCCGTGCCATTGTCCGGGCTGGGGTTAAGGGAATGGCGAAACGCAAGCGCAGGAAAAAGGCCGGCGGCCGGCGGCGCTTGCACGCGCGCGGACCTGTCCCATCGAGCGGAAATGCCGCATCGCGCGCCATCGAAGCCTCACTCGCCGGTATCGCGCATGACATTCGCACACCGCTTACCGGCATCGTGGCGCTGGCCGAGTTGCTTGCTTCATCGGACATGGGCGCGCGCGAGCGCGAATGGGCAAACGCAGTCAAGAGTGGCGCCGACCATCTCGCTGCGCTCGCCACGCTGATCGTCGATGCCGCCAAGGCGGACGCCAGCGGCCTTGTACTTCGCAACGAGCCATTCTCTCCGCGAGTGCTCGCCGAGGCCATCGGCACAGCTCTTGCTGCGCGCGCAAACAACAAGGCGATCACGGCCGACATTAAAGTTGCCAGCGATCTGCCCGGTCTCGTCTCTGGAGACGTCTTGCGGTTACGCGCTGCGTTGGAAAACCTCGCGGACAACGCGGTCAAATTTACCCCCGAAGGAGCGGTGACATTCGCCGTAAGCACCGAGGCTGCCGCACGCAAACGGGTGCGGCTGGTTTTCACGCTTGTCGACAGCGGCATCGGTATGAGCAGGGCCGAACTGAAGCTTTTGTTTCGTCCGTTCGCACAAGCGAGTGCCGAAATTGCCAGGCGCTACGGCGGTGCCGGCCTCGGCCTGTCCTTCGTCAGGCGCATCGCCCAGGCGATGGGCGGCGATCTCACAGTCACCAGCAAATTGGGGGTCGGTTCGACATTTAGGCTGACGGTGCTGGTCGGACGTGTCGATGCACGTCTTGCGGCGAATCAAACGGACTCACGACCGGCGTCCGCTCGGTCGCTGGCGATTCTCTGCGCTGAGGATAATCCATATGGCCGTGTCGTCATGAACACGATCTTGCGCGAGCTCGGCCATCGGGTCGATTTCGTTGAGACCGGCGAGGCGGCAGTCGAGGCAGCTGCGCGCGGCGGCTATGAGGTCGTGCTGATGGATATCACGCTGCCCGGCCTCGACGGCGTCGAGGCGACGCGACGCATCCGGGCGCTGCCGGGCAAGGCCGGGCAGGTGCCGGTGATCGCCATTTCCGGCCACGGCGAGAGCGGTGACGAACAAGCCGCACGTGCGTCAGGAATGAATTTCTATTTCGTGAAGCCGGTCAGCCCGGGAAAGCTCGCGCAAGTGTTGGCGAGCCTTACAGTTTAGGTCAGACGTTGTTCGTTCCGCTGGCTCGTTCGACGATGCGGACGACGTCGGACATAATGCGGTTCAATTCAAAATCTTTGGGCGTGTAAACGGCTGCGACTCCGGCCCTTTCGAGCTCTGCAGCATCCTCTGGCGGAATAATGCCGCCCACGATCACTGGCACATCGAGCCCGGCTCGCTTCATGCGGCAGACCACATCCTCGACCAGCGGCAGGTGACTTCCCGAAAGCACCGACAACCCCACGACGTGCGCTTTTTGTTGGCGTGCGGCCTCGACGATTTCTTCGGGCGTCAGCCGAATTCCCTCGTAAACGACCTGCATCCCGGCATCGCGCGCGCGCACGGCGATTTGCTCGGCGCCGTTGGAATGGCCATCGAGTCCGGGCTTGCCGACCAGGAAGGTGAGGCGCCGACCCAGCTTGCGCGAGACGCGGTCGACGTCAGCGCGAATGTCGTCGAGGCCGATAACGTCATTGCGCATGGCGCGGCCGACGCCGGTCGGCGCGCGGTATTCGCCGAAGGCCTCACGCAATGTCCAGCCCCATTCGCCCGTTGTGACGCCGGCTTTGGCGCATTCGATCGACGCCGGCATAATATTGCCGCCGCTCGTGGCGGCGCGCTTGAGTCCTTTCAAAGCCGCGACGACCGCTCCATTGTCGCGCGCGGCGCGCCAGGCCTTTAGCCGGTCGATTTGCCCTCGCTCGGCATCTTCGGAGACAGTGAGAATAGCATCAGCGGCGTCCGCCAGCGGTGAGGGCTCGCTCTCAAGGTATTTATTGAGGCCGACCACAATCTGCTCGCCGCGTTCGATTGCCTCCAGCCGCGCCGTGTTCGATTCAACCAGCTGTTGCTTCAAATAGCCGGTATCGACCGCAGCGACGGCACCACCCATCTCTTCGATCCGCTTGAGCTCTTCTTTGGCTTGTCGCTTGAGCTCGTCGACTTTGCGCGCGATCTCGCCCGAACCGTCAAAGATATCGCCGTAGTCAAGCAGATCGGTCTCGTAGGCGAGAATTTGCTGCATCCGCAACGACCATTGCTGGTCCCAGGGGCGTGGCAAGCCAAGTGCCTCGTTCCAGGCCGGCAATTGCACCGCACGTGCGCGCGCGTTTTTTGACAACGTAACGGCCAGCATCTCGATCAGAATGCGTGCCACATTATTTTCAGGCTGGGGCTCGGTCAGCCCGAGCGAATTCACCTGCACGCCGTAGCGGAATAGACGGTGTTTGGCGTCGGTGATTCCATAGCGCTCGCGCGTGATTTCGTCCCAGAGCTCTGTAAACGCACGCATCTTGCACAGCTCGGTGATGAAGCGCAGGCCGGCATTCACGAAAAATGAGATACGGCCGACCACTTCGCCGAACTTTTCGGCCGGCACTTCACCTGAGGCTTTCACGGTGTCGAGTACCGCGATCGCGGTGGCGAGCGCGAAGGCAAGCTCTTGCACCGGCGTCGCGCCGGCTTCTTGCAAATGGTAGGAGCACACATTGATCGGATTCCATTTCGGGATTTCCTTGGTCGTGAACAGGATCACGTCCTTGATCAACCGCATGGACGGCGCCGGCGGAAATACGTAGGTCCCGCGCGAAAGATATTCCTTGATGATGTCGTTCTGAATGGTGCCTTGCAGAGCAGCGCGTGGCGCGCCCTGCTCGTCGGCGACCGCGATGTAAAGTGCCATCAGCCACGCCGCGGTGGCGTTGATGGTCATCGAGGTGTTCATCGTATCGAGAGGAATGCCCTCGAATAGCGCGCGCATATCGTCAATGTGGGAGACCGGGACGCCGACCTTGCCGACTTCACCTTTAGCCAGCACGTGGTCGGAATCGTAGCCGGTCTGCGTCGGCAGATCGAAGGCGACGGAAAGGCCCGTCTGCCCTTTGGCCAGGTTCTTTCGATAGAGCGCGTTGGAATCCGCGGCCGTCGAGTGGCCGGCGTAAGTACGGAAAATCCATGGTTTGTCGCGCATCGGTCGCCAGTGGCCAGTGTGGCCCAGCACTTGTTGCAATGCAACATCGGCCGCTCCGCCGGTATTGTGCCCGACGGAGCGTGGCTTATTGGGCGTCCCGTTGCGCAGAAAGCGGGTTTAAGCCCGCTTCACGAGGCCAATGATGAACAAAAGGATCACGGCGCCAATGGTGGCATTGATGATCGAAGCGATAATGCCCCCGCCGATGGCGATGCCGAGGGCGCCGAGCACCCAGGTGCCGATAAAGGCGCCAACGATGCCGACAATGATGTTGCCGATCAGGCCAAAGCCGACCCCTTTGACGATCAGCCCGGCAAGCCAACCGGCAACCGCGCCGACGATGATGAGGATGATCAATGCGTCCAATGCCATTACGTCCTCCCCCAATTCGCGGCTCGCCCCCGATGGCTGCCGCACAGCAGGGGATTGAATACTAAAGCCGGGGCTGCGTCGACGGCCGATTATCCTGCCGAAAATTTGAGGACTGACGATTTACCGCCGTGTGTGGACGACCGCGATGTCGTCGGCATAAACGCGCTTCCATTCCGGAAGACGGTCGAGCAGCGCGACGGCCGGCGTTGACGGCGTGAGCAAGGTCGCACCGATGCGGTATTCATCAAGCAGCCGCAGGAAGTCGGGAAGGTTTTGCAGGCTCAATGCGCGGTCGTGGCGCAAAACATACGCCTGACCGTAAAGCTCGGCGCGCCCGTCGATGAATGGCGGAATGCCGACAAAGTCGAGGTAACCACCAAAATCGTAATCGTTGAGGATCGGGCCGGCCTTGGCAATGTCGATCGCGTTAATCGCACTCGCCGGAGTAATTTTGACCGAAGGAAGCACATCATTTCTCAGCGCCGCCAATCCTGTGATGACGACAAACAACGACACAGCTGCGGCGGGCGTCCACGCGCTCGCGATCGCGCCTTTCCGGCTTGCAGCAAGCGCTGAAAATTGTTCGGACAGCGGCCGCGCGAGAAGCAAGGGAGCAAGCAATCCGAGCAGATCGGCATGACGCACTTGCGACAGGCTCAGATGCAGGACACCGAGGACCATCAGAATGCGCAACCAGGGTAACGTCACGCCGCGGTAAAGCGCAAAGCCGAACGCGCCAAGCATGATCAATTCAAATCCACCGAGGTGGCTAAAATCTTGCGAGCGCCATTCGGTAACGGTCGTCAGGGCCGCGCCCAGCGCGATGGTCCTGAATGTCACCAGGATCATTTCCGGGCCGTAGGGATTGAGGCACGCAGCGGCGAAAGCGAGAACGGCAAAGAGTGCCCATTGCCGCACAACATTCCATCGCTCGGAGCGCGGAGTACGCCAAAGCGCGTCACACGCGATCGGCGCAACCATCGCAAGACCGAACGTGAAGCTGCCGTGGAGGTTTGCCCACAGCGTCATCAAGGGAAGCAGAAGCCATGGCGGCGGGCTGCGCGTATCGACGGCGCGGATCAGCGTCGCGATCCAGGCGACCATCACGGGAAGCGCCAGAATGTGTGGACGTGCCAGAAGATGTGGTGCGGCGAGCAGAAGAGCAGCGAGTACGGCAATCAGCACAGCAATCGGTTGCCACTCGCGCACCAGAAATCGGGTCAAGAGGCCGAACGCGGTGGCAACCGCGGCGGCCGCCAGCACGACGACACCGAGCCAACCTCCGACTGCATAAGCCATCGCAAATGCGATTTGCGAAAGCCACTCGAAGGCAACCCAATGCGTTCCTTGCAGCGTCGCGGAAAATGGGTCGGTCGTCGGAACTGTGTGGTGTTCGAGGATCCAGCGGCCGAGGGCAATGTGGGAATAAGTGTCCGGATCGGAGAGAAGCCGCGGCCCCAGTGCGATGAGCAGGACATATATGCCGACGGCGACAAGCCACGGCATTGCGGCTCGGACGTCTGTGATCCGTCCAGTTCGGCGAATGATCTGTTCGGACATCCCGTGCTCTGGGGTGATTTTTGCCACGCTAAGCTGGCTCGCATTGCAAAACCCTTAAGAGTCGTTGCGCGAGTTTTTCGAAAGTTCGGCGAGGCATCCCTTAAACCACTGTGGGATAGGCGGTTTTCGCATCGCTGAAGCTGTTATTGCGATGCAACATAATATGCGCCAGACTATTGTCAGGGTAGGGAGAATCTCGATGCCGGCTGTCGCGAAGGCGAGAAGTGTTGCTGCGCTCAAGGATCTCTATGCGATCGGCGAGATTCCGCCGCTCGGTCATGTGCCGGAAAAGATGCACGCCTGGGTCATTCGCAAGGAGCGGCACGGGCCTCCCGACAAATCATTCCAGCTCGAGGTGGTGCCGACCTGGCCGATCGGCGAGGACGAGGTGCTTGTCTATGTGATGGCCGCTGGCGTCAACTACAACGGTGTCTGGGCCGGTCTCGGTATTCCGATCTCACCGCTCGACGGCCACAAAAATCCATATCACATCGCAGGCTCCGACGCCGCCGGCGTGGTTTGGGCCATTGGCGCAAAAGTGAAGCGCTGGAAAGTTGGCGATGAGGTCATCGTCCATTGCAATCAAGATGACGGTGATGACGAAGACTGCAATGGCGGTGATCCGTTGCTGTCGCCGTCGCAACGAATTTGGGGCTACGAGACGCCCGACGGCTCGTTCGCGCAATTCTGCCGCGTGCAGTCGCGCCAGCTCATGCACAAGCCGACTCATCTCTCCTGGGAAGAAGCGGCGTGCTACACGCTGACGCTCGCGACCGCGTATCGGATGTTGTTTGGCCATCCGCCGCATACGCTCAAGCCCGGTGACAATGTGCTGGTGTGGGGCGCCTCAGGCGGCCTCGGGGTATTTGGAGTTCAACTCGTAGCGGCTTCCGGCGCCAACGCGATCGCCGTCGTTTCGGACGAGTCGAAGGCCGAGTACGTTCTCAATCTCGGCGCCAAAGGGGTCATCAATCGCAAAGACTTCAAGTGCTGGGGTCAAATGCCGGCGGTGAACTCGGCGGAATTCAACGACTGGACCAAGGAAGCTCGCCGTTTCGGCAAGGCGATCTGGGACATCACAGGCAAGCGGGACGTCGACATCGTCTTCGAACATCCGGGCGAGCAGACATTCCCGGTGTCCTGCCTCGTCGTGAAGCGCGGCGGCATGGTTGTCTTCTGCGCGGGGACCACCGGCTACAATCTCACGTTCGATGCACGCTACGTCTGGATGCGTCAGAAGCGTATCCAAGGCTCGCATTTCGCGCACCTCAAGCAGGCCTCGCAGGCCAACCGTTTCGTGCTGGAACAGCGCATCGATCCCTGCATGAGCGAGGTGTTCACGTGGGATAAGATCCCGCTCGCGCACATGAAAATGTGGAAGAACCAACATCCGCCCGGCAACATGGCGGTCATGGTCAATGCGCTGCGGACGGGACTAAAGACATTTGAGGATGCGCAGGAAGCGACGAGCTAGCGTTCTGTCAGCCGCATCTTGGCGATGGCCGAATTTAACTCGCCGCCATAGATGAAGATCGACGCGCTGACATAGAGAAATACCAGCGCGACCATCGCTGATGCCAATCCGGCGTACATCGAAACATACGCAAACGCATAATTGGCAAGATAGCGCCCGAAAAAGGCGCCGCTGATCAACCACAACAGCAGCGTGGCGATGATGCCCGGCGCGATCTGGCCAAATGAACGCCGCCCCGCCGGCAGCCAGAGATGCACGATCATCAACGCAACGACAAGCACGACGGCAGCCACTGCATAGCGCGCGAACGTGATCAAATCGCCGAACTGTTCAAGTGCCGGGATATATTGCACGAGCTTTGCCAGGATCAGCGGTGCGAGCACAACAAGGAACGAGAACGCCAGGATCGCCACGGCGCCCACCAGGACATAGACGATCGATTCAATCCGCAGCAGCCACCACGGACGCGGTTCCTTGATATCGTAGGCGCGATTCAGTCCGATGCGCAGGCTTTCCACGCCGCTCGAGGCGAAATAGAGCGCAAACACGACGCCCAAGGTCAGCACGTCACCGCGCGTCGACGTCAAGACCCCGGTGATATCGAGAGCGATCGGCGCGGCGACTTGCTTCGGCCAGGCCTCCAGCAAGATGCGCGCAGCTTCGTCGGCTAGCTCTTTCGATCCGAAGAAGAATCCAGCGAGCGCGGTCACCACGATCAAAAATGGAAACAGGGCCATCAGTGTGGACAGCGCAATGTGACTCGCAATCGCCCAACCGTCGTCCTCAATGAAATGCCGCAAGGCATTGGTCGCAACGAGCAGTGACCGATTAAGAACGCGCAATGGGGGCTCCCGCAGGCGGAAGGCGTTCACATTGTCTATTGTTGCGGCCTTTGCAAGGCCGTGCCGGTGCGACCGTGCGGACGACGGAATTTACGCGGCTTGTACGTTGGTCAGGAACTGGCGCACTTGCGCCTCTAGCCCCTCGGCTTCGACGGCCACTGAATCGGCGAGGTCCTTCACGTCAGAGGCCGTTGAGCGGGCGCCCGTGCTCACGTCGGCGACGCGGCTCATCGCTTCTGCGCCAACGCGAGCCTCGCCCGAGGCGCGGCTGACGCCCTCTGCGATGGAGGCTACGGCCGAATTCTGCTGGTCAACGGTTGCCGCGACCATCGTGGCAATCGACGACATTTCACGAATGATGGCGTCCACCTGCTCGATCGCCTGTGAGGCATCAGCAGCTGCGGATTGGATCGACCCGATTTGCTCCGCGATCTCCTCAGTTGCCTTGGCGGTCTGAGCGGCGAGCGACTTCACCTCTGCCGCGACCACTGCGAACCCCTTACCGGACTCACCGGCGCGCGCGGCTTCAATGGTGGCATTGAGTGCGAGCAAATTGGTTTGCCCGGCAATCGCCTGGATCAGACCCACGACCTCACCAATGCGGGTCGCGGCGTTGCCGAGCTCCGACATCGTCGTAACGGTGCGTTGTGCTTCCGAAACCGCGCGGCCGGCCACGTCCGTTGACTTTGCCGCCTGCGAGGCGATCTCGCCGATCGATGCCGCCAGCTCCTCGACCGAACTTGCGGCGATGGTCACGTTTTCCGACGCGGCGGTCACGCGACTTTTGGCCGTGTCGGCTTCCGACGACACCGTGTCGGCGGCCTTGTTGAGATCCGCGGAGCTCATTTCAAGCTTCATCGATGCTCCGCGTAACTTGGCGAGCGCGTTTTCGACCGAGTGCTTAAACTGTGAAATGGTCGATGCAATCATATCGCTGCGCTGCTCGCGGGCGCGACTCGCATCGGTTTGGGTCTGCGCCAGGCGTTCGCGCTCAATCATCGTATCGCGGAACACAATCACGGTGCGCGCCATTTCGCCGATCTCGTCGCGTGCGGTCGTTGCCGGAATACGGGCGGTGGTGTCGCCGTTGGCGAGGCGCTTCATGACCGCGGCCAGGCCATTGAGCGGACGGGTGATGCTGCGTCCGATCAACCAGCTAAAGCCAAGGCCAAGCGCGACCATGGCGATGCCAACCATGATAATGCCCGTACGCGTGCGTTCCTGCGAAGCAGCGAGACGTTGCGACGCATCCCTCGCCGTAAAGCGGGCATACTGGATGATCTCATCCGCGCGCGGAAGCATCCGCTGACTGTCGATATCGATGACGGCACGCAGTGGCCGCACGCGGTCGTAACCTTCGACCCATTTGTCAAAGGTGTCGGCATAAGTCTTCACTTGCTGTTCGAGCGCCGTCTTCATCCCGGGAGTGCCGTCGATATTGCCGAAGATGTCGTTGAACTTCTTGTAACTGCTGTGAAATTGCTGCCGCGATACCTCGCTCTGGCTGACCCGGTAGTCGGCCTCATGATGCCGCATCGTCAGAAGAGTCATCATAAGCTTCGTGGCGTCGGCTTCGGCCAACCAGGACATATTCTCGTTGATGATCCGCTCGACGGCATTGCCGGCCACGCGCAAATTTCCGCGCAGTCCGGATGACTCTTCAAAGCCGAGAGTTTTCTGTTCGCGTACCAGGTCGCTGAAGGTCCCGCGCAGCGCCATCACGTCCTGGCGCATGCCGTCGAGATCTTTGGTGCGATTTTGATCGATCGTTGCGGCAATCGAGTCGAGCGCTTTTACCGCCAGCGCATGCGCCTGCTCAAAGCTCACCACCAGATTGTCATCGGGGTTCGCGCTGAAATCCTTCACGATAATTCGCATCGACGCGACCGCGCTTTTGAAATCGCGGCTCGCATCGGCGAGTGCGGTGGACTGCGTGACGATTTCGAATGCCCTGCCGACGTC
>DATFVF010000289.1:0-4969 GCA_035260465.1 Pseudolabrys sp. | reverse complement strand
GGAACGACTTCGATATGGGTTGGACCAACCGTCTCGCCGCGCGCGCGGCGGATGAAAGCATCGAGCGGGTCACCGTCGGCAAATACCAGCGTCGAGCCGCCGGCGAGGAAGCGCTCGGTGTCGACATAGGTCGCGCGCGAGCGAATCTGTTCGTCGGCCTCGCTCACCAGCCGTTCGCGCGGGATGGCGCGCCAGTCGAGCGACAGCCGGATGCCGGATTCGCGCCGCACGGTCTGGTGCAACGACAGCGAATCCGAAACATAGAGCGTGCCGATATCGAACCGCATCGGCAGCCGCTCGGCGCTTTCGGCGATCTTGCGGCCGTCCTCATAGTCGGTGAGCGACTTCTGGAACTCGGCCGGGAAGGAATTGGGCTCGAAGAATTCCATCGCCACCGCGCCGGAATTGCCGAGCAGCGGGAGATTGAACAGAATCGAGCGCAGCGGCTCGCCGTACCAAACGTCGGTGTGGATCTTGGACGACGCATAGGGCCGGTTGTCGGCCTTTGCGTCCGCGGTGCCGGACACAATACGCACATTGCATGGCGCCTGGAACGCCTCGAACGAACGGTCGAGCTTGAGGCTGACCATGGTCGCCGCCAAAGCCTGCTGGACCAAGTTGAACGAGAGGAAGGTCTCGCGCCGGGGCAACAGCAGGCCGTTCGGCGTCCGGTTCGGCAACGTGAGGACGCCGGCCTCATAGTTCTCCAGCACGTTTGTGGAGAGGTCGAAATTGCGGGCGGGATAGGCTTGGCTGAGCGAGTGCCAGACGTAGATCGCCACCGCGGTTTGCAGGCGATTGAGGCAATCCGCCGGAAGGGGAACGGCCTTGACCAGGCGCGACTGGTCAGCCAGCGGCAAATTGCCCGCAATGCGGCTCAGGCGGTCACCGCGGTCGGTCAGATTCTGGGTGGTCTGGAGCACCGTCACTGGTCCCGGTTGAATTGGAGGGGTTTCGCAAACCATGCCACGGTGCCGCCCCGCCTATCAAGCGCGAGGCACGCGCCAAGGACGCAGAAACCCGAAAAGCCGGGGGAATAGCAAGGCCCGTCCATCGCGAAAGCGCCGGCACGCCGCCCAGGGGCCCCCAGACGAGACGTTTGTTGGACAAAGCCAATATTATTGTGGCACTCGATACTTTGGGTGTTTCAGATGGCCGAAAATCAACCGGTGGGCATTGTCACGGGCGCGTCGCGCGGCATTGGCGCGGCGACGGCGCGGCTCCTCGCCCGCCGCGGCTATGCCGTCGCAGTAAATTACCTTCGCAATGAAAGCGCTGCGCACGATGTCGTGCGCGCGATCGAGGCCGAAAAGGGACGCGCGTGCGCGATCCAGGGCGACGTCAGCGAGCCGGCCGACGTCGCGCGCCTGTTCAAGACAGCGGCCGCGGAACTTGGGTCGATCACCGCGCTGGTCAATAACGCGGCCGAGGCGGGCAATCGTTTGCCGATCGACCAGGTCTCCCCCGAAATGATGAGGCGCGTGCTCGCGGTCACGCTCGCCGGCCCCCTCCTGTGCATCGCCGAGGCGGTGCGCCATATGTCCACTGTGCACCAAAAGCGCGGCGGCGCCATCGTCAACATTTCCTCGCAGGCCGCCAGAACGGGCGGATATTTGCTGGCGCCCTACGTTGGCGCGAAGGCCGGAATCGAGGCGATCACCAATGGGCTTGCGTGCGAGCTCGGCCCGGCCGGCATTCGCATTAACGCGGTAAGCCCGGGATTAATTTCCGACCCGACAAGGACGGATAAGAACGCCGCGCGCACGAAAGAAATTCCACTCGGCCGACTCGGCACTGCCGAAGACGTGGCCGAAGCGGTTGCATGGCTTTTGTCGCCCGCTGCGTCTTATGTCACAGGCGCAGTGATCGCCGTCACCGGCGGACGCTGAACACACCTTCAGCAAAGCGAGGTCATTTGAGTCTCGTTAAAGTTACGATCGTTACAGCGACCACGGATAACGCGCACTATATCGAAAAGGCGCTCGACAGCGTCCGTTCCGCTGTACCAATCGAGGTCGAGCACATCATTGTTCATGACGGTAGCGACGCATTCACCGAGCGGTTGTTAGCTAAGTACCCGAACCTGCGCGTCATGCGTGGGCTCGGACGCGGTGTGACGCCGGCCTACAACGTGGCATTGGCCGCTGCGACGGGCGACTTCATCATATTGCTCAACAGCGACGACCGCATGTTGCCCGGCTCGCTCGATGCGCTCGCGCATGCAAGCGCTTCGCGCCCTGAGATCGAAGTCTGGACCGGCGGTGCCCGCATTTTCGAGGACAACAAAGTGGGCGAGCGCACCGTACGCATCATCGACGATCGCGCGACCACTGCCCTTACGCTCTCCAATATACTCGACGATCTGCCCTTGATGACCGCGCGTTTCGTACGCCGGAGTGTTTACGAGCGCGTTGGTCTCTTCGATGAAGACTATCCCCGCTCCTCGGATCGCGAACTCATGATTCGCGTGGCGTTGGCGGGCCTCAAGGAGGCCCCACTCGGCGTGCGCGTCTCTGAGCTGCGCCAGCACTCTGGTTCGTCCACAATTCGTAGTCCCGGAAGTCAGGTACCCCCCTATCTCGTGGAGAATATTCGCGTCGCGCGCTACTACATGGCGCAGCCCGGGATCTCGGCCGACGTCCACACCGCATTTCGCCGTTGGCACGCGCGCGAGACCCTCCGCAAGCTCTACTACGAGCTGCGGGCGCGGCAGCTGGCGAGCGCGGGCCGTACCTTACGGGCGGCCAGTGCCATTGACTGGCAGTGGCCTTGGCACGCGCGAACCGCGATTAGTGCTCTTCGGCTGCGCCGTCGCATTGGCACGGCTTAAAGCGGCACGCGCGCACGTTGGAACAGGTGCGGAACTGCAACAATTGCTAGCAAAAAGTGCTGTACCCTCGAAAAATGAGGCCGAACAAGCTATTCTCTGGGTTGTGCCGATCCGCTATAGCTAGCCGTCGCGGGGGCGCGCGACCAACCAAACTGGACGTAAACAGGTAATGGGACGACGCATATGGGGGTAAGCGCTAATATTCGCGCCGCGGGGGAGCCGAAACCGGGATTCAGGCCCGATGCCGGAATGTCCCGCCCCGTTACGATCGGGCTCGTGCAGATCAACAACTCGTTTTCGGGTCAAAACTACCTGCCTTATTCGGTCGCGTTGTTGCAAACCTATGTCGAGCACAAAGCCGCCGACGCCTCGCGCTACAATTTCCTGCTGCCGCTTTACAAGCGGGTGCGCATAGCTGACGCGGTCGAAGCGCTGAAGGATGCGGATCTCGTCGGTTTCAGCACATACGTCTGGAATGGCCGCATCTCGCTCGAGATCGCGCGTCGCCTCAAGCAGCAGAATCCGAATGTGATGATAATATTCGGTGGTCCGCATGTGCCGGACCAGCCGGAAGCTTTCCTGCGCGCCAATCGGTTTATCGACCTTGCGATTCACAACGAGGGCGAGGAAACATTCCTGCGCATTCTCGAATCGTACCCGGCCCGCGACTGGACGGCGCTGCCCGGCGTAAGTTTCGTTGGGCCGGATGGCGCCTTCACGCGCAATGTGAACGGCCCGCGTTTCCGCGATCTCGACGACGTGCCGTCGCCATTTTTGACCGGTGCGTTCGACCGCCTGATGGCGGCCAATCCGAACGAAAGCTGGATCGGCCTCTGGGAAACCAACCGCGGCTGTCCGTTCCGCTGCACCTTCTGCGACTGGGGCTCCGCCACTGCCGCCAAGGTGACCAAGTTCGGCGAGGACCGGCTGTTCAGTGAAGTCGACTGGTTCGCCGCTAAAAAGATTGAATATATTTTCTGCTGCGACGCCAATTTCGGCATCCAGAAGCGCGACGTTGACATTGCGCGCTACGTCGCAAAAGTGAAAGCGGAAACCGGCTTCCCGCGCGCGCTGTCGGTACAGAACACCAAAAATGCTACCGAGCGCGCCTACGAAACACAGAAGCTGCTTTCTGACGCTGGACTTAACAAGGGCGTTGCGCTCTCCATGCAAAGCGTGGACGAGACGACGCTGCTCGCAATCAAGCGCGACAACATCTCGCTCGACACCTATATGGAATTGCAGCGCCGCTTCACCCGTGACCGGGTCGAGACGTATTCCGATCTCATTCTCGGCTTACCAGGTGAGACCTATGAGTCCTTCGTGCGCGGCGTTGACCTTCTGATCGAGAACGGCCAGCACAACCGCATTCAGTTCAACAATTTGTCGATCCTACCTAACGCCGAGATGGGTGATCCGGCCTATCAGGCCAAATACGGGATGGTGACGGTCGAATCCAAGATCATCAACATCCATGGCGAGCGCGTCGAACTCGACGACGATGTGCCCGAGCTGCAGGACTTGGTAATTGCGACCGCGGCAATGCCGCCCGCGGAGTGGCGGCGCACGCGCGTCTTCTGCTGGATGACCGCCCTCCTGCATTTCGACAAGCTGTTCCAGATTCCGCTGCTGCTCGCACATGACATTTCCGGCATCGCATATCGGGACATGATCGAAGCCTTTATCGATGCCGACGCACACAAATTCCCGACTCTTGCGTCGATCACCGCTTTTTTCGATTCCGAGGCGCAATCGATCCAGCAGGGCGGAGCGGAATACGTGTTTTCGAAAGAATATCTCGGCATTTATTGGCCGGCCGACGAATATCTCTTCATCAAACTGACAGAAGAGCGGAGCTTCGAGGCGTTTTATCGGGAAGCCGGACAATTACTGCTCGGCCTGTTGCGTGAGCGAAGCCCAAGCGCCCCGCTTTCGGCACTCGAAGAGGCGATCGAGTTGAACCGCGCTTTGGTGCGCCAGCCGTTTGTGAAAGACGACGTCACGATCAAGTTAAACTATGACGTCCTACAGTTCTGGCACGATATGCGTAATGGTGAGCAAGCGGCGCTAAAAAAGCGGCCGCTCGTCGTCGCCATCGACCGCTCGTCAAAACCGTACGATGACTTCCAGGAATGGTGC
>DATFVF010000288.1:0-2737 GCA_035260465.1 Pseudolabrys sp. | reverse complement strand
GAGGATCTTAGTGAGTGATTTGTCCATGGGTCCAGCTCAGTCGCGTCCGAACAATCCGGTCGGTTTTACCGCCAGGATAAGGACCATCGGGGCATACAGCGTGAAGTAGGAGATTTCCGGGAAAAGTGCCTTGCCGAAATTGTCGGCAAGCCCGACGGCCAGCGCGCCGATGGCAGCGCCGCCAAGGCTGCCCATGCCGCCGATGATCACGACCGCGAAAGCGAGCGGCAGCATTTCGAAGTCGAGACCCGGATAGATGCCGAGGAAGGCGCCGCCGATCACGCCGCCGAGCGCCGCGAGGAACGCGCCAAGGGCGAAGATGAACATCGAAATGCGATTGGTATCGATGCCGACGCCACGCGCCATTTGGGCGTCATCAACGGTTGCCCGTACCGCCGCGCCCATGCGTGTTTTTTCCATCACCAACCAGAGCACGATTCCGAACGTCAATGCCATGCCGATCATGAACACACGATAGAGCGGCAGATAAATGCCGCCCACGACAATGCTCTGCGTGAGCGCGCCCGGCGGATTGATGTCCATATTGTTGCCGCCCCAGATGTCGAGCGCGCCTTGCTGGAACAAAAAGGCGAAACCGACAGTGAGCAGAACCTGCCGAAGGACGTCGGTTTCGATCGCTACGATCGAAACGCGATTGAGGATGATAAAGAAGCCTGTCGCGACAGCCGCGGTGACCGCAATGAACGGAGCCCAGCCAGCGCCGATAAATTGACCGCGAACGGCGGCTAAAGCGGCCAACACTCCCAGTCCGACGCCGATGACAGCATTGCGGACATATTCGAAGCCCTCCGAACGAAGGAAAAGACGCTCCATCACCAGCCCGATGAGCGCAACGGCGAGCGCAGCAAGAGGGAGCGACAGCGCCCATGATCCGGTCGCATGGATGACCGACAGTGCGATGTAGCCGCCCCACAGAAAATAAGCGCCATGCGACAGGTTGACGATGCGCATGACTCCGAAAATCAGAGACAGGCCGCTGCCGACGAGAAACAACAACGCGCCGTAGGACACGCCATTGAACGCTTGAACTAGCCAGAATTGCGTACCCATTTCCCCCCTGATCCTTCTGTTACGTCGAAGGTTGGCCGGAGCTTACCTTAGGTTCGATGGGAAAGAACACCCCAAATGGCCGCAGCTTCTATTTGTAATGAAGCTTCGGCTCGCGTCGGCTTGCTGTGTTACTTGCGTGCTGCCCGCTTTTTCGGCGGAATGATCGGCAACAGCAAATAAGGCGTCTTGCCACGACCAAAATGCAGGCTGGTGGTGCCGTTAAAAATGGCGGGCGGCCGGTCGCGTGGATCGTCGTGCAGGAACGGGCCGCAGCCCTTCAGCTCGTTTTTGAAGTTCGAAAGCTTGCCGCCGCTCGCGCCGCCGTATTCGTAATCCTTTCCGCGAACCGACAGACCGACGCGATAGCCGGCCGGCACGACGATCGATGTCGGCCAAATCTCGATGTCTAGTTCTACCGTCCCACCTTTCTTCAGCGGCTGCTTTTGATCGTGCGTGTGGTAGGGGCGGTAGGGCTTCGATAATTTTTTGTCGAGCCTACGGTGCGAGGCACGCAACCACCCTTGCGCGACAGGCGTGTGCGGGTCGATGGCGCCCTGGAAGACGATTTCTTTGAGGTCGCCAGTGAACACACGCAATACGATGAAGAAATCAGCGTCGGAGGTCGACGACGAAGCAAACAGCTTAAGCGCCGACGGGCCTGTGATCTCGGTTTCCTGCGCAAGCGGCGGCGTGAGGAATGTGAGACCGTCACCCATAGACTGAAATTTAAGCTGCGCGGTGCCCGACGGCTTCTTTGTCGTCAGCGTCATCGCTGACGGATCAAGATAGAACTTTGTCCATTTGGTGCGTTTGAGCGGCCATTCGTTTTCTGCACGCGGCACAAATTTGTCGATATGGCGTACTTGCAGCAGGACTTTCGGCTGCTTTGCCCAGCTTTCGTTTTTCCCGTGCAAGAATCGATCAAAGAATCGCAGCTGCTGCTCGCGGCCATAGTCGGTGTAGAAGTGCGTCCAGTGCTCGATGCCATGTGCCTCCAGCCATTTGTGCTTGGCGGCGGCTCGCCCAAAGCCCTCGAAATTTCCGCGCGGGTGCAAGCCCTGGCCGCCCCAATTGGCGGCGGAGAACAATGGCGTGGTGATCTTGTCCCATTTCGGCGAGCGCGCCTTGTGGTAGTCGTCGTCCATCGGATGGGAAGCGATGTCCGCGCCGAATTCGGCGCGGTTCTTCGTAAGTTCGGCTTCCGGCAAAGTGTCCGGCCCGCACACAAGTTCGCCGTGAACGCGGCTTCGTTTGCCGCGCTCGCCCGCGCCGTATTGCACGGTCTTAACCTGCATGTCGTACCAGTTCTCCCAGAACGTCGAGAGAATGCCGCCATGGTGCGTCATGTCGCGATACCAGTCGGCGGCGCCTTCCCAGATGCACATGGCGGCGAGATGAGGCGGCTGCAGCGACGCGACATGCCACTGGTTGATGCCGTAATAAGAAATCCCGTTAAGGCCGACCTTGCCATTGGACCAAGGCTGCACGCCGGCCCATTCGATAGAGTCGTAGAAGTCCTTCGTCTCGCGTGGAGAGAAATGGTCGATGAAACCGGGCGAGCAGCCGGCGCCGCGTGAATCGACGCGCACGCAGGCGTAGTCATGCCGCACCCACTTTTCCGGGTCGACCACTTCCCAGCTTTGATAAAGGTTGCTCGAACCTGCGG
>DATFVF010000287.1:0-4493 GCA_035260465.1 Pseudolabrys sp. | reverse complement strand
GCCGCCGCATCGATAATCAGCTGCGCGGCCGTTCCGGCCGCCAGGGCGACCCGGGCCATTCGAAGTTTTTCCTGTCGCTCGAAGACGACCTGATGCGCATCTTCGGCTCCGACAAGCTCGACGGAATGTTGCAGAAGCTAGGCCTGAAGGAGGACGAGGCGATCGTTCACCCTTGGATCAACAAGGCGTTGGAAAAAGCGCAACAGAAGGTCGAAGCGCGCAATTTCGACATTCGCAAAAACCTGCTCAAGTTCGACAATGTTATGAATGACCAGCGCAAGGTCATCTTTGAGCAGCGGCTCGAGCTGATGCGAGATGAGACGGTTGATGAAACCATCGGCGATATGCGCCACGCCATGATCGAAGATCTGGTCGCCAAGCACATCCCTGAGAATGCTTATCCGGAGCAGTGGGACGTGACGGGTCTCGACAGCGACCTGCGTAGCATCCTGACCCAGGAGTTGCCGGTTCGGGACTGGGCGAAAGAGGAAGGTATTACTGTCGAAGACGTGCGGGAACGCATCACGCGGCGCGCGGACGAGTGGATGGCGGGCAAGGTGGCCAAATGGGGCCCCGACGTCATGCGCTACGTCGAGAAATCAATTTTGTTGCAGACGCTCGATCATCTTTGGCGCGAGCATCTCGTCATGCTCGAGCACTTGCGGCAAGTCATTGGCCTGCGCGGCTATGGCCAGCGGGATCCGCTCAACGAATACAAGGCGGAGGCCTTCTCTCTATTTGAAGCCATGGTGGCGCACTTGCGCGAAGCCGTGACCGCGCAACTCATGCGCGTCGAGGTCGTGCAGCAGCCGCCGGCCGAAGAGGCCGCGACTCTGCCTTATATGGAAGCGCACAAAGTCGATCCGACGACGGGCGAGGATGAGATGGCGCCGGCGCTGGCACCCGCGCTGGCCGGCAACGGCAACGGCGCACAGACGGAGCGCAATTCAAACGACCCGTCCAGTTGGGGAAAGGTCGGACGCAACGAACCGTGCCCCTGCGGCTCGGGGAAAAAATTCAAGCATTGCCACGGTAAATTCGCCTGAGCGTGCCGATTTTATAGAGCAATATGAAAGCGCCGGCTTCTGCCGGCGTTTATTTTTTCAAGGCCTGTGCAAGGTCTTTTCGAAATGCACGGTCGCGTTTGAGATGCCATTCGCGGCTCATCGCATGCCGCTTGCTGGCGCAGCGTTCCGAATAAAGCAGCACCCATACGCGGCCTCGCGTGGAACGGGCGCCTTTGCCGCTATTGTGTTGTGCGAGCCGCCGCGCGACGTCGTCGGTCCAGCCGACATAAGTCAGATGGCGTTTTTTGGTGAGGCTGCCGAGGACATAGACGTAGCAATCCATGCTTCGTCTGCTGGCGCGGCCAACACTCAGCGGAAGCTATTATTGAACGTGCCCACCGGAACCACGGGCTGTGCACCCGAAAGCAAGCCACCGTTGCTCGCTGGTGGCGTGGAATAGGCTGTGCGCAATTCCGGTTCCGGCGCCCGCGGCGGCTCAGCTTTGGCACTTTGCTGCACCGGCATCTTGGGCGGGGGGCCCCAAACACTCTCGACAACGGCATTTGGCGTGGGCTGGCGTGCAGCCGGTACCGACGCAACTGTGGCAGGTGCTGCCTGAACAGGCGCCGAAGCCGTAGTGGAGACGGTGCGCACCGGAGCGGTTTGCTTGGGCTTGGCCGCCAGGTCGGTGTTGGCGCCGCGCGAGGCGACCTGTTCATTTTGTGCTGGCGTCGACGCGGCTTCCGCCTTCGAGCGGCCAAACCAGCTTCCGATAATCCCCGCAATCGAAGTCGGCTTTGCAGGCGCTTCGCCTTGCTTCGGCTGGGGCGCCGGCCGCGGCATCGGTACGCTCGCCATCACTACCGGCGCAGTTTCAGTTTGCGGCGCTGCTTCGGGCGCCGCAACGGGCGCGGCTTCGGGCACCGAAATGATCGGCGCTGGAGCCGGCTTGTCGGGCGTGCGTGGCAGCGAACCAGGTGCAGTCGCGACGCGGATCAAGCGGCCCTTGCTGTCGTATCCCTCCTGCGTGCCGAGCTTGTCGGCGAACACAGGGTTCATGCCACCGTCGACGCCAGTACGGGATGGAACAGTCGAAACACCATTAGCGATGTACTCGGCCATTTTGTACTGCTCTTGCCGATGCTGTTCGAGCACGGCATCGGCCACAGTCTTGTCGAGCTGGTAGGCCGGGCAGGCGCCTTTTGCATTGAACGAGAGCGGCTTAGTCGAGTCGTCGGGGGCTGCTGCGTCGAAGACGTAGTGCTTGTCGCAGACCGCGACCTTCGGCTCCTGGTGCGTGGCGTCGAAGTGATCGTAGCCCTCTTTCAACATCTTCCAGAACGCGAAGTTCGAATTGTTGCGGTGCTTGGCCATGTTCATCGCAGTCATGTGGAACGGATAGGCCTGCAGCTGGAACGACTTCTGGCCGCCGAAGAAAGACTCGCGCGCCAACGCGTAAATTTCCTGGATCTGCTCGTCGGTCATCGCGTAGCAGCCGCGGGATGAGCAGTCGCCATGCACCATCAACTCGGAGCCGGTATAGCCCATCGCCCGGTCATATGTGTTTGGAAAGCCGGTGTTGAAAGCGAGGTAGTAGTTGGAATTCGGATTCATCTGCCCTGGAGTGATCGTGTAGAAGCCCTCCGGCGCCTGTCGATCACCTTCTTTTTTCTTGGGACCTAGATCACCCGACCAGCGGCAGATTGGAAAGCTCTTAAGCAGCGCGTATTCACCGTCGCGATTTTTCTTCCAGATCTCCAGCTCCGCCTCTTCCTTGAAGATGCGCGCAAGGATCGGGGATTCCTTATCCATATTTTTCGCCGCGATCTCGGCGAGCGTCCTATCGGAAATCGGGGCCTGGGCGCGGCCGGTCGGGACGATGTATTCGGGATCACAGCCAGCAAGGGCAATCGCAGCGGCGATAGCCGCAGACGCCAGCAGCGCGCGAGCAAACTGTCGATTCAAACGTGATACTCCCCGAAAGCGCGGGCCCTCTTGAGCAATCGTTATCCTTAAGATGTGGCATCTGCAAGGCATGCCGCGTCATCCCAGAATACCGCTAACCCTATGGTAAAGCAAAAGTAAATCGCCCCGGCGGTTAACCAACAGTGCGTCCCATTGTGAGGAACTTCTCACGCCGCTGTTTTCGCACCGCATCGCGGTCCAGACCCTGCAATTCGGCGAGGGCATTGGCGATGGCCTCGCCCGTTGCCGCGATCGCCACCTGCGGGTCGCGGTGGGCGCCCCCGGTGGGCTCCGGCACGATGCTGTCGATCACGCCAAAGCGCACCATGTCCTCGGCGGTGATCTTCATGCTGGTCGCCGCCTCCTGCGCTTTCGCCGTATCGCGCCACAAGATCGAGGCGGCGCCTTCCGGAGAGATCACGCTGTAGATGGCGTGCTCGAGCATCAGCACACGATTGGCTGTGGCGATCGCGATAGCGCCGCCGGAGCCTCCTTCGCCCAGGATCACCGCGATGTTTGGAACGCCAAGTGAAAGACATGTCTCGGTTGAGCGTGCAATGGCTTCCGCCTGACCGCGCTCTTCAGCGCCGATGCCCGGATAGGCGCCGGCAGTGTCAACCAGCGCGATGACGGGAAGGCCGAAACGGTCGGCCATTTCCATCAGTCGAGCTGCTTTTCGGTATCCCTCGGGGCGCGCCATGCCGAAATTGTGCTTGAGCCGCCTTTCGGTGTCGGAGCCTTTTTCATGGCCGATCACGCAAACGCTTTCGCCGCGGAACCGGCCGAAGCCGCCGACGATGGCAGCGTCGTCGCCGAATTTGCGGTCACCAGCGAGAGGAATGAAATTGCCGATCAGTGCCGCGATATAGTCGAGGCAGTGCGGCCGCTGCGGATGACGGGCGACTTGAGTCTTCTGCCAGGGCGTAAGCTCGGCATAGAGTTCTTTCAGCGCCACCGCGGCTTTCACTTCGAGCCGAGAAATTTCGTCGCCGACGGCAACTGCGGTGTCGCTCTCGCCCATCGCGCGCAACTCCTCGACCTTAGCCTCCAGTTCGGCCACCGGTTTTTCGAAATCGAGATAACTGCGCATTGGGTCCGGATTTGAATGATTTTCGGGGCGAACTGACGCGGGCCAAGCCTCTAAGTCAAGTAAACGAGTTAATTTCGCTTTTACGTATGTTTCGGGCTAGCCATCTCCCAATGGATGCAGGTCGCGAACCAGCGTTTTCAGCCGCTCTTCCAGCACATGAGTATAGATTTGTGTGGTCGAGATATCGGCATGGCCGAGCAGGGTCTGGACCACGCGCAGGTCTGCCCCGTTATGCAACAGGTGGCTGGCAAAGGCATGGCGCAATACGTGCGGACTCAGGCGCGCCGGCAGGATACCGGAGGCTTGGCCGAGCGCCTTGAGCTCGCGCGCGAAATGCTGACGGGTAAGGTGTCCTTGCTCACCAAAAGACGGAAACAGCCATTTCGATTTTGAATCGCGGCCGGCTTTTTCGCGCAGTTCAAGATACTCGG
>DATFVF010000286.1:0-14831 GCA_035260465.1 Pseudolabrys sp. | reverse complement strand
GGAAAACCACGTCACCTCGGCACGCGACCTCGCGATCCTGGCGCGCGCACTCATCCGCGAGTTCCCCGAATACGATAGCTACTGGCACATCTCGTCGATCCGCTACGGCAATCGCGTCATGCGCAACTACAATTCTTTGATCGATCGCTATCCCGGGGCCGACGGCATGAAGACCGGATTCATTTGCGCTTCCGGCTACAACGTCGTTGCCTCTGCCACGCGGAACGGCCGCCGCCTCATCGCGGTCGTGCTCGGCGCCTGGTCGGGCGCCGTGCGTGCGCAAAAAGCGGCCCAACTGCTCGAGCGCGGCTTTAACAGTGGGGGCTTGTCCTGGCTTACACCCTCGCTCGGTACCGTTGACGCGCTGGCGCCGATCGATGCGCAGCCACCGAACCTGCGCGAAGAAATGTGCGGCGGCCACCGGCGCAAGCCTCCTTCGGAGGAAAATGAGGAGGAGCCGGAAGACGCAGCCGCAGCAACGACCTCCGCCGGTGAAACGGGCAATGGGCAGCAGGCGTTCATGCTGTCCAGCCTGAAGCCCGCCAACGGCAAATTCGTGCTCGGTCCTGCGGTCGAGACGACCCCGCCAATCGTGGTGTTCACCGGGCCCGCCGATCGTCCGGACGCGATTGCGCAGACCGCAAGTGCTTCGCCAAAGAAGAAAAAGAAAGTGGTCACTAAGACTGAAGGTGTCGAAAAGCCGGCTAAGGCCGATGACGCCGCCAAGCCAGCCAAGACGGCCAAGACCGCCAAGCCGGCAAAACAAGCCAAACCGAAAGTCACCTCGGTAAGTCAATGAGCGAGCCCGGCCAAAGCGCCGAACGGCGCCAACCGCCGACACCCTTACCGCTGACCGTTCTCACCGGCTTCTTAGGGGCCGGCAAGACCACGTTGCTCAATCGGCTTCTGAAGGACCCTGCTCTCGCTGAGACGGCGGTGATTATCAACGAATTCGGCGACGTATCGCTCGATCATTTGCTGGTCGAGTACGTCAGCGACAACGTGGTCCTCCTGCAATCCGGGTGTTTGTGTTGCACCATGCGCGGCGATCTGGTCGACGCGCTGGAGACACTGCTGCGCGATCTCGACAATCGGCGTTGCACGTTTCGCCGTGTCCTATTGGAAACCACCGGCCTTGCGGATCCCGCACCGGTGCTGCACACCGCGATGTCGCATCCCTACCTTTTGCTGCGCTATCGGCTCGACGGCGTCATCACGGTGGTCGATGCGGTGCATGGCGAGGCGACGCTCGACGCCCATGCCGAGGCGGTGAAACAGGTTGCCGTCGCCGATCGTATCGTTCTGAGCAAGACTGACCTCGCGGATGGCTCGCAACGCGAGCGCATATTGGCACGGTTGCGGGCCCTCAATCCGGCGGCGCCCATCCTCGATACCGCTAAAGGCGAGGCTACACCTGATCGGCTCCTCGGCAGCGGCCTTTACGATCCGGATAAAAAGATTCCCGACGTCAAAAAATGGCTTGCCGCCGAGGCCTACGCCGACGCTCATGCGCACCATCACCATCACGATGTAAACCGCCACGACGAGCACATCGGCTCTTTCGTCCTGACCGCCGGAGAGGCCATACCGGCCGGTACGCTGGAAATGTTCCTGGAATTGTTGACCGCCACCCACGGCGCGAAGCTTTTACGCGTGAAGGGGATTGTGAAGCTCGCCGAGATGCCCGAAACGCCGGTGGTCGTGCATGGCGTGCAGCACGTCTTTCATCCGACCGTTCGACTCGACCGCTGGCCCGATAACGATCACCGCACCCGGCTGGTATTCATTACCCGCGACCTGCCCGAGCGTATCGTGCGCGAGCTATTCGAAGCCTTTCTTGGGGTCGCCGCCCCGGACCGCCCTGATCGCGCGGCCCTCACGGACAATCCGCTCATTCCGTTCGGCGGCCGTTAGCCGCTGTCACCGGCCTTGCGTGCGCGGCGCATTGAAATCATGCTAACGGTGAATAGGGTGCCGGCATGCCAGTGAAAAAGGCCGGCGCGGGCAAGCGTCATGGAACGGCTTTGGCTTCGGCATTATCCGCCGGGCGTCCCCGGCGATATTGATCCGTCGCGTTATCCTTCGCTGGTCGCGATGTTTGAAGAAGGCTTCAAGGCTTACGCAAGCCGCGAAGCTTGCATTTGCATGGGCAAATCCGTGACCTATGCCGAACTAGACGAAGCATCGCGCGCGCTCGCCTCGTGGCTGCAAAGCCGCGGACTCAAGCGCGGCGATCGCGTCGCCATCATGATGCCGAATGTACCGCAATACCCGGTCGCCATTGCAGGCATCCTGCGCGCCGGCTGCACGGTGGTGAACGTCAATCCGCTTTACAAGCCACGCGAATTGGAATTTCAGCTCTCCGACGCCGGCGTCGAAGCCATCATCGTGCTCGAGAATTTCGCGGCCGTTCTCCAGCAGGCGCTGCCAAGGACTTCGGTCAAACACGTCCTGGTCGCGAGCCTTGGCGACATGCTTGGCCGCGTGAAAGGGATGCTGGTCAACGCTGTCGTTCGCCATGTCAAGAAGATGGTGCCCGCCTATGCGATTCCAACGGCGACGAGGTACAATGACGCACTTGCCGCGGGCCGCAAATCGACTTTTACGCCAATCGCTGTAAGCCCCGATGACCTCGCGTTTCTGCAATACACCGGTGGAACGACCGGCGTCGCAAAAGGCGCAATGCTTCTGCATCGAAACCTGGTCGCCAACATGTTGCAGGTGGAGGCATGGCATAAGCCGATGGTTGACCTTCCACCAAAGACGGACCAACTCATTATCGTTACCGCACTTCCGCTCTATCATATCTTTGCGCTGACCGCGTGTTTCCTGCTTGGCGTGCGCACCGGCGGAACCTGCCTTCTGATTCCAAATCCACGCGACATTCGCGGCCTCGTCAACGAGCTCAGCCGCTACAAAGTCAATTTGTTTCCCGCAGTGAACACTCTCTACAACGCACTCCTGCATAGTCCAGATTTCGGCAAGATCGACTGGAGCATGCTCAAATGCGCAATCGGCGGCGGCATGGCTGTGCAGAAATCCGTCGCCGATGCGTGGGTGAAGGCAACTGGCAAACCGATCATCGAGGGCTATGGCCTCTCGGAAACATCGCCAGTCCTGACATGCAATCGCGGCGACATCACGGAGTGGACCGGCACCATTGGATTACCGCTGCCTTCGACAGAAATTTCGATTCGCGACGACGACGACCATGAACTGCCCGCCGGCGAACAGGGTGAAATTTGTGCGCGCGGGCCTCAGATCATGGCGGGCTATTGGCAACGCCCGGAGGAAACGGCCAAAACGATGACTGAAGACGGCTTTTTTCGTACCGGAGACATTGGCGTGATGGATAGCCAAGGCCGCGTGCGCATCGTCGACCGCAAGAAGGACATGATCACGGTATCGGGCTTCAAGGTATTTCCGAACGAGGTCGAAGACGTGGCTATGAGCCACGGCGGCCTGTTGGAATGCGCATTGGTCGGCATTACCGACGAACATTCCGGCGAAGCTGGCAAATTGTATGCAGTTAAGAAAAACCCGGACGTCACCGCTGCCGAATTGCGCACATATCTCGCGAGCCGGCTTGCCAGCTATAAGGTGCCGAAGCAGATCGAGTTTCGCGATGAACTGCCGAAGACGAATGTTGGGAAAATTCTGCGAAGGGCACTGCGCGACGATGCTGTTCAGCCGCCGGCCATCTGACACGTAACGCCAATGACCGCGAGCGCAAGTGAAATAGTTTCGTTTTGGCGCAAAGCCGGGCCCGACCGCTGGTTTGTAAAGGACGCCACTTTTGACAATGATATCGTCGACCGATTTCTCGGCGCGCACGAAGCGGCAGTCGCCGGCAGACTTTCCGAGTGGGAACAGACCGCGCAAGGCACACTAGCTCTGCTGATTTTGCTGGACCAGTTCCCCCGCAATATGTTCCGGGGTGAAGCGCGCACTTTTGCCACCGATGCGCTGGCCCGCGCAGTTGCTGCCGGTGGCATCGTGCGAGGTTTCGATGCCCAGGTTCCGGCCGAGATGCGTGGCTTTTTTTATCTTCCCTTTGAGCACTCGGAAGATCTCGCCGACCAGGAACGCGGCATCGCGTTCTACAAGGCGTCTGGCGACGCAGACGGCCTGAAATGGGGCGAAATCCATGCTGACATTATTCGCCGGTTCGGCCGGTTTCCGCACCGCAACGCAGTCCTCGGCCGCACTACCACGGCGGAAGAGCAGGCATTCTTGGACGACGGCGGTTTCGCCGACTGAAAAAATTTCTCAACGCAAAATCTACGGGACGCTGCCCACCTGCTTTGTTAGGCTTGCGCCAACAAAAAAGCCCGGCTTGAGCCGGATCATAAAGCCCGGCTTGAGCCGGGTCATAATGTCAGGGAGGCGACCCATGCTGCAATTGACGCAGGCGCTTCGGCGCCTTTTGCCAACTGTCATCTTATTACCAATCCTGGCGATCGCGGTTTCCACCGACCTCCGCGCGCAACAAAGTGTCGAAGTCGGCGCTGCCGAAATCGGCGGCGTCGTCGCAAGCTCAAAGGGGCCCGAAGCGGGCGTTTGGGTGATCGCGGAAACTACGGAATTGCCCACGAAGTTTGCTCGCATCGTCGTCACCGACGATCAGGGCCGCTACCTCATTCCCGATCTGCCGACGGCGAACTATAGCGTCTGGGTTCGCGGCTACGGATTGGTCGACTCTGCCAAAATGCGCGCCAAACCCGGCATGACCCTTGATCTCGCCGCGGTGCCTGCACCGAACGCAGCGGCCGCGGCGCATTATTACCCCGCGATCTACTGGTACACATTGATGAAAATCCCGCCGGCGAGCGAATTCGGCGGCAAGGGCGCGATTCCAGAAAAGATCACGCAGAACGACTGGCTGCGGCAGATGAACAATGTCGACTGCATCGGCTGTCATCAGCTTGGCCAGGAGTCGACGCGCACGATCCCGGCCGCTCTCGGTCGCTTCAATTCCGGCGAAGACGCCTGGATGCAGAGAACGCAATCGGGGCAATCCGGCGAGCAAATGACCAATCGCCTCGCCGGCCAATTCGGCGGCGTGCCGTACAAATATTTCGGCGAGTGGACCGATCGGATCGCCAAAGGCGAAGTGCCGAAGATCGAGCCGCCGCGGCCGCAAGGTGTCGAACGCAACGTCGTCATCACGTCGTGGGAATGGTCGACGCCGGACAAATATCTGCACGACCTGATTTCGTCCGACCGGCGCAATCCGACAGTCAATGCTTACGGCCCATTGTTCGGTTCGCCGGAATATTCGACCGACGACATGCCGATTCTCGATCCAAAGACCAGCAAGGTCACGTACTTCAAGATGCCGGTACGTGATCCTGAAATGCCGGTATCGCTTGGACCGGGCCACGCTGGCACGGTCAAGCCGATGGCGGATTCGCCATACTGGGGCGGCGAGGTGCTGTGGGACACGCGCGCCAACAATCACAATTCCATGTTCGACAAGCAAGGCCGCGTCTGGCTCGCGGCGACCGTGCGCGGCATGGATAATCCGGCGTGGTGCAAGAAAGGCTCCGAGAACGAATTTGCGAAGGTTTTCCCGCTGGATAAAAGCCCGCGGCAAGCCGCCATGCTCGATCCCAAGACGATGAAGTACTCGTTCGTCGATACTTGCTTTGCCACGCATCATCCGCAATTTGGTTACGACGCGGACAACACATTGTGGTTCAGCGGCACCGGCCAGGTTGCTGGTTGGGTGAACACGAAGGTCTTCGACGAAACTGGCGACGGACAGAAGGCACAGGGCTGGGCGCCGTGGGTGCTCGACACCAACGGCAACGGCAAGCTTGATGAATACGTCGAACCGAACGCGCCGGCCGATCCAGGCAAGGATCGACGCATCACCGCTGGGTCAGGCCCCTATTCCGTCATGCCCAATCCGAAGGATGGTTCGATCTGGTACGCGATCGGCACCTTCGCCGGGCCACCGGGATTCCTGCGCTTCGATCCCAAAACGAGACTTTCGGAAGTCTATTACATTTCGAAGCCTGGTTTTGGCATTCGCGGCGGCGACATTGACGGCAATGGCGTGTTGTGGGGATCGGGCTCAAGTGGCCACTTAATGAGCTTCGACCGCAGCAAGTGCAAAGGCCCGCTCAACGGCCCGACCGCCACAGGAAACCATTGTCCGGAAGGCTGGGCGTTCTACAAATATCCCGGCCCCGGTTTCGAAGGCTTCCCCGACACCGGCGCCGAGGCGAGCTATTACACCTGGGTCGACCAGCACAACACGCTCGGGCTCGGCGAGAACATTCCGATCTCGACCGCCAATCTCAGTGACGGCTTCGTTGCCTTGAAGGACGGAAAGATGGTCTCGCTGCGAATCCCTTACCCCATGGGCTTCTATGCCAAGGGCCTTGATGGACGCATCGACGATCCGAATGCGGGCTGGAAAGGCCGCGGCTTGTGGAGCACGAATGGAGATCGCACGCCGTGGCTGATGGAGACCGGCAAGGGTTCGCGTCCTCGCGCCGTGCATATCCAGGTTCGTCCCGACCCCTTGACGCACTAACCATTGAACCAAGTGACTGGCCCCGTCGCATCATTCGGCGGGGCCTTTGCTTTGCAGCCTCTATGCGGGCGCAGAAGGCCTGGAGTAGCATCGCACTGAACGGCCGCCGCCGGGGCAAGGCGCCGAGAAAACGTCACTAGGGAGTTGTCATGCGACACGTCGTATCCGCCGCATTTATCGCAACAGCATTGGCATTTGGTACCAGCGCGCAGGCGCAGGTGCCGCAAGGCTACCCGGCCGACTACGCCAAAATCGTCGAAGGCGCCAAGAAAGAAGGCAAGGTCGTGATCTATTCGACCACCGATGCGGTTGCGGCCAATCCGCTGATCAAGGACTTCGAAGCGCTTTATCCTGGCATCAAGGTCGAATACTCAGATCTCAATTCGACGGAACTTTATAATCGCTTCATCGCCGAGGCTGCGGCGAACAATGGCACTGCCGACGTCTTGTGGTCGTCGGCCATGGACCTGCAAGTGAAGCTCGTCGCCGACGGCCAGGCCGCCAGCTATCCATCGCCGGAAATCAAGGCGCTGCCGAAATGGGCGGTGTGGAAAGATTCAGCTTACGGCACGACGTATGAACCGATTGCCTTCGTCTACAATAAACGGCTGGTGCCGGAAGGCGACGTGCCGAAGGATCACACTGATCTGCTGAAGTTGCTCGACGCCAAGGCCGATTTCTACAAGGGCAAGATCACCGCTTACGATCCGGAGCGTTCCGGTGTTGGCTATCTGTTCTGCAATGAAGATATCAAGGACTTCCCGCAGGCGTGGGATTTGTTCAAGGCGATGGGCAAGACGCAGGCCAAATTCTACACCAGCGCTGGTGCCATGATGGAGCGCGTCACGTCCGGCGAGCACCTGATCGCCTACGGCATCTTCGGTTCCTACGCGCTCAGCCGCTCAAAGAAGGACCCCAACCTCGGCATCGTCTTGCCGAAGGATTACACCATGGTGACGTCACGCGTGGCCTTCATTTCGAAGAACGCGAAAAATCCGAACGCCGGCAAATTGTTTCTTGATTACATCCTGTCGAAACGCGGCCAGGACATCATCGCCAACAAAGCGGATCTCTACTCGCTGCGGGCCGACGTCGAGGGCGAGGCGACGATCAAGGGCGTTAGCCAGCTGATCGGCGAAAAGGCACGTCCGGTGCCCATCGACCAGACGTTGCTGGAGAATCTCGATCAGGCCAAACGGCTCGCCTTCCTGGCCAAGTGGCAGCAGGCGAAGAAGGGACAGTGATAAAACTCTTCGCGCCATTGCACGCCAATTCGCCTCATCCTGAGGAGCGCCCGCAAGGGGCGCGTCTCGAAGGATGATGCGGCTCCATGCTTCGAGACGCGCGCTGCTGAGCATGAGGCCGAGAGGATTGGCAATGGCTAAGACGCTTCGGGGATAGCGCGAACGCATGCCCATTGTCGTGTACCGCTTGCTCGTGCTCGGCCTCACCACGCTTGCTGTGGCGGCGCCGCTATCGCTTGTAGTTTATCAGAGCTTTCTGACTGCGCCGTTCTTTGATCCTTCGGCGAAATTTGGGCTGCTTGCCTATTCCTTCGTCTTCGCCGATTCCGATTTCTGGCAGGCGTTCTGGACGACCATCGCGATCGCCACCGGCATGGCACTCATCGCCGTGCCGCTCGGCGCCCTGCTCGCTTTCCTGATGGTGCGCACAGACGTGCCGGGAAGACAATATTTGGAACCGCTCATCCTGATTCCAATTTTCGTCTCGGCAGTGGTGATCGCATTCGGCTATGTGGTAGCGATCGGCCCGGTTGGTATTTTCTCCACGCTGGCCAAGGACGTTCTCGGTTTCGTGCCATGGAATTTGTATTCGCTGGCGGCCCTGATCGCGATCGCCGGCCTCACCCACGTGCCGCATGTCTATCTCTATAGTGCCGCCGCGCTGCGCGGCTTGAGCACCGATCTCGAAGAAGCAGCGCGCGTGTCCGGCGCCAACCCATTTCGCGTCGCCATCAGTGTCAGCCTGCCGATGATCCTGCCGGCAATCTTGTTTGCGGGCGTGCTGGTGTTCTTTTTGGGATTTGAACTGTTCGGCCTGCCGTTGGTCCTGGGCGACCCGCAAGATGTGCTTGTGCTGTCGACCTATCTTTACAAGCTCACCAACAAGCTCGGCGTCCCGTCGTATCAGTTGATGGCTGTCGTCGTGGTTGCGATCATTGCGATCACCGCACCGCTGGTTTTCATGCAGCGGTTGTTGTTGCGGCAGGCACAGCGCTACGTCTCGGTGCGGGGAAAGGGACTGAAGACACAACCGCTGCGCTTGCATGGCTGGCGCTGGTTTGCCTTCGCATGCATCGTGTTCTGGCTTTTCATTACCGTGGTCGTGCCCCTGTTCGGCATCACGTTGCGGTCCTTCGTGGTGACCTGGGGCGAAGGCGTGAAGCTGCTCGACGTACTCACGCTCGATCACTACCGCGAGCTGACCGAATACCCGAATGTGGTACGCGGCATTCTCAATACACTCGGCATTGGCGTGATCGGCGGCGCGATAGCCGTTGCTTGCTACACCGCCATCGCGCTCGCAGTGCATCGATGGAATTCCGGATGGACCAGGTTGGTCGATTACATCGTGATGGTGCCGCGCGCCATGCCAGGCCTGATCGCGGGTCTCGCGCTGCTATGGGTTTTTCTGTTTGTGCCGTTCCTGTCGCCGTTGAAATCCACAATGGCCTCGATCTGGCTCGCCTATACGATCGTGTGGCTGGCCTACGGCATGCGCCTCGTCTCTAGCACCCTGCTGCAGGTCGCGCCGGAGCTCGAAGAAGCCGCACGCACTGCCGGTGCCAACGATCTGCGCGTGAAGCGCGACGTGACCGTGCCGTTGATCAAATACGGCATGCTGGCAAGCTGGCTTCTGATCTTTTTGATTTTCGTACGTGAATATTCAACCGGCATTTATCTCCTCGGGCCCGGCACCGAGGTGATCGGCTCTCTTTTGGTGTCGTTATGGGGCACCGGCGCGATCGATCTGGTGTCGGCGCTTTCTGTCGTTAATGTGGTGATGATCGGCGTCGGCCTTGCCGTCGCGGTCCGGCTCGGAGTGCGCCTGCATGGCTGAACTCATTGTGAAAGATGTCGCCCTGCGTCTCGGTGACAATGAAATTCTCAAAGGCGTGTCGATCGCAGTGCCGGCTGGCGAAGTCGTTGCACTGCTTGGGCCTTCAGGCAGCGGCAAGACGACACTGTTGCGGGCCGTTGCCGGTTTGGAGATTCCCCACCGCGGATCGATCGCCATCGGCGATCGCGTGTTTTTCGATGCCGCGCGCCGCGTTGAATTGCCGGCCGAAGAGCGCGGATTGGGCCTCGTGTTTCAATCCTACGCGCTGTGGCCGCACCGCACCGTATTCGACAATGTGGCCTACGGCCTGAAGCTACGCGGCGTTTCTGCGCCGGAGATGAAGACGCGCGTCGAGAAGACGCTGTCGCAAATCGGGCTTGGCCATCTCGCGGCGCGTTATCCTCACCAACTTTCCGGCGGCCAACAACAGCGCGTCGCCATCGCACGCGCGCTGGTCTACGAGCCGCCTGTGATTCTCCTCGACGAGCCTTTGTCCAATCTGGACGCCAAGCTGCGCGAGGAAGCGCGCGCCTGGTTGCGCACGCTGATTGTCACGCTGGGCCTTTCGGCGATCCACGTCACGCACGACCAGGTGGAGGCCATGGCAATCGCCGACCGCATCGTGTTGCTCGACGCCGGCGTGATTGTGCAGGAAGGTCCGCCGACCGCGCTCTACAACGAACCCGCGACGTTGTTTGCTGCGGAATTCATGGGCAGCAACAACAGGCTCGATGGCGCTCTGGTCGAAAATTCAGGTGGGCGCGCGACCATCGATCTGTTCGGCGAGCGCATCATCGGTATCGCGCGCACCGAGGCGACGAGTGGGAAAGCCACCGGCATCATTCGCATCGAGCGCGTCCGTTGCGCATCAAGCCCCGGCCCCAACCGCCTGAAAATGGAACTCAAGGCGCCGATGTATCTTGGCGAGCGCTGGGAACTCGTGTTCGCTCGCGACAATCTTACGGTGCGCGCCTATGCCTCGGCGCCGCTCAAACCGGGCGAGCACTATGTCGAATTTCCGCCTGAAGCGCTGTGGGTGTTCTAGGTCACGCGTATGAGCGAATTCCACGGCGTATTTCCCTATCTCGTCTCGCCTATCGACGAACACGGAAAGATTCTCACCGATGTGCTGGGCAAGCTTGCGTCCGATTTGATCAAAGCCGGCGTGCACGGCCTGACTCCACTCGGCTCGACCGGCGAATTCGCCTATCTCAATCGCTCACAACGCGAAGCCGTTGTGCGGGCGACCATCGAAGCGGTTGGAAAGCGTGTGCCGGTGATTGCAGGTGTAGCCTCGACCGCGACCGCGGACGCCGTCGACCAGGCCAAGGCGTATCAAAAGCTCGGCGCTAACGGCATTCTTGCTATTCTCGAAGCCTATTTCCCATTGAAGGATGCGCAGATCGAGTCTTACTTTCGCGCCATCGCCGACGCGGTCGACATTCCGGTCGTTCTTTACACCAATCCACAATTCCAGCGCAGCGATCTTTCGCTCGACGTGATTGCGCGCCTCTCCGAACATCCGCGCATCGCGTACATCAAGGACGCATCCACCAACACCGGCCGCCTGCTGTCGATCATGAACCGCGCGCCGCGCATGAAAGTGTTTTCGGCCTCGGCACATATTCCCGCGGCAGTCATGCTCATCGGCGGCGTCGGCTGGATGGCGGGACCCGCATGCATCGTCCCGCGCCAGAGTGTGCGCCTATACGAACTGTGCCGCGCCGGACAATGGCCGGAAGCGATGAAGCTCCAGCGTGACCTGTGGCGCATCAACGAGGCGTTCGCACGATTTAGTCTTGCCGCGTGCATCAAGGCCGGATTGCAGATTCAAGGCTATGCTGTCGGCGATCCCCTGCCGCCGCAGGCTGCACTGGGTGCCGAAGATCGCAAGACGGTCGAGCGTATTCTGGCGGATGTCGCGAAGCTGGAAATGGCTTGATTTACCGGCTGAATTCACGTCGCCCAACCGAATGTTAACGGTTCCTTGCTAGGCGAATGCGATGGCCTCGCCGTCGCTCGCACCCCAGCCGCAGCCGGCTCGGAGGGAACCCGTGGCTTTGGCCGATTCCGAAAACACCAGATCCGCGCCGGCCTCCATAGGCGCGCGCGCTATCGCGCACCTGAAATCCATACTTGCCGAGCGCAGCGACAGCCGCCTGGCACAAGTGATCGCCGGAAAAGTCTTTCTCGTGCGCGTCGGAAGCGCATTGCTCGCGCTTGCCTCGCAAGTGCTGCTGGCGCGCTGGATGGGAAGCTACGAGTTCGGCATCTACATTTATGTCTGGACCTGGGTGCTGATGATTGGCGCGCTGTCCGATGTCGGCCTGTCGTCCGCTGCACGACGTTTCATCCCGGAATATACCAAACTCAAAAGCTTCGACCGGTTGCGCGGCTTTCTAGCAGGCTCGCGATGGTTGGCTTTCGCCGTAGCCACCGGCATCGGAATCGCCGGCACGCTTGGCGTGACATTGCTCGCGCCGTGGCTTGACCATTTTGTCATCATTCCGCTGTACCTCGCCTGCATCACGATTCCGATTTACGGGCTGGTGCAAGTCCAGGCGGGCATCGCGCAATCCTACGATTGGCCAAATCTCGCGCTGATGCCGTTCTACATCTGGCGGCAGCTGGCGATCACCGCGCTGATGGGATTCATCTGGCTGATCAGCGCTCCGACCGACGCGGTAACGGCCATGATCGTCGCCGTTGTCACCGCTTGGGCGGTCACAATCGGACAGTTGGTTCTGCTCAATCGGCGGCTTAAGCAGAGCGTGCCAGACGGACCCAGACTTTTCGAACCGAGAATCTGGTTCGCCACGTCGCTGCCGATCTTCGTGGTCGAAGGTTTTTATCTTCTGCTCACTTATGTAGACATCATCGCGCTCGAGCAATTCCGCTCGCCGCATGACGTGGCCGTCTACTATGCAGGCGCGCGCCTGCTTGCGATTGTCGCCTTCGTCTATTTTGCGATTGCTGGCGCCACCACGCACAGGTTCGCCGAATATCATGTGTCTGGGGATCGGCAGCGGCTTGCCGCGTTTTTCGGGGAAACCATCCGCTGGACCTTCTGGCCGTCGCTCGTCGCCTGTGTAGCGATTCTCGCATTCGGACGGCCGCTGCTGTCATTGTTCGGCGCGGACTTCGAATCAGGCTACCCGGTGATGTTTATTCTCTCGATCGGAATGCTTGCGCGCGCCGCTGTCGGACCAGCCGAGCGCCTGCTCAACATGCTGGGCGAACGCAAGCAATGCGCATTCGTTTATGCAGCGGCATTCGCCATCAACTTGATACTTTGCGTCATTCTCATTCCGCGCATCGGGATCGAAGGCGCTGCGGTCGCGACTTCGACCGCATTAGTCGCCGAATCGGTCATGTTCTATTGCGTCGCAAAGCGACGACTGGGCTTTCATCTCTTCATTTTTGGCGGCGGCAAGGCCGACTAGCGTTAGGTCTGTTCGCGCAACAAGCGCCTGATTACCTTGCCTGTCGTTGTCATCGGCATGGTGTCGATGAAGGCAACCTCGCGCGGATATTCGTGCGCCGACAGCCGCGTTTTCACGAAACTCTGAATTTCGGACGCAAGCGCATCTGATGCCGTGTGGCCCTTTTTGAGCACGATAAAAGCCTTTACGATTTCAGTGCGCAGGGCATCTGGCTTCCCAACGACAGCGGCGAGCGCGACTGCCGGGTGGCCGATCAGGCAATCCTCGATTTCGCCCGGCCCGATGCGGAATCCCGCCGACGTGATGACGTCGTCATCGCGGCCGACGAAGCTGAAGTAGCCTTCGTCATCCACTACACCTTGGTCGCCTGTGGTCATCCACTCGCTGATGAATTTATCCCGGGTCGCCTCCGGCTTGCCCCAGTATTCGAGGAACATCACAGGGTCGGGACGTTTAACGGCTATCTGCCCGGTTTCGCCCGCTTTCAGCGGGTTCCCTTCACCATCAATGACAGCCACCGTGTGGCCGGCGACAGGTTTCCCGATGGCGCCCGGCTTCGAAACGCCGAGCGCATTACAAGCCGCGAGCACAATGTTGCATTCGGTTTGCCCGTAGAATTCGTTGATTACCAGGCCGAAAGCCTGCTTGCCCCACTCGTAGGTTTCCGCGCCGAGCGACTCACCGCCTGAGCCGATCGAGCGCATGTTGATGGCGTAGCGGCCCTTCGGATTCGGTGCCGCACGCAACATGCGCAATGCGGTCGGCGGGATGAAGGCGTTGCGGATCTGCGTGCGCGCCATCAGCGCAAAAGCTTCCTCCGGGTCAAATTTTTCAAAACGCCGCGCCACGACAGGCACGCCATAGTGCAACGCCGGCAATAGAACGTTGAGCAATCCACCGGCCCAAGCCCAATCCGCGGGCGTCCAGATGCGATCGCCTGGTTGCGGGAAAAAATCGTGATGAGTTTCGACACCAGGAAGATGCCCAATCAACACGCGATGGCCGTGCAGCGCGCCCTTCGGCGGGCCGGTGGTGCCGGACGTGTAGACCATCATCGCCGGATCGTCGGCGGACGTATCGACCGCCGTAAAATCGGATGAGGCGCGCGCCAACTCTTCAGCAAAGCCGAGCGTGCCTTCGCCGGCACCATCGAGCGAGAGCACCAGCTTTAACGCGGGCAACGCCTTCTTGATCCCGGCTACTCGTTCCACCCCGCGTCCATTGGTGATCAGCGCGGCAGCGCCAGAATTCTGCATCCGGTAAGAGAGCGCGTCGGTGCCGAACAGGACCGCCAACGGCAAGGCGACACCGCCGAGCTTGTAAATTCCGATATGGCCGGCAGCGACCTCGGGCGACTGCGGCAACAGGATGGCAACGCGGTCACCCCGCGCGACGCCGTGGGCGCGCAACACATTGGCGAGCCGGTTGGAAGTGTCGCGCAGCCAGCCGTAGGTGACCTGATCTTCGCGGCCGTCCGGTCGCACGTGAAGGATCGCGAGGCGATCGGGCTCTTTTCCCGCCCAACGATCGCAGACATCGACGCCGATGTTGTAGCGCGCCGGCACCGACCAGCGGAATTGGCGGTAAAGCGAGTCGTAGTCTTTGACGCGAGGCAATACCGGCATGGGGCGCAAACTAGTCAGCGGACAGCATGAGAGTCCAGCCCGGCTTATTTTTTGCCAAGAACTGCAAGATATTGCCCCATCCCATCAGCCGCGACCGCGCCGCGCGCCGCCAAAAAATGGATGCAGCGGGCCGCCAGG
>DATFVF010000285.1:0-8569 GCA_035260465.1 Pseudolabrys sp. | reverse complement strand
AGCCTACGGCACGACTCCGGCCGCCGTAGAATACTTCCTAAGGCACAAACCTAAACCGCTAACCGCTGGCGCCCGCGCCCAGCGTGCCGCTGCAATCGCCGCATCTAAGCGCCGCAAATCAGCGCAAAAATAGCGGACCTTAGCGGCGCCGCGCTATGGCACTCTAAGCGTAGGACAACGCACGTTCACGCATAGGAGCGCGGAATATGACAGACGAATCGCTCACGATTGCCGAGTTCTGCGCCGCAGAAAAAATCTCCCGCACTACGTTTCAGAAGATTTGCAGCCAAGGCAAAGGCCCGCGCACGTTCAATGTCGGCACCAAGCGGCTGATCTCGCACGAAGCCCGAAAAGAGTGGCGCCGTGCCCGTGAAGCCGAGGCGGCGGCCGCCGATGGACTGGTTGCTGCCTGATCGCGACAGCTTCGGTTCGGGCCAAACTTTGGAGACGATGACGATGCCTACTGCATGCAGCGTCTTGCGACATAGGATGAGGATGGTTTGTGATATCCGATCTTCTCGGGACCAAAAGTGAGGCGGCCATGCGTGATCGCTCGCCTTCGCTGCTGTCCCTTGCGGTCATTGCCGATCGATTGCACTACGCTGGCAGCGACCGCGAGCGGAGCGTGCGTCGGTTGTTTGCGCGGCACGAAATACCGATCATCCGGCGCGGTCGCGGGGTCTATTTTGTGACGGAGCTGCAATACGCGGCTCTAATCGAGGCGATGACGACATGCTCACGATCAGGAAGCGCGGCAAAAGATTCCACATCCGCGGTACGGTCCGTGTCGGGCGGGAAACGCGCATCGTCAAAGAACATTCTACAGGGGCAGATCGCCGCGACGTTGCAGACGCCTACCGTTCGAAGCTCGAGGCGGACATCCGCCACGAAATTTTTCACGGTACACGAGGGAGGACGCAGAGCTTGACGATCGCGGATGCGGGCTTGCGCTACATGGCGCGACCGGGCGGCGTGAGGTCATACGACGTTTGGAGAATCGGCCAGATCAACAACATTGTCGGAGATCGCAGCATTGCCGAGGCAGCCGACGCCTGGTCGGAATACAAGCGAGCCCGTTGCGGCGGATTGTCTCCTGCCACGGTGCAGCGGCATCGATCGACCTTTCAAGCTGCCATCAACTATCTCGCTCGGGACGAAGGCTTTGACGCGCCCAAGCTGCCCCGCGGCGAACGTGTGAGCAATAAGCGGGTCAGATTCCTGTCATCGGATCAGGCTGACCGCCTGGTGCAAAGCTATGCCGAGCACGTCCAGCCGATCGCCGTGACGTTGCGGTGGCAAGGGTTGCGCATCGGGGAGGCGCTGCGGCTCGATTGGGCGCATGTGAGCTGGTCGGGCAATTCGATCTTCATCGCCGAGAGCAAGACCGGCGAGCCGCGAACGGTGACGATGCACAAGAGGACGCGGGTGGCGTTGCATCGGCTATGGGTGTCGCGCGAATCCCCCAAAGATGGTCGCGTGTTCCTGACGCAGCTCGGTCGACCTTATTCCGACGCACGCGAATACAAGTTCCCAAGCGGGAGCGGGATTAAAAAGGCGCACGCGACCGCCTGCAGGCGCGCCGGCGTCACCGATTTTCACGTCCACGACTGGCGGCACCATTGGGCGAGCTGGTGCGTCATGTCGGGAATCGATCTCGAAACTGTCAGGCAAGAGGGCGGCTGGAAGTCGCTACGCATGGTCGAGCGGTACGCGACTGTAAGCGCGGCGCATCGCACGCGAGCAATGGCGAAATTGAGTGAGTTTGGGCAATGCGTGGGCAATCACAAATATCAAAAAGGAAAACCATAATGGCACAAGACGTTATGAACACGCCCCGAACCTTGCCAAGGTCGGGGTCGAGGGTTCGAATCCCTTCGCCCGCTCCAAATTCATTTACGCTATCAATGGCTGGTATAGGCTCCAGCTGTGCTTGGGTCCAGCTTTGCTGCGTGGTGGAGGCGGCTCGGAAGCAGCCGAAGAACAATTCGGATCGGGATTTCGCCTCCCTTCCCCTTCACCTGTCCTGATTTCGATTCCCGTCGTAGCGCTCAGGTCAGAAGAGTTGCGCGTGCCGCCTTCGGCGGTTTTGGTCTGCGCGGTCTCCCTTTGAGTGAGAGAGCTTTCTCAAGCCATTGCTCCTTGAGTTCGGCTGTCAGCAGCCAGGCTGCGCCGCTTTGTCGATTGAGGCTGCAACTCGTCGCATATTTATCGAACGCCTCCACTTCGGCCAGCGTGGAGAAGTGAGCTGTTACGGTCGGTTTCTTGATCCCCTTAACTGGATCCCAAGCTTCGATCGATGTTCGACTTGGTTGTGACTTTCGGCAGACCAATTATCTCCAGATCAACACATCCGGCTTGCAACGCACGGCCGGTCCATACATATGGGCCAGGAGGAGACTCATGCATTGCAGCAAACTTGCCTTCAGTCGATTACCTTGTCTGCGCGTAGGTGGAACGATGGTGGAATTGTGAGGCCCAACGCCTTGGCGGTCCAAACGTTGATCACGAACTCAAACTTCGTCGGTTGCGTTATCGGTAAGTCGGCTGGCTTGGAACCCTTTAAGATCCGCCCCGCATAGACGCCAGCTTGGCGATAAGCGTCCATGAGACTGACACCGTAACTCAAGAGGCCGCCGGCCGCCGGGAAGTCAGGAAATGGGTAGACGCCGGGGATCGCGTGGCGCGCGGCCAAGGCCGCGAGCTGGTGCCGTCGGGTGATGAAGAACCCATCGGTGCCCACCATGAAAGCGTCAACGTGCAATCCACCGATGGCCTCGAAGGCCGTATCGATGTCGAGCGCGTTCCCGGCTGTCATTTTATGAGCTTTGATCTCGATGGTGCGTCCCGCCGCTTCCACATCCGCCATTTCGGACTCGGCCCCCGAGTAATCCGGATTGACGATCATGGCGACGGCGCGAGCGTGCGGGAGCAGGTCGCGGATCAGTTCAAGCCGCTTCGTCGCCATCTCGACCGCAAGCAAACTCACGCCGGTTAGATTTCCTTCCGGCCGGCTGAGGCTCGCGACAAGACCGCTCTTTACCGGGTCCGCGCCGCTGGTAAAGACAATCGGGATGGTCGCGGTGGCCTTCTTTACAGCCAGCGCGGCGACGTTGCCGCCGGCAACGATGACGGTGACCTGACGGCGCACCAGATCGGCCGCAAGCGCTGCAAGCTGGTCGTAGCTCCCATGGGCCCAGCGGTATTCGATCGCGACATTCTGGCCCTCCACGTAGCCTGCTTCTTGGAGGCCCTCGCGGACGGCCCACGCGAGGTGAGCCAATGTGTCGGGTGATGCATAGTGAAGAATTCCGACGACCGGTTTTGCCGGCTGCTGCGCCCGCGCCGCAAGTGGCCACGCCGCAGCCGCACCGCCGAGAAGCGTGATGAACTTGCGCCGCCTCATGTCGAACATGGGGCTTCCTTCCTCATCTCGGCGCCACCATAGCAGCAGGCGATAGAGCCCTCGCGGTCCATTTGCCGCATGCTCAATCTGGCGCAGTTCGGCCGGCAAGTCTTTAGGGCATCCAACATGCTGGCTAGCCGCCGCGGCCAAAAAGGCCGCAGGAACTTCTTGCGCCAGGCTTGACGGCAGCTTTGGAGAATGCGCTTCCCTGAATTACTCATCATCCAGTCGGCAAAATTTCCAGCAAATCCGCAGGCGCCGCCGGTTCCCGCCCCTCCTGCAGGCTGTCACGGCAATCGGGGATGCAGAGAGAGGGCCGCTGTGGCAATAGACGGGCTTTGGAGAGGCAAGCCGGAGAAAGACATGCGCTCTTGGCTCCGCGTGGCACTCGCGGCTGCGCTACTTGCCACCAGTGTCGGCGGCGCATCGGGGCAGAATTATCCCGAGCGTCCCGTGCGCGTCGTGATTGCGTTTCCTGCCGGCGGCACGATCGACACGCTCGGCCGCATTCTCGCGCAGAAGCTCACCGAGGCGTGGGGGGAAAACGTCGTCATCGAGAACCGTCCAGGTGCGGGCGGGAACATCGGCGCCGCGGCGGCGGCGAAATCGGCACCCGACGGCTACACACTGCATCTCGGCGCGCAGAGCCTCGCCGTGAACGTGACCCTGCAGCCGAGCAAGGATTTCGACCCGATCACGGATTTCGATCCGATCATGCTGGTGGCGACCGCCCAGGATGTCCTGCTCGTACCGCCGAATTCGCCATTTCGCTCGGTCAAGGAATTGGTCGACTACGCCAAGGCGCATCCCGCTGAACTCAATTATGCCTCGCTTGGCACGGGCACCAGCGGACATCTCGCCACGGTCATGTTCAGCGACCTTGCCGGCATCAAGCTTCAGCACGTGCCCTATACCTCGGTTTCGCAGGCGGCGACCGACGTCATCTCCGGCCGGATTGCGGTGTTTCTGCCGACGCTCGGCGGTCATATCGGCAACGTGACGGCCGGCCGTATGCGCGCGCTGGCTGTGTCGGGGCCGAGCCGCGCGGTGCAGCTTCCCGATGTTCCCACCTTTAGCGAGCTTGGCGTGAAGTTTGTGGACGAGACGAGTTGGTACGCGCTGTTCGCGCCGAAGGGCACACGTCGCGACATCATCGACAAAATCAATGCCGAGCTTGAGCGCATCCTTGCGCTGCCCGACGTCAGGGAAAAGGGCGTGACGCTCGGCTATCGCTACATCGGCGGCTCGCCGGAAAAGCTCGCTGCCTTTCTGGCGAGCGAGATCGCCAAATGGGCCGAGGTCGCCAAGAGCGCCTCGCTGAAATGATTGGCCGCTGCGGGACGGAGAGCCGCGGCAAAGCTTTCCGCAAGCTCGGTACGATCGCGATGCTCCGCCGGGCTTTGCAGCCCACCACCATGGCTCGATCAGTCGATTCAATAACCAACTGCCAGTGCGCCGCGGGTGCGGTTGTCCGCGGCGCCGACCAGGCCCGTCGGTGCCACCAAGATCGAATTTGCCGACGTGCGCGGCAATCCGTCCACCACGTTATGGCCGCGCGCCTTGAGCGCACGGATCAGATCGGCTGAGAATCCATGCTCGACCGCAACTTCGTCGGGCCGCCACTGATGATGCACGCGCGGCTCGGCGATCGCTTGTGCGATCGGCAGCTTGCGATCGATGACGTTTATCAGCACCTGCAGTACCGCTGTGATGATGCGGCTGCCGCCCGGAGACCCTGTGACGAGAAACGGCTTGCCGTTCTTGAGCACGATCGTCGGCGTCATCGAAGAAAGCGGCCGCTTACCGGGTCCCGGCGCGTTGGCCTCGCCGCCGACGAGACCGAACGCATTGGGAGCACCCGGCTTGGCGGCGAAGTCGTCGAGCTCGTTGTTCAACAGAACGCCGGTGCCCTCGGCCACGAGACCAACGCCATAGCTCAAATTCAGGGTTGTGGTATTGGCAACTGCATTGCCGAAGCGATCGATCACCGAAAAATGCGTGGTGTTGTCGCCTTCCCGCGCCGGCGCATAGATCGAGCCGAAGCTCGCGGCTGGGGCGGCGTGGGCGGGGTCGATGCGCTCGCGCACCGTTTGCGCGAAGCGTTTTGACGTGAGATAGGGTGGCGGCGTGACGCTCGCTGGATCGCCGAGAAACTTCGCCCGATCGAAGTAGGCGCGTTTCATGGCTTCGATCATCAAATGGACACGCGTTGCCGCATCGACTTGGCCCAACTTATATCCTTCGAGAATATTGAGCATCTCGCTCAGAACCACGCCGCCGGACGAGGACGGCGGCATCGATGCGATGCGATAGCCGCGATAGCTCCCGAAAGTGGGCGTGCGCTCGATCGGTTGGTAGCGCTCGAGATCTTCGCGCGTCATGATGCCGCCCGCCGCGCGAACCGCGTTGGCGAGCTTGTCCGCGATTGCGCCGCGATAGAATGCCCGCGGTCCCTCGCGGGCGATTGCAGAGAGCGTATCGGCCAGGTCGCGCTGGAGTAGTGTCGCTCCAGGACCGAGCGCACGGCCGTCGGGCGCGAGGAAGATCTTTGCCGTTGCCGGCCAGCGGGCCAGACGCGTTTGCGACCGCGGCAACGAGTCGGCCACGTCGTTCTCGATCGGAATGCCGTCGCGCGCCAGCGCGATTGCCGGCGCAATCAGCTGTGCGAGCGTGAATTTTCCCGAGCCATACTTCGCGTGCGCCAGCGCCAGCCCCGCGACGGTTCCGGGAACGCCAATGGCGAGCGCGGAGTCCAGGGACTTGTGCGGGTCGGCTTCGCCGTGCTCATCAAGGAAGATCGTGCGTGTCGTCGCAGCCGGCGCGGTCTCGCGGTAGTCGATTGCCGTATCGATGCTGCCCTGCGCGAGGTGGATCAGCATGTAGCCGCCGCCGCCGATATTGCCGGCGCGCGGGTACGTCACCGCGAGCGCGAAACCCGTCGCCACTGCCGCGTCGACCGCGTTGCCGCCCTGCTCGAGCACTTCGACGCCGATGCGTGCCGCGCGCCCTTCCTGCGCGACAACCATGCCATGCGACGCCGTCACTGGCTCGATAGCCAAGCCGCTCGCGGGCGCGACATCCGTAAGCGCGGGCGTCTCTGCCGCCAGTGGCCCGATCCAGGTCAGGCATGCGAACAGGAGCAGCAGCGTGGGGCGGGCGATGCCGATCATCTAGGGCGTGTACTCATAAATCCGGCTCTGAAAACGCGGCTCGCTGAATGTCCGCTTCGCTCCGAAAGCGACTGAATTGCTGCGGCGCCGCGAAATGACGCGAAGCGCCAAAAGCTGACTCATGCGCCGCAGCAAGCCACGCCTCCAATCGATGACCGCATCCGCATAGACGCCTATAAAAAAATAGGCCGCCTCAGTCGGCGGCTTCAATCATAATAAAAAACCCCGTTGCTTAACGTATACTTCCCCAGGGGTCTGATTTCTTGGCAGGCTGTTCGCGGGTAGTCCTCTTGAGCGCGTCTTTGTAGGCTCTCTCTGTCTCGTCTGCTTCTTTCTTCTTCTGTTGTTCGGCCTTATTTGCCTCTGCCTTCGCGGGGTCTCCCTCCTGAGCGAATGCAGGCACCGCCAATGATGCAATTATTGCGGCTATCACAAGAGGTCTCATTCCATCTTCTTACTCCGCAGAAATGGTCTAATTAAGACAGTTGCCTATCCAAATTAGACCGCGCGTTGCCACTGTGGCGTGTCGGGTTACGCCGCTCGCGAAGAGAAAGCCGGGTTTTGTCCGCTCCGCTCCAAAAGCGGATAAGTTGATAGATATTTCGGTAGGTCAGCTTTGTGCCAATCGCGACCGAATGCAGCGCAGCAAAATCCACTGCTTATTCGATCACCTCGTCGGCGGCCACGAGTAGCTTGTCCGGCACGGTGAGGCCGAGCATGCGGGCGGTCTGTGCGTTGATGACAAGCTCGAACTTGGTTGCCTGCACCACCGGGAGCTCCGCTGGCTTGGCGCCCTTTAGAATGCGGCCGGCGTACAATCCGATTTGCCGGTAGGCATCGGCAATATTGGTACCGTAGCTCATCAACCCGCCGACTTCAGTGACCTCTCGTAGCGCGTAGGTCGCAGGGAGGCGGTGGAATGCCGCTAGTTGGACGAGCTGCACACGCCGGCCGTGCAGGAAAGGCGAGGCCCCGACGAACAGGGCATCGGGATGAACCTCTTGCATTTTTTCGAACGCCGCATTGATCTCGTTGCTGCTGTTGGCGTTTAAAACCTCGATCTGCAGCCCCATGCGGCTCGCAGCGGCTTGCACCTCCTCCAATGTTGTCTTGGTATTCACAGTATCGGCCGGATTGACGAGGACGGCAACGCGAGCGGCGTTGGGCACCAGCTCACGCAGGAGATCGAGCCGCTTTGCTGCCAACTCAGAATTGAACAGATTGATACCGGTCAGGCTGCCACCGGGTCTTGCGAGGCTGGTCACCAGACCAATGCTGACGGGGTCCTGAGCCACAATGAAAAGGGTGGGAATGGAAGTGGTCGCGGCCTTAGCGGCGAGCGCCGCGGGAGGACCTCCAGTCGTGATCACAGCAACTTGGCGGTGCACCAGATCGGCAGCCAATATCGCGAGTCGGTCGCTCCGATTCTCCGCAAAACGATAGAGGATCGATAGGTTGTCGCCCTCTACGAAACCGGTTTCCTTTAAGCCCTGATGAAATGCGCGGAGGCGAACTCCGAGCTCGTCCGCCGACCTGACGTCGAGGAAACCAATCACCGGCATCGCCGCCTGCTGCGCACGCGCAGCAAGCGGCCACGTAATGACCGCGCCGCCGGCAACCGTGATGAACTCGCGCCGCCTCATGTGCTGCCCAAAAATACGAGGATTGCACCCTACCACACCCCGGTAGGAAACGCCGGGTTGTGCATCACAGCAAATTTGGCGGCCAATGTCTCAGTTGGGTCAGACGCGACCAAATTGTGGAGTGCGCCCTTGATAGTGGACAGTTTCAGGCGGCTTTTTTGACAGGTTGCTGGGCGTGTCGATCCTCGTATTGCGCGGGGCTCAGATAGCCTAGCGCGGAGTGGAGTCCGCGGGTGTTGTAAACCTCGTCGATGAAGCGGGGAAGGTCGGCTGTAACGTCCTCGAAGGTTTCGTATGCCATCAGATACACGGCTTCGACCTTGAGTGTCTTCATGAAGCTCTCGGCCTTGGCG
>DATFVF010000284.1:0-16122 GCA_035260465.1 Pseudolabrys sp. | reverse complement strand
ACCCACGGCTTCGTGCTCGCCGAGGACGGCCGCAAGATGTCGAAATCGCTCGGCAACGTCACTGCGCCGCAGGACGTCATCAAGCAATCCGGCGCCGATATCCTGCGCATGTGGGTGTGTGCGTCAGACTACGCCGACGACCTGCGGATCGGGCCGGAGATTCTGAAGACCACCGTTGAGACCTATCGCAAGCTGCGCAACACCGTGCGGTGGCTGCTCGGCAGCCTCGCGCATTTCCACGAAGAAGACCGCATCAAGCTCGACAAGATGCCGGAGCTGGAACTGCTGATGCTGCATCGGCTGCATGAACTCGACGCGCTTGTGCGCAAAGCCTATGCCGACTTCGACTACAAGCGCATTTTCGCGGCGCTTTCGAGCTTTATGACTTCTGATCTATCGGCATTTTATTTCGACGTCCGCAAGGACACGCTTTATTGCGATCCGTTCTCGTCGTTGAAACGCAAAGCCTGCCTGACAGTGTTGGACCACTTGTTCCGCTGCACCGTCACGTGGCTCGCGCCAATGCTTTGCTTCACCGCAGAAGAATCGTGGCTCTCGCGCTATGGCGAGGCGGCAAAATCCGTGCATCTCGAAAGTTTCCCCGAGGTGCCTGCCGGGTGGCGCGACGACAAACTTGCCGAGAAGTGGCGCAAGATTCGCACCGTGCGTCGCGTGGTTACCGGCGCGCTTGAGATCGAGCGCGCGCAAAAGCGCATCGGCTCCTCGCTGGAAGCGCATCCGATCGTGCATGTATCGAATGCAGAGCTGTATGAAGCTGTTGTCGATTGCGATCTCGCCGAGGTTTGCATCACATCCGCGGCGACACTCGTTCTGGACGAAGGGCCCGAGAGCGCCTTCCGTTTGCCGGATGTGACAGGCGTTGCAGTCGTCCCGAATCTTGCCGAGGGAAAAAAATGCGCACGCTCCTGGAAAATCCTCACCACCATCGGTGCCGATCCGCAGTTTCCGGAGGTCTCGCCGCGTGACGCGCGGGCGCTGCGTGAGTGGGAGGCCATGCGCAAGGTGGCGGAGTGAGTAAAATTGTGGTCGTCCCCGCGAAGGCGGGGACCCATAACCACCTGATTTGAGATGGGCTGTGCCTTACAACGCTTACATTCTTGCGGCATACGCAATACGGCGACGACACGGGTTATGGACCCCCGCCTTCGCGGGGACGATGGCCTTATGAGCTCTCATTTTTCTCTCACCGGTCCATTCACTCGCTACGGATTTTTCGCGGCGGTGATTGTCTGCCTTCTCGACCAGGTCAGCAAGTTCTACCTCTTGTCTGTATTTAATCTTGCTGCCAATGGACCCGTGCGGCTCGGTCCGTTCTTCGACCTCGTTCTTACGCGCAACACAGGCATCAGCTACGGCCTCTTCCAAACGCAGGGGCCATTCGGCCAATGGGTGCTGTTGGCGTTCAAGGCCTGCGCCGTACTCTTGCTCTGGATTTGGCTTGCGCGGGCTAGGGACCGACTCACGGCGCTTTCACTCGGGCTGATCATTGGCGGGGCGGCCGGCAACGCTATCGACCGTCTGGCCTACGGCTGGGTCGCCGATTTTGTGTTTTTTCACATTTCCACGCCGAATTGGCGCTTCAACTGGTATGTTTTTAACCTAGCCGACGTAGCCATCGTTGCCGGGGTTATTGGCTTGTTGTATGTATCTTTTGTAACGGACCGCGCCGCAAAAGCGCCCTGATCCGCCGCAAGAGTCGCGAAAATTCGGTAGTTCAAAGGTCCTGTTCCGGATGAACACAATACGCCTGACGACTGCATTCAGCGCGAGCGCCGCCCTCGGCATGGCGGTTGGCATTGCTGTGGTGGTTATGCCCGCTCCGGCGCGTGCGGCTGACGACGAAGTCCCGGTCGATCAAAAGGTTTATCGCAGCATCATGGAAGGGCTCGGCCTTAAGCGCGACGGCGAAGCCACAATCAACTACCAAGAACGTGGCCCGCTGGTGCTTCCGCCTAACCGTGATCTGCCGCCCCCCGAGAGAAGCGATGCGGCTATAGCCAACAATCCATCTTGGCCGAAGGATCCTGACGTCGCGCGGCGAAAGGCTGAAGCGGCCATGGAGAAGGATCGCAACGTTAGTGACGAGCGAGAGCGCGAACAGAACCCCTTGCGCCCTGACCAATTGACGCCTGGAGGCCGTGCTAAAAACAAGAAACAGCAAGCGGCCAAAACCGACAACGGGTATGACGCGCCTGCCTCCGGCTTCGGCAGCCAATTGATGCCTTCCCAACTTGGCTCGAGCGCAGGCAGTGTGTGGGACGCCATGTTTGGCAACAAGAAGGAAGAAACGGCGAAATTTACGGGCGAGCCGCCTCGTGCTTCGCTGACCGAACCTCCGCCCGGCTATCAAACACCGTCGCCGGATCAGCCTTACGGTATTGGCAAGGCGGCGGTTCAAAAGCCGACCGACTACTACACGACACATTCTGAGCCGTCGCGATAATCGTGACGGTCGTCGATCTAGCTTCGTTGCGTGGCTGACGGCGTAGTCTTTTTAGTGCTGCAGCACGCTCGCAACAAAAGCCAGGTCCAACATTGTGATTGCCAAGACAAACGTCGCACTCATCGCGCTTTTTGCGGCCATTGTGCCTTCGCTCGCCGCCGAGCAGGCCGGCACTGAAATCGCCGACTTCACCCTTTCTAACGGATTAGAGTTGGTGGTCATTCCTGACCACCGCACGCCAGTCGTGACGCACATGATCTGGTACAAAGTCGGCGCCGCCGACGAGACACCGGGCAAGTCAGGACTGGCGCATTTCCTTGAACACCTCATGTTCAAGGGCACCGCTAAAAATCCGGCCGGCCGATTCTCGAAGGTCGTTGCCAGCATTGGCGCTCACGAAAATGCGTTCACATCGCAGGACTACACCGGCTATTTCCAGCGCATTCCGAGCGAGAAGCTCAAAGCCATGATGGAATTCGAGGCCGATCGTATGAACGGCCTGCAACTCACCGATGAGGTGGTGCTGCCCGAACGTAACGTCATTCTTGAAGAGCAAAATCAGCGCGTCGGCAATAATCCCCGCGCCCGCCTCAATGAGCAGATCGATGCGGCCCTTTATCTCAATCATCCTTACGGTAAACCAGTGATCGGCTGGCGCCATGAAATGGAGCAACTGTCCCGCGATGACGCTATTGGTTTCTATCGCCGCTTCTACGCGCCAAACAACGCGGTCGTAGTCGTTGCGGGAGATGTGGACCCGGCGGAAGCGCACAAAATCGCGGAGGAAACCTACGGGTCGGTCCCGCGCAATCCCAATATTGCCCCCCGGCAAAGGCCCAACGAGCCCCCACCGGTGGCGGTTCGCTCCCTTACGCTCGCCGATGCGCGGGTCGAGATACCGAGCATGCAGCGGGAATATCTGGTGCCGTCTTTCTCGTCGGCCAAGCGCGGGGAATCTGAAGCGCTCGAAGTGCTCGCGCACGTTCTCGGGAGCGGCTCAAACAGCCGGCTTTATCGCGCGCTCGTTGTCGACAAGCAGGTCGCGGTGATGGCCGACGCCTGGTACGACGCGAGCGAACTCGATATGACGAAATTCGGCATTCACAATTCGCCGCGTCCCGGCATCACGCTGCCACAGCTTGAAGCGGAAACGGACGCAGTGATTGCCCAGGTCATTGACAAGGGTGTCACCGACCAGGAATTGGAACGAGCCAAGACCCGGCTGATCGCGGACGCGGTCTATGCGCAGGACAACCAGGCCAGCATGGCGCGCTGGTATGGCGCAGCGCTGACGACCGGCGCGAGCGTCAACGACGTGCGGAATTGGCCGGAACGCATCCGCGCTGTCACCGCCGATCAGGTTCGGGATGCCGCGCGGCAATGGCTCGACAAACGACACTCTGTCACGGGCTATCTGATCAAAGATGTGAGCCCGCAGGTGGAGAAGAAGTCATGATCCGCCTCGCAGCATCGATTTTATATGTCGCGGCCGCATTGATCGCTGGCGCAGACGCCGCGTCTGCGATGACGATCGAAAAAATCGTGAGTCCGGCCGGCATTGAGGCCTGGCTCGTTCGTGAAAAAGCCGTGCCGCTTGTGACGCTCAACTATGCGTTCCATGGCGGCGCCACTCAGGACGAAGCGGACAAGACCGGTACTGCCAATCTTGCCGCCGATCTTTTGGATGAGGGCGCGGGTGACCTTGATAGCAACGCTTTCCACGAGCGAATGGAAAATCACGCCATAGAGCTCACATTTCAGGTCGGGCGCGATTATTTCCACGGCTCGCTTCGCTCGCTGAATGAGCACCGTGACGAGGCGTTCGATCTGCTGCATCTCGCGCTTACGAATCCGCGTTTCGACGCCGACGCTGTCGAGCGGGTGCGTGGCCAGGAACTGTCGATGCTTCAGCGTGATACAACTAACCCCAATGATCTCGCCAGCCGCCGATGGTGGGAAACGGCGTTTCCGGGCCATCCTTATGGCCGAGAGACCAAGGGCACGCTGGAAAGCGTACCGCGCATCACCGCAGACAATATACGTGCGTATGCCCGTCACGTTTTCGCGCGCAATGAGCTGACCATTTCGATTGTTGGCGACGTCGATGCAAAGGCAGCGGGTGAACTCATCGACCGCGCATTCGCAGGGCTGCCGGCGAAGAACGACCTCAAGTCAGTTGCAAACGTGACGCCGAGCGGTCTCGGACGCCGAATCGTGATCAACGTCGACGTTCCGCAGGCAGTTGTCACCTTTGGCGGGCAGGGCATCGCGCGCAATGATCCTGATTTTATGGCGGCGTATATCGTCAATCATATTTTGGGCGGCGGCAGTTTCTCTTCGCGCCTCTACAAAGAGGTCCGTGAAAAGCGCGGGCTGGCTTATGGCGTTTCCGATAGTCTCGTCTGGTTCCAGCGCGCCGCTGTCGTACTTGGGGGCACGGCAACCCGCTCCGACCGGACCGCGGACGCGCTCGCGGTCATCGAGCAAGAGACTAAGCGCATGGCCGATGAAGGCCCGACGCTAGATGAGCTTGCGGCCGCAAAGTCGTTTCTCAAAGGGTCCTATGCGCTTACGCTCGATACGTCAGCCAAAATTGCGGCGCAGCTCACCCAGATCCAGCTCGACAATCTTGGCATCGATTACATTCAGCGGCGCGGCGCGCTCATTGACGCGGTGACGATCGAAGATGCAAAGCGGGTCGCTCGGAAGCTTTATGGGGGTGGCATGCTGGTTACGGTTGCTGGTCGACCAAAGGGTTTAACTTCAAGCGGAACCACCGAATAGTCGCCGCGTTGTTTTCCGCCGTTGCGCCTTGCGCGCGACTCTAGGCAAATACCGGCATGGGCATCGTTCAATTGATTGATAGCGCCCGCGAGGAGCGCATTGGGCCGCACGGCGTTTCTGCGGCCTCATTGAATGCCGCCCTTGCAAGGGCCGAAGACGCGCTCAATTGGTTGCGCGCCCGCCATGGCGACCGCAGCCTAGCGTTGTTGCGACTGCCGGAAACCCGCACCGATCTGGAGATGATCCGCGACACGGCACGCCAGCTCGCGGACGGGGCGACCGACATTGTCATTCTTGGTACGGGGGGCTCCAGCCTGGGCGGGCAAACTCTGGCGCAGCTCGCCGGGCATGGTGTGCCTGGTGTTGGCGCTTTGCGCGCGCCGCCGCAACTGCATTTTATCGATAATCTCGATCCGGATAGCTACGGCGCGATGCTGGCCAAGCTGCCGCATGCGACGACGCGTTTCATCACAATTTCCAAATCCGGCGGCACCGCTGAGACTTTGATGCAGACCATCACGGCATTATCAGCGGTGAAAGCCCAGGGGCTGCAAACGCGTATCCCCGATATCTTTTTGGGGATTAGCGAGCCGGCAAAGCCTGGCAAGGCGAACGGCCTTCGCGCCCTGCTTGAAAAGTTTCGTGTGCCCTTGCTCGATCACGATACAGGCGTTGGTGGGCGCTATTCGGCGCTGACCAACGTCGGCTTGTTACCTGCGGCAATGCTGGGCCTCGATATCGCTGCAGTGCGTGAAGGCGCCGGCCTGGCGCTCGCGCCGGTGCTGGCGAAGAAGCCAGCAGCGCAGGTGCCCGCTGCACTTGGCGCCGCGCTTTCGGTCACTCTCGCAGAGAACAAGGGCAAATCGATCAGCGTGCTGATGGCCTATTGCGACCGCCTGCAGCGTTTTACGCACTGGTATGTGCAGCTCTGGGCCGAAAGCCTCGGTAAAAAAGGCAAGGGTACGACGCCGTTGGCGGCGCTCGGGCCAGTCGATCAACACAGCCAGCTGCAATTATTTATAGACGGACCGCGCGACAAGTTGTTCACGGTTGTCACCGTCGATGGCGCGGGTCTTGGACCGCGCATCGACGGCGAACTCGCCAAAATTGCGGGTGAACCTGGCTTCGCCGGAAAAACGATCGGGGATCTGGTGGTGGCGGAGGGACGCGCAACGGCTGAGACGCTCGCCAAGAATGGCTGTCCGGTACGCACGATTCACGTCAATAAACTGGACGAGGAAAGACTCGGCGAGTTGATGATGCAATTCATGCTCGAGACGATCATCGCCGCGCATCTCCTAGGGGTTGATGCTTTCGACCAGCCGGCGGTAGAAGAAGGCAAGGTCCTTGCGAAGAAGTATTTGATGCCCTGAAGCGCATTGCCGGATCATGATCCGCATCACCGACACGATTTCCATCGATCAGTCCGAACTGTCGGAGGTTTTTGTACGCGCTTCGGGCCCCGGCGGCCAGAACGTCAACAAGGTCTCATCGGCCGTTCAGCTTCGCTTTGACGCGCGCCAGTCACCATCTCTGCCAAATGATGTGGCGCTCCGGCTCATGCGGCTCGCCGGTAAGCGGCTGACGAAAGAGGGCGTGATTGTCATCATCGCCCAGCAGCACCGCACACAGGAGCGCAATCGCGCCGACGCGCGCGAGCGGCTATTCGATCTGATCCGGCAAGCTGCGGTGAAACCCGTCCCCCGGCGGCCGACGAAGGTACCCAAGGCGCAGCGTCGTGAACGGCTGGAGGGGAAAAAGCACCGTTCCACCATCAAAAGCTTGCGACGGGGCAAGTCAGGCTGGGACTAGGCCTAGGGATAGCGGGGGCAGTTCGCGTTCGCGGCTCGCGAGCGCCACAAGCGCCCGGTAGAGTCGGCGCCGATTCGAGCAGGCACCTGCAGAATGTCAGTCCGTCAATTAAGCGAAGCCATCATCAACCGCATCGCGGCCGGCGAAGTCGTCGAGCGGCCGGCGAGCGTCGTAAAGGAACTGGTCGAGAACGCACTTGATGCTGGCGCACATCGCGTCGAGGTGCTTACCGATGGCGGCGGTCGCCGGCTGATTCGCGTGACCGATGACGGCGAAGGTATGACTCGTGCTGATGTCGAGCTTGCTGTCGAGCGCCACGCCACCTCGAAACTTGATGGTGACGATCTGCTATCGATCCGCACGCTCGGTTTTCGCGGCGAGGCGCTACCATCGATCGGAGCGGCGGCACGGCTGACCATCACGACGCGCCATGCGAGCGAGCCGCACGCCTGGAGTATCACCGTCGATGCGGGAGAAAAATCCATCGTTAAACCGGCGGCGCTCGGGCAAGGCACGACAGTCGAGGTGCGAGACCTCTTTTATGCCACGCCAGCACGGCTGAAGTTTCTAAAAACAGACCGCAGCGAAGGCGAAGCAGTACGCGAGGTCGTCCGGAGGCTGGCCATGAGCCGGCCGGATGTTTCGTTCACGCTCGCCGGCGAGGAGCGCGCGCCGGTGACATGGGGGGTCGCGCCCGAAGCCAGCCAGCTCGCGCGACTCGGCGACATCCTCGGAGCAGACTTCCGCGCCAATGCCGTCGCCATTGACACCGAACGCGAGGGCGTTCGTCTGACGGGTTTCGCGGGCCTGCCGACGCTCTCGCGCGCCAATTCTCTCGGACAATATCTATTCGTCAACGGGCGCCCGGTTCGCGACAAGCTCTTGTTCGGTGCCGTCCGTGCCGCCTATGCCGACTACCTGCCGCGTGACCGGCATCCCCTGCTCGCACTGTTTGTCACGCTCGATGCAAGGGAAGTCGACGTGAACGTGCACCCGGCCAAAACGGAAGTGCGTTTTCGCGATGGGGCGCTTGTTCGCGGCCTTATCGTGCGCGCGCTTAAAGACGCGTTGGAGCGTGAAGGCCAGCGCGCGGCAACCACTGGCGGCTCCGCCACGATTGCAACGTTTCGTCCGGGCGCAGCGCCGCGTCGCGGCGCCTATGACTGGCGGCGGTCGCCTGCGCGGCCCGCTGGTTTTGCGCCGATGCGCGGCGGCGTTGCAGTCGGCCTCGCGGAACCAACGCAGGCTGGTTTCGACGTCGGTGAGCCTGCTGCGGATGCCGCGGTTGCGAAATTTGAGCCCGCGGCGGACCAGATCGATCGGCCACTTGGCGCCGCGCGAGCCCAGGTTCATGAGACCTACATCGTCGCGCAGACCCGCGATGGCCTCGTCATTGTCGATCAGCACGCCGCGCACGAGCGCATCGTATACGAGCGTATGAAGGAGGCGATTGATAGATCCGGCGTTGCGCGACAGATATTGCTGATCCCGGAAATCGTAGAGCTCGACGACGCCGACGTTGCGCGGTTATTGACGCGGGCCGACGAGTTAGCCCGCTTTGGTTTAATCATCGAGCCTTTTGGTCCTGGCGCGGTGGCAGTGCGCGAGACACCATCGATGCTAGGCGAAATCGACGTCAGGAGCATTGTCGGCGATCTCGCCGGGCATTTGGCGGAATGGGACGATTCCTTGCCACTTGAACGCCGCCTGATGCACGTTTCGGCAACGATGGCTTGTTACGGCTCGGTGCGCGCCGGCCGAAGGCTTAAGCCCGAGGAAATGAACGCACTCCTGCGCGAAATGGAGGCGGTGCGCAATTCCGGCCAGTGTAACCACGGCCGCCCGACATATGTTGAACTGAAGTTGACCGACATCGAGCGATTGTTTGGGCGGCGGTAAATTAGGCCGCTTTCAGAACAACGAACTCTGTGTCGTCATAGCGTCGGCGTTCCAGTTCGATAAATGTTTCCGGCGCCTTGAAGCCTGCGTCGGCCGCTTCTTCGACCACAATCAACGCGTCCGATTTTAGCCAACCACCTTGGCGCGCGGAGATCAGCGCTTTCTCGGCCAAGGCTTTGCCGTAAGGTGGATCGAGGAAAATGAGGGAAAAAGGCTCGAGCGGGTGGGCCGGCCCAAGCTTGGTTGCGTCGCGCCGGAAAATGCGGGTCACGCCGCCCAGCCCAAGCGCTTCAACGTTATGGCGCAGCAGCGCCCGCGCTTCTACGCCTTCGTCGACAAACAGCGCGTACGCCGCGCCGCGGGAGATCGCTTCAATGCCGAGCGCGCCGGTACCGGCGAATAGGTCGAGCACACGTGCGCCGGTGACCGGATCGTCATAAGCATGCGTGAGGATGTTGAACAGCGCTTCGCGCAGCCGGTCGGTTGTGGGGCGCACCGTGTCCGATTTTGGCCCCACAATCGGGCGTGAGCGAAGGTTGCCACCGACAACGCGCATTATTTTGACCTTGGTCGCGACGGACGCGGCCCGCCGGAGCGGTCGCGACGATGTTTTTTATTTTCATTGCGGTCACGGGCGCCAGCCTGCGGGCCGTGCCCTTTGTGGCGTCCGTGATCGCCGCCGCCGCGCACTCCGGAACGGCGGGGAGTAACCTTTGGCTCGTCGACGTTGAGCGGTGCCTCGAAATCTGCACCGGCCTCGGTGACGATTTGCTCACCAAGTTTGGCACGCAGCTCGACCGTCGCGATTTCCTTCACAGCGCCGTCGTCTAGGTCACCCAGATCGAAAGGCCCGAAAGTGACGCGGATGAGCCGGTTTACTTTCAAGCCAAGAGATTCAAGGACCTTGCGTACCTCGCGGTTCTTGCCCTCGCGTATTGCAAACGTGAGCCAGACATTGGCGCCTTGTTCGCGATCGAGCGTTGCTTCGATTGGCCCGTAACGTTCGCCGTCGAGGGTCACGCCGTTGCGCAGCCGGTCGAGCGCTTCTTGTTGCACGCGGCCAAGGGCCCGAACGCGGTAACGACGCAACCAGCCGGTGGCCGGCAATTCCAATATGCGCGCGAGCCCCCCATCGTTGGTCAGCAGCAACAACCCTTCGGTGTTAATATCGAGCCTGCCGACACTGATCAGCCGCGGCAGGCCCTTGGGCAACGCGTGAAAAATAGTGTCGCGTCCCTGGGGATCGGAATGCGTCGTCACCAGCCCGCGCGGCTTGTGATAGAGGAAAAGACGTGTGCGCTCGCGCGCCCGCAATGGCACGCCGTCGATGGCTATGCGATCGGATGGCGTGACATTGAGCGCGGGCGAGGGAATAACTGCACCGTTAACGGAAACGCGCCCTCCCGCAATCCAGGCTTCTGCCTCGCGCCGGGATGCAAGCCCGGCGCGGGCGATGACTTTGGCGATGCGTTCGCCGGGAATTTCCGGTGGGCTCTTGTCTGACATGTGTGTAGCCGTAATAAGGTTGCGGCGTGATAGCAGAGAAAAAGGTAAGACACGAGCGTGCCGTCATTTATGGAAATCTCGATTGAGGAAGCCCGTGCGGCGGGAGCGCGCGGGGAGGTGCCGGTCGGCTGTGCGGTTGTGTATCACGGCGAGGTTATCGTGCGGGCTGGTAACCGCACCATCGTTGAATGTGATCCGACCGCGCACGCGGAGCTTGTCGCTATTCGCGCAGCGGCAGCCACGCTGCGCACCGCGCGGCTTACCGAATGCGATCTCTATGTGACACTGGAGCCGTGCGCTATGTGTGCGGCGGCAATATCATTCGCGCGAATTAGGCGCCTTTATTTTGGAGCTTCCGATCCCAAGGGCGGCGCCGTCGAGCATGGTGTGCGGTTTTTTTCGGCGCCTACTTGCCATCATCGACCCGAAATTTATGGCGGAATCAACGAGGGCGAGTGTGCATCACTGCTGAAAGAGTTCTTCCAGGCGCGCCGCTGATTTCGGCATATTGATTGCAGTGCTCTAAGCCGTCTTGTCCACCAGCTTGCCCATGCCGGGTGGCGGCGGGGCCTGCCTCACGTCCGGTGGAGCCGCGGCCTCGCGTTCATTGGCCTGGTGTTGCGGCGTCGACTTCGGTGATGTTCCGGTCTTTGCCATGATGACCTGAATACCAATACTACTGTCGCACATGAAACCGACTTTCGATTGCGGCAAAAAATAGGATTGCAGGTCTCAATTATCTGCGTCACCCAACCGCAAATTCCGGTCTCGTGAAGAAAGGTTTTGTTGACCGTACCAGACGCGTCAGGCCTGCTGCGCAAAGGTCCAAGCCTTGTCGGCGAGCGGGCGGATCATTTCTGCTTTGGCGGGCGCGAAATCGGACGTTGCGGTACCGTCGCGGACCCGACCGATAATGCCCTGCAAAATGGCAGCGATACGAAAGAAATTATAGGCGAGATAAACCGGTAGCGCCGGGCGCGGATCCAGGCCGGTGCGTCCAACGTAAGTGTCGACATACTCCGCCATCGATGGAATGCCGAGCGCACGCAGATCGCGCCCCACCAGGCTGGCGGTGCCCGCAGCGCTCTCGGAGTGCGGCATGTGCCATGCCATCAGGTGATAACTGAAATCGGCAAGCGGATCGCCGAGCGTGGATAGTTCCCAGTCGAGCACGGCAATAACGTTCGGTTGATCGCGCGCCACGATGAGGTTGTCGAGTCGGTAGTCGCCATGCACCAGCCGCACCGGGCCACCGGGAGGAATATGTTTCGGTAGCCAGTCGATCAGCCGCTCCATCGCGTCAAGCTTTTCAGTCTCGGACGCGCGATATTGCTTCGACCAGCGCTCGACCTGGCGTGCGACGTAGTTTTCGCCTTTGCCGAAATCGTCAAGACCGACCTTGGCGGGGTCAAAAGCGTGCAGCTGCGCGATCGTCACATTCATCGAATCGTAGATTGCTGCGCGTTCGGCCGGATTTGATTCCGGCATCTGAGGCTCCCAGAACACGCGGCCGTCGACGAAATCCATCACATAAAACGCCGTCCCGGCGACACTCTCGTCAGCACAATAGACGAGCGGCTGTGCGACCGGAAAGTTTTGCGCGTGCAATGCGCGTGTCACGCGGTATTCGCGATCAACTGCATGCGCCGATGGAAGGAGTTTTCCAGGCGGCTTGCGGCGCAACACGTAGCCCCGAGAAGGCGTCTCCAGCAGATAAGTTGGATTCGACTGGCCACCTTTGAATTGCTTGATGGTAAGCGGCCCGGCAAATCCCTCGACCTGTGCGTTGAGGTAGCTCTCAAGACGTCCTGCGTCCAGACGCAGCGCGGTGGCGGCCTCCTTGGTGCCGGAAAATGCTTGCTGGCGATCGATCGATGTCATCGTCGCACCAAGGTTATTTGCGTGATTCGAACGAAATCGGTGCGTCGGCGTAAAGCTTGTACTGCTGCGACTTGGGCTTCGCCTTGTCCTCGTCGTTGACGTATTGGATCGAGCTTTTACCCACCAGCTCGTGCGGCAGAATCATCACGCGGATAAAGCGGCTGGGTTTGTCCGATGCTGCTTGCGCAAAGACAGCATCTGGGCCGGATTCATACCAGGCGCCGCCCGGTCCGAACGATGTCGAGCGGTCGTGAGTATCGATGCGGATCCCGCCGTCAATCAGGCAGCGGATGCCTGGCCCCTGATGGCGGTGCCGGTAGGCGCAACCGCCAGGAGGGAAGGCAACGCAGTCTCCACGCATCAGCAGTTCGCCTTTCGGCAACGTCTCGAGAAATGCGGTCAGCTTCTCGTGGGTGATCATGCCGGGTGCGTTGGCAGTCGTGCTGCCTTGGTCACCGCGCGCGAGCTCCCACCGCCAGCACGTGACGCCACCCGCACCTGGCTTCACAGTGACCGCCGCTTCCCCCTGCCATGCCTCGCCTTCATTCAGCGTCTTACCGGCGATTATGGCCGACCCATGTACGACAAAGATGAAACGCGGCAGCGGTGGTAGCCGGAACGCGACATTTTCAGCGCTGGAGAGCACGTCTTCGTAAAGCCGCAACACGGGATGCATCACAACTCCTGTACGTCAAGCAGCAGTAAAGAATTCCAGCAGGGCTAAGGCCGTAGCTTCGGGATTTTCCTCGGTGAGGAAATGACCGGAGTCAATCGGCATGCCGGTGGCGGCCGGGGCCCACTGTTTCCAAATATCCAACGGTCCGCCAGTTTCATTGGCAATACCGACGCCGCCCCACAAGGCCAGAAGTGGACAGTTAATCGTCTTGCCCGCAGCACGGTCAGCTTCGTCATGAGTAAGGTCGGCATAGCGGCCCGCTCGGTAGTCTTCGCACTGCGCGTGAATGCGCAACGGATCGGAAAACGCCGCACGGTAGTGGTCAAGAGCGCGCGGATCGAAGGCCGAGAGATTCTTGGCTTTGGTCCAGCTCGCCATTTTCCATTCGAGATACGCGCTGGCTGCTTTTGAGATCAGCATTTCCGGGAGCGGCTCCGGCTGGGCCAGAAACGGCCAGTGCCATACCTTCATCGCCATGTTGCGATCCATGCCGTGCCACATGTCGTATGTCGGTACGATATCGAGCGTCGCTATTCGCTCCACGCGGCCCGGGTGGTCGAGGGCGAGACGATAGGCGACGCGGCCGCCACGGTCATGACCAGCAAGCCGGAAGCGCGCATGACCGAGTTTTTCCGTCACCTCAACCATGACTTCTGCCATTGAGCGCTTGTCGTAAGGCGCGTGCGCTTCGTCGGCTTGCGGCACCGCCGACCAACCGTACCCGGGCAGGTCCGGAATGATGAGTGAGAATCTCTGCGCGAGCACTGGCACAATGCGATGCCACATTACATTGGTCTGCGTGTAACCGTGCAGGAGCAGCAACGGCGGACCGTCGCCTCCGGCGCGCGCGAAGATTTTCCCGACGGAGGTATCGATCCAGTGCGAGGCAAATCCAGGAAAGAGGTCGGCGAGATCAGGCATGGGCTACTCGCTACAGCGATAGGCGGCTACGATAACAACCTACTTCTCCCGCTCGATTGCGCGCCAGCCGATATCGCGGCGGCAGAAGCCGTCAGGCCAGCGGATGCGGTCGACCGCTGCATAGGCGCGGCTCTGCGCTTCGCGCACGGTTTTGCCGCGCGCGCTGACATTAAGCACACGGCCCCCGTTCGCGAGGACGCGCTTGCCGTCCGCCTTGGTGCCGGCGTGGAAGATTTCCACACCTTCGACTTGTGCCGCCGCATCGAGGCCTTCGATGACAGAGCCTTTATCGTAGTTTCCGGGATAGCCTTTTGCCGCCATCACGACGGTAAGGGCGGCGTCAGGGTACCAGCGCAAATCGAAATTCTTCAGCTGTCCGTCGCGCGCTGCGAGCAGCGCCGGTACTAGATCCGACATCAGCCGCAGCATCAGCACCTGACATTCCGGATCGCCGAAGCGAACATTGTACTCAATCAATTGCGGGCCATCGTTAGTGATCATCAACCCCGCGAAGAGCACGCCCTTATAAGGCGCGCCGGCGCGATTGAGCGCGCGCACGGTGGGATGAATAATCTCGTCCATGACGCGCCGATTCATGTCCTCAGTCATGATCGGCGCGGGCGAATAGGCGCCCATGCCGCCGGTGTTCGGTCCCTTGTCGCCGTCGTCGACACGCTTGTGATCCTGTGCCGAAGCGAGCGCGATCGCCGTCTCGCCGTCGCAGAGCGCGAAAAATGAGGCCTCTTCGCCGATGAGGCAATCCTCGATCACGATTTCCCATGCCGGTGCACCGAGGCCGCCGCCGAACATCATATCGATCGCGGCCTCCGCTTCCTGAAGGGTCTCGGCCACGACCACGCCTTTGCCGGCTGCGAGCCCGTCCGCCTTCACGACGATTGGAGCGCCTTTTTTGCGCACAAAATCTTTCGCTGCGCCGGCGCCCTTGAATCGCTCGTAAGCAGCCGTCGGAATGTTGTTGGCTTTGCACAGGTCCTTTGTGAAGCCCTTGGAGCCTTCCAGCCGGGCGGCCCATTTCGTTGGGCCAAAAGCTTTAATGCCCGCGCGTTCCAGGTCATCAACTATGCCGGCGCACAGAGGCACCTCGGGTCCAACGACAACGAAGTCAATTTTCTTCTCCTTGGCAAATACGATCACCGCCTTGTGGTCGGCGAGATCGAGCGCGACGCATTCGGCCTCCTGCGCAATGCCCGCATTTCCGGGCGCGCAGTAGAGCTTGTCGGTGAGCGGACTGGCCGCCATCTTCCAGGCCAGCGCGTGCTCGCGTCCGCCGGAGCCGAGAATGAGGATGTTCATGACGTTGGCGGCGGCCCTTTAGTGTGCGGTCGCCATTTGATGTAGCATGTCACTTCACCCTCGCAAGAGATTCGACCAAAATGGCAGAGCCCGATCTTAATAACGTTGTGGAATGGACCGTCTCGGAGCTTTCGGCGGCCCTCCGGCGCACGGTTGAAGACGCATACGGATACGTGCGGGTGCGCGGCGAAATCTCAGGCTTCAAGGGTCCATCACCTTCCGGCCACGTCTATTTACGGCTCAAGGACGACAAGGCGGTTTTGGAAGGCGTGATCTGGAAGGGGACGTACGGCCGCATGCGGGTAAAGCCGGAGGAGGGGCTCGATGTCATCGTGTCGGGCAAGCTCACGACCTTCGCCGGGTCCTCGAAATACCAGATCGTCATCGACACACTGGAGCCTGCGGGTATCGGCGCGCTGATGAAGCTTCTCGAGGAGCGCAAGAAGAAGTTGGCTGCCGAAGGCCTGTTCGACGAAGAGCGCAAGCAGCTGCTGCCGTTCTTGCCGAGCGTGATCGGCGTGGTGACCTCACCGACCGGCGCTGTGATCCGCGATATTCTGCATCGGCTCGAAGATCGTTTCCCCCGTCGTGTGTTGGTGTGGCCAGTGCGCGTGCAGGGCGAAACCTCGGCTGCGGAGGTCGCCAACGCCATTCGCGGTTTCAATGAACTGTCGGAGCGCGGTGCTCTGCCGCGACCCGACCTCATTATCGTCGCGCGCGGCGGTGGCTCTTTGGAAGATCTGTGGTCATTCAACGAAGAAGTCGTGGTGCGGGCAGCCGCCGCCAGCATGATCCCGCTCATCTCCGCTGTCGGTCATGAGACCGATGTGACGCTGATCGATTTTGCCGCAGACCGGCGGGCACC
>DATFVF010000283.1:0-4016 GCA_035260465.1 Pseudolabrys sp. | reverse complement strand
GCAGACCGCATCTCGGCAATCTGGCGGACCAAGCAACTTGAATATAGCTGGACACTCACGCTCGCGGGGCATTACACGGATTTTTGGGTGCTTACTGAACGTGCGCTCGACTACGCGTTGGCCGTCACGCCCAGCATTGATAAATCCCTCAAGCCAAAGTTGCTCGACGCCTATTTCAAGCTCGACGCATTTCCCGATGCACGAACCGCGCTCAAGGCATTGAAGGCGAAGGGATGCAAGACCAGCATTCTCTCAAATGGCTCGCCCGCCATGCTTAAGGCGGCCGTCGATGGGGCCGGCGTTGGCGCTGAACTTGATACCGTCCTTTCGGTCGACTCACTGAAAATGTTTAAGCCGCGACCGGAGGTCTATGGTCTTGTCACCGATCACTTTAGATGCGCTGCTAAGGACGTAACCTTCGTTTCATCGAACCGCTGGGATGTTATGGCCGGCGTCTCCGTCGGCTTTCGATCACTCTGGATTAATCGGAGCAAGCTCCCGGACGAATATCCGGATTTTCCGCCCATTCAGACGCTGAGCGATCTTCGCGCAATCGTAGACATCGCCTAGCACTTTCGTCGCGGGACTGGCGTCGTCGAGTTCCGCAGCCTATATGGCAACTGCGCCCCCTCCTCGATTGCCGCCCCCTCATGCAACCAGTCATTTCCGTCAAAGATCTGTCGAAAAGCTATGCCTCTGGCTTTAAGGCACTAAATAACGTCAACCTCGACATTCGCCGTGGCGAAATCTTCGCATTGCTCGGACCAAATGGCGCTGGCAAAACCACATTAATCGGAATTATCTGCGGCATCCTCGTGGCTACTCAAGGCCAGGTCATGGTGGATGGACACGACATCATTACCGACTACCGTGCCGCGCGGTCGCTGATCGGTCTCGTGCCGCAAGAACTGCACACCGACGCCTTTGAAAGCGTATGGGCGACCGTCAGTTTCAGTCGCGGTCTCTTCGACAAACCAAAAAGCCCCGCCTATATCGAAAAGGTGCTGCGCGCATTGTCCCTATGGGACAAGAAGGACGACAAGATCATGACGCTCTCGGGCGGCATGAAAAGGCGCGTGCTGATCGCCAAGGCGCTCTCCCACGAACCGCAAATTCTCTTTTTGGACGAGCCGACCGCCGGCGTCGACGTCGAACTACGCAAGGACATGTGGCAAGTCGTCCGCGAGCTGCGGGATTCGGGTGTTACCATCATCCTGACGACCCATTACATCGAAGAAGCCGAGGATATGGCGGATCGCATCGGTGTTATCAGCAAAGGAGAAATTATCCTTGTTGAGAACAAGGCCGAATTGATGCGCAAGCTCGGGAAGAAACAACTGACGCTTCAGCTTGATCAGAAACTTACGACGATTCCGGCGGAGCTATCTGCTTTCAAGCTTTCTATTGGCGATGACGGCGGCACCCTTATCTACCACTACGACACCAAGGCAGAGCGCACCGGTGTTGCAACGCTTCTTGGCGAACTTTCGCGTGCGGGCTTGCGCATCCGCGATCTGCAGACAACGCAAAGCTCGCTGGAAGATATTTTTGTCGGATTGGTGAGCGAAAGAAAATGAACCTGCGAGCCGTCAACGCGATCTACACCTTTGAGATGGCGCGCACCGCACGCACCGTCTGGCAAAGCATCGTCTCGCCTGTTCTCTCGACGTCGCTCTATTTCGTAGTTTTTGGTGCAGCCATCGGATCGCGTATCACGGAGATCGAAGGCGTTTCCTACGGAGCCTTCATCGTGCCGGGGTTGATTATGCTGACGCTGCTGACCCAAAGCACAATGAACGCATCGTTCGGCATCTATTTTCCGCGCTTCACCGGAACGATCTACGAGATTTTGTCGGCCCCAGTGTCACCGCTTGAGATCGTGCTTGGCTATGTGGGCGCTGCGGCAACGAAGTCGATCATCCTTGGGTTGATTATCCTGGCCACCTCCTGGATTTTCGTGCCACTGCATATCGCGCATCCGTTCTGGATGGTGACTTTTCTGGTCCTGACGGCGGCAACCTTCAGCCTGCTCGGCTTCATCATCGGCATCTGGGCCGAAGGTTTTGAAAAGCTTCAAATCGTACCGTTGTTGATCATCACCCCGCTAACGTTCCTTGGCGGCACGTTCTATTCGACCAGCGTATTGCCACCGGTGTGGCAGACCATCGCGCTGTTCAACCCGGTGGTATATTTAGTCAGCGGATTCCGCTGGAGCTTCTTCGAAATCGCCGATGTAAGTCATCCCGTCAGCGTCGGCATGACACTGCTTTTCCTCGGCGCGTGCCTGATCACGGTGTGGTGGATGTTCAGAACCGGCTACAAGCTGAAAAAATAATGCTCACATTTTCGTGGCGATGAAATAAGCGGCCGGCATTGGGGTACGCTCTTGTGGTTCTTAAGGACTCCAGCAACATAACTCAGGGGAGGCACGCTCATGTCGCCGGTATTTAAAACGTTTGCAGCCTTTTTCGCGACGGTTACGCTGTCGTCAAGTGCCATCGCGCAAGGCCTGGTCACGCAAAAGAACATTCCGCTCGCCATGGCGCAGACCATCGCCCAGGCCGCACTCGCACAGTGCGAGAGCATGGGCTTCAAGGTTTCTGTCACGGTCGTGGACCGCGCCGGCCTGCCCATCGTGATGTTGCGCGGCGACGGCGCCGGCCTGCACACGCCTGAAGGCGCCGATCGCAAGGCTTTTACCGCGCGTACCTTTAGCCAGCCATCTGCCGATTTCGTCAAACGAATGGCCGATAGACCGGATACAGTGGGCTCGGTGCACTATACCCGCGTTCTTGCGCTGGCAGGCGGATTGCCGATCAAGGCCGGCAATGATGTGGTCGGTGGGGTCGGTGTGTCCGGCTCGCCCGGCAAAGACGACGTCTGCTCGCAAGCCGGTATCGACAAGGTGGCCGATCAGCTCAAGTAGCCTCGGCTAGGAATCCGACAACGCGTCAAGGATACGCGCCCAGCTTCTGATGCCCTTGTGGTAGCACTTCAAGTCGAACTTCTCGTTCGGCGAGTGCACGCGGTCATCGTCGAGCGCGAAGCCAACCAGCAAGGAATCCATACCGAGCACACTCTTGAAATCAGCAACAATCGGGATCGAGCCCCCCGCGCCGACCGCGACCGCCTTATGGCCCCATTCTTCGGCCAGTACCGCACGCGCTTTGTTGAGAGCCGGATTGTCAAACGAAAGTTGGATGGGTGGGGCCAATCCGAAATTGCCGAATTCGACCTTGCAGTCAGCCGGTAGCCGCGACCGCACAAAGGCGCGGAAGGAATCGCGGATTTTCTCGGGGTTCTGTTCGCCGACCAAGCGAAACGAAACTTTCGCACTGGCCTCACCGGGAATAACGGTTTTTGCGCCCTCACCCGTGTAACCACCAATAATGCCGTTGACCTCTGCCGTCGGACGCGTGGTGATCATTTCGATCAGCATGCGATCCTTCTCCCCGGATGGCGCTTTCAGCCCGATCGGGGCGAGGAATTTCTCAGGCGTAAGATTGAGTCCCTTAAGATCCGCTTTGATATCGGCTGGCAGCTCCTTTACTTCGTCATAAAACCCGGGGATGGCGACGCGGCCGTTGGTGTCCCACATGGCGCCGAGAATTTCGGCCAAAAGCCGCAGCGGATTTTGCGCAGCGCCGCCAAAAACGCCCGAATGCAGGTCTCGGTCGGCACAGATAATCTTGACGTCTTCGTAGACCAGCCCGCGCAGTGAAGTAGTTACCGCAGGGGTCTTCTGATCCCACATGGCGGTGTCGCAAACTAATGCCAAGTCGAGCTTAAACTCGGCAGCATTGTCGCGAACGAAATCGAACAGGTTCTTGGAGCCGCACTCTTCTTCTCCCTCAATCATCATAGTGATCGGGAGCGGCAACTTACCTGTGACCACTTTGAACGCACGACAAGCCTCAATGAACGTCATCGCTTGGCCCTTGTCGTCGCAGGCCCCCCGCGCGACAATGATTTTGCGTCCGTCCGGCAAAGTTTCGATGCGTGGCTCGAACGGCGGC
>DATFVF010000282.1:0-7340 GCA_035260465.1 Pseudolabrys sp. | reverse complement strand
GCACGCTTGAGCGCAGGCTTTACCTTGGCGCGCGTTGCCTTGCGCGGTTTGCCGTTGCGCAATTTCGCCGGTGCCTTGCGAGCGGGTTTTTTCGCCATGATTTCGGTATACTGATCGCAATGATGGCCGACAACGCTGACGATCTCGAACCCACCATCTTTTCGGCGACGCTGACACCGCACCGCTCGCTCGGACGCGTGGGATTTCTGGTTTTGATGCTGCTGTTCGGCGGCGTCAGCTTCATCACCGGCGTGCTGTTTTTGCTGCTTGGCGCCTGGCCGGTGCTCGGCTTCTTCGGGCTCGACGTGTTGCTGCTGTATTGGGCGTTCCGTCTTAACTATCGTCACGCAGAAGCCTACGAGCAGGTGATTGTCACGCCATCCACGCTCAAGATCCGCAAGGTGAGCCATCTCGGCCGCGCGCGCGAATGGGCGCTCAATCCCCTTTGGGTCCGGCTCGACAAGGTCGAACTTGAGGAGTTCGGTATCGACCGGCTTTTCCTGGTTTCGCGCGGCAAAAAGCTCGCTATTGCCAGTTTTTTGGGGCCCGACGAAAAAGCAAGTTTTGCAAAGGAACTCGGCAAAGCGCTTGGTGAGGCCCGACGCGGACCGACAAGAACTGTGTTCGACTAGGCAGAAATCGGGTGGTTGGCGACGCGGAGCAGGCCTAAATAGTCGGTATGACAATGACCCTTGCAAAATCGGCCCTGACCGATCGCTTCACCGAGTTCGCACCGCTATCGACCGCGGCTGCCGACTACGACATCGTGCGGCGCGCCATCGCACATATTCGCGGGAACTGGCGATCCCAGCCCGAAATCGAAACCATTGCGGGCGCCGCCGGCGTGTCCGCCACCGACCTGCACCACTTGTTTCGGCGCTGGTGCGGATTGACCCCGAAAGCTTTCCTGCAAGCGCTGACGCTCAACCATGCGCGAGAATTACTCCGTTCGTCGGCAAGTGTGCTGGATACCGCATACGAAGTCGGATTGTCGGGCCCCGGCCGGCTGCACGATTTATTCGTCACGCACGAAGCGATGTCGCCGGGCGAATGGAAAGCAGGCGGCGAAGGCCTGACGATTTCTTACGGATATCACCCCTGCCCCTTCGGCATGGCGTTGGTGATGACCACACCGCGCGGGTTAGCGGGCCTTGCGCTTGCCGATGCTGGCAAGGAACGCACGGCGCTCAAAGATATGCGGGCGCGGTGGCCCAAAGCGCGCTACGTGGAAGACTTCGCGGCAACGGCCGCAACCGCGCGCCGCATTTTCGATCCGGCGCTATGGCGCAAGGACCAGCCGCTGCGCGTTGTGCTGATCGGCACGGACTTCGAAGTGCGCATTTGGGAAAAACTGCTCACCATTCCGATGGGCGGTCTCACCACATATTCGGATCTTGCTGCGAAGGCCGGTTCACCCAAGGCGGCCCGCGCCGTAGGCGCGGCAGTCGGCAAGAATCCGATTTGCTTTGTCGTGCCGTGCCACCGCGTCATCGGCAAGGATGGCGATCTCACCGGCTATCACTGGGGTATCACGCGCAAACGCGCGATGCTCGGCTGGGAAGCGGGAATGGCCGCAGCGGCTTAGCTAGGCTGCCAAGTCCAGCTTCGACGCCACGGTCGAATCCGCGTTGAGCCGGTAAATCATTGGCACGCCGGTATCCAAATTGAGCTTGGTGATCGTGTCCGGCGTATGCTTGTCGAGCACCATCACCAGCGCGCGCAACGAATTACCGTGCGCCGATACCAGGACGTGCTCGCCGCGCATCACGCGCGGCAAAATCTCGGTGACGTAATACGGCAGCGTGCGCGCGAGCGTATCCTTGAGGCTTTCGCCGCGCGGCGGCGCTACATCGTATGAGCGTCGCCAGATGTGCACTTGCTCTTCACCCCATTTCTTGCGTGCGTCATCTTTGTTGAGCCCGACGAGCTCGCCGTAGTCGCGCTCGTTGAGTGCCTGATCCTTGAATACCGGAATCGTCGTCTGGCCCAATTCCGTCAGCATCAGATCAAGCGTGCGCTGCGCGCGCTTGAGCGCGGACGTGAAGGCCACGTCAAACTTTATTCCTTGCGCTTTCAGCTTGCGGCCAGCTTCGCGCGCTTCAGCAACGCCCTTGTCGGTGAGATCGACGTCGCGCCAGCCGGTGAACAGGTTTTTCAAGTTCCAGTCGCTCTGGCCGTGACGTACGAGTACGAGAAGACGATCGGTCATCGGTATTCCTCAGAAATCCTTCAATCCAAGAACGTCCATCATCGAATAAAGTCCCGGCTTCTGGTTGCGCGCCCATAACGCTGCGTACAGCGCGCCGCGCGCGAAGATCATGCGATCTTCCGCTTTGTGGCTCAGTTCAATCCGCTCGGCGGGACCCGCAAAGATCACGCTGTGCTCGCCGACCACGGTGCCGCCGCGTAAATTCGCAAAGCCAATATCGCCAGCATGGCGCGCGCCGGTATTGCCGTCCCGGCTGCGCACCGAATTTCTGTCGAGGTCGATACCGCGGCCTTCCGCCGCCGCGCGGCCGAGCATCAATGCCGTACCGGACGGCGCGTCGACCTTCTGATTGTGATGCATTTCCAGGATTTCGATGTCGAAGGACTTATCGAGCGTCTTGGCGACGCGCTTGGTGAGCGCGGCGAGCAAGTTGACGCCCAAGCTCATATTGCCGGACTTGACGATCGCCGCGCTCTTGGCCGCGTCCTTGATCTTGGCGTCGTCGGCCGAACTCAAGCCGGTCGTGCCGATGATGTGGACCTTGCGCGCAGATGCAGCGACCGCGGCGAATGCAACAGTCGCCACCGGTGCCGTGAAATCAATGATGCCATCGGCTTTTGCGAGCAGTGGCGCAGCCTCGGCAACGAGCTTGATTCCGTTCTCCGGAAGCCCGGCGAGCGTGCCGGAATCCCAGCCGATCAACGGCGAACGTGCGTCTTCCAACGCACCCGCAAGCGCAAAGTCCTTGCTGTCGGCGATCGCCTTGACCAACGTGCGGCCCATCCGCCCACCAGCGCCGGCAATCACAAGCCGCATTTCGGCCATAGGTCCAACTCCCGGAACTTGGCGTGGATATAGCGCGACACCGCCCAAAAGGCACTACGGCTGCGGGCCATCGTAGCCCTCTAAAACCACGATATCCGCGACCGATGCGGATTCGCGAAGCTTCTTGGCAGCGGCGTATTCCGGCGAGCGGTAGCAGCCCAGCGCAGCCTCGAAACTCGGGAATTCTATCAAAACGACACGTGAGCGCAGCGCGCCTTCGACCGCTTCCAATTTTCCGCCGCGCGTCAGAAATCGAGCGCCGTATTTATGGAACGGCACCGCATTGGCCGCCACATATTGCTTGTAGGCATCGAGATTTGAAACATCGACATTCGCAACCCAATAGCCTTTAGCCATATACACGCCCCTTTATTTTGCCGCCGTACGGATCTCGGTGACGATTGCATCTGCCGCAGCTTTCGGATCGCCTGCTTCCACGACCGGCCTGCCGACCACCAGATAATCGGCGCCGGAGGCGATCGCGCGCGCAGGGGACATAATGCGCTTTTGGTCGCCGGTGACACTGCCGGCCGGCCTGATGCCGGGCGTGACCAGCACCATGCCCGGCCCGGCGATGGCACGTAACGCCGCCGCCTCTTCAGCCGAACAGACGAGCCCATCGACCCCGGTGTCGCGCGCTTGCGCCGCGCGCGCAGCAGCAAGCTCCTGCACGGTCAATTCGTAACCGGCGGCCGCAAGGTCTGCGTCATCATAGGACGTGAGCACGGTGACCGCGAGAATGCGCAACGTCGAGCCCCGCTTGCCCTCAACAGCCGCTTTCATGGTTTGCGGATAAGCATGCACGGTGAGAAACGTCGCGCCGAGCTGGGCGACGCTTTCGACACCTTTGGTGACGGTATTGCCAATATCGTGCAGCTTGAGATCGAGAAACACCTGCTTGCCTGCCGCGATCAAATCTGCGGCGAACGGCAAGCCGCCGGCAAAGGCAAGCTGATAGCCGATCTTGTAGAAACAGACCGAGTCGCCGAGCCGCGCCACCATAGCCTCGGCCGTTTTCACCGTCGGTACGTCGAGTGCCACGATCAGCCGTTCGCGCGCGTCCAGCGACACCGTCATCCTCCCCGCACCATCAACCGCGCCATCTCCACCAGCCGCTCCAGCTGCGTGCGAAACTGGTTGGCGGTGGCCGCATCGGCGATATTGTCCATGTCGTCGAAAGCACTCTCGGCGCGTTGGATGGCGACCTGTTCCGGGATCACCAGCGCCCCGCAGCCAAGCTCGAGAATCTGCCGCAGCGCCATCAGCGAACGCAGGCCGCCGATCCGCCCCGGCGATGCCGCGCTGATTGCGAAGGCGCGGCCCTTGAACGCGGCGTACGTCGCATCGCCGCGCTCGCGCACGCGCGAGACCCAGTCGATGGCGTTCTTGAGGATCGGAGTGACCGAAGCGCTGTATTCGGGGCTGGCGATGAACACGCCGTGATGCGCCATGATCATCTGCTTTAATTTGATCGCGTTGGCAGGCTGGCCCCCGCGCGCCTCGAAGTCAGCCTCGTAGATCGGCAGCGGATAGTCGGCGAGTGATATGCGGGTCACATCGACGTCGAGCAACGTCAATTCCTTCGCGGCCAGAGCGGCCAGCTTGACGTTATGCGAACCCACTCGTGTCGATCCGGGCAGAACGAGAATTTTGGGCGCGGGCATCAGCGGCTCCGCTTTCGCGGGCGATGACACCACACCATCAGCGGCCGCGATAGACCCACACGCGCGCAGGCGGCAGGTTCATCCAGATCAGCTCTGAGGCTTCCGCCCGCACACCGGACAGTTCTTTCGGAATAGGCGGCAACATCGCGTAGGTGAATTGCACAAACGGCGCGCCTTGCGCCAGCAACGTCATGGCGTCTGAAATCAAACGCAGCCGCGTGCGCAGCGGCTTGGTCACGAGCGGCAGACCCGAAACGATGGCGGCAGCCGGCACATCGACATATGTTTCAAGGACACGTCGGAGCCGGTACGCATCGCCCTGGACGACGGTTGCGGCCGGATAGCGCGTCCGCAGCAGCCGGCAAAAATCGGGATCGAATTCGACAAGGATCAACCGCGCCGGATCGACACCGTGCCGAACCAGCGCCTCGGTGACCGGACCGGTCCCCGGCCCAAGCTCGATCACCGGTCCACTCGATTGCGGATCGACGTAACGCGCCATCGCGCGCGCCAGCACGCGGCTGGACGGCATCACCGCGCCAGTCGAAATCGGCTTCTCGAACCACGTGCGAATGAACTGCATCTCATCGTCGAGACGCAGGCTCTTCTTTTCGACGCGGGCAAATGAATGTGATGGCATTGCTGCGAGATTCACGCGTACGCGCGGCGGGCCCCGCCGCAACACCCACGGGTATAGTGACCAAGGCAAGGGGTCAAGATGGGTTACCCCGATTGGCTGCCTCGGCTTCCAAGCCCGTCAAGAAACTCTTTGACTCGGCTGAAGAAACCGGCGGATTCCGGCTGAGTGTCCTCAGACGAGAGCTTTTCGAACTCCGCCAGCAGCTCGCGCTGACGTTTGGTCAAGTTTTGCGGCGTTTCCACCGCTACTTGAACGTACATGTCGCCGGTTTGTTTCGCCCGCAGGACCGGCATTCCCTTCCCTCCCAGGCGGAAGCGGCGGCCGGTCTGTGTGCCAGGAGGCACCTTGACCTTGACTTTGCTGCCATCGATTGCCGGCACCTCGAATTCGCCGCCCAAGGCCGCGCTGGTCATGGAGATTGGCACCCGGCAGTGCAGGTCCGCCCCGTCGCGCTGAAAGAATTCGTGCGGCGCCACTTCGAGAAAAATATAAAGGTCGCCAGTCGTGCCGCCCCGCAAACCGGCTTCGCCCTCGCCGGCCAGCCTTATGCGGGTGCCATCCTCTACGCCACTGGGGATATTGACCGATAGCGCGCGTTCGCGTGTCACCCGACCACCGCCGCCGCAAACCTTGCAAGGATCGTCGATGACCTGGCCGCGGCCATGGCACGTCGGGCAGGTCCGCTCGAGCGTAAAGAAGCCTTGCGCATGCCGGATTTTGCCGGCGCCGCCGCAACTGGCGCACGGCTTCGGCTTGGTGCCCGCCTTGGCGCCGCTGCCGGAGCAGGCCTCGCACGTCACCGATGTTGGGATGCGGATCTGCGCGGTTTTGCCGGTGAAAGCCTCGTCGAGGCTGATTTCCATGTTGTAGCGCAGGTCAGAACCGCGTTCGCGGCCCGTTCCACGTCCGCGCGCCGACCCCATCCCAAAAATGCCTTCAAAGATGTCGGCGAACGTAGAACCAAAATCGGCGCCAAACCCATGCGCCCCGCCGCCCATGCCGCCGTGCTCGAATGCGGCGTGGCCGAAGCGGTCATAGGCGGCGCGCTTGTCGCCGTCCTTGAGCACATCGTAGGCCTCGTTGATTTCCTTAAACCGGTGCTCGCAACCATTATCCCCGGGATTGCGATCCGGGTGATGCTGCATGGCCAGCTTGCGGAATGCCGCCTTCAGCTCGACTTCGGTGCAGCTGCGGGTAACGCCCAGAACTTCGTAGTAGTCGCGCTTGGACATTCGGATTCCGCCCTAATTCACCCGCGCCGCGACAGCCGTACTTGATTCGGCCGCCCAAGGTCCCCGTAAAGTTGCACCCCCGGGTTCGGTACCCGGGGGTGACACCGTTCGCGGATGACCTACGCATCGCTTGCGCATTGCTTGCGCCCTGCGATCAGGCGGATTTTTTCTTGTCGTCGTCGACCTCGGTGAACTCCGCGTCGACCACGTCTTCTTTTTTCTCGGCTGAGCCTTCCTCACCAGCGCCAGGAGCTGCGCCAGGACCAGTGCCTTGTGCATCCTGTTGCTGTTTGTACATGGCCTCGCCCAATTTCATCGAAGCTTGCGCAAGCGCATTCGTCTTCGTCTGGATTGCCGTGGAGTCGTCGCCTTTGAGCGCTTCCTTCAGATCGGCAATGGCGTTTTCGATCGCGGTTCGCTCGGCATCGCCGACCTTCGAGCCATGCTCGGACAGCGCCTTCTCGGTGGAATGCACAAGCGCCTCGGCATGGTTCTTGGCCTCGACCGCGGCTCTGCGCTTCTTGTCATCCTCGGCGTGAGCTTCGGCATCCTTGACCATCTTTTCGATGTCGGTTTCGGACAACCCGCCCGAAGCCTGAATGCGGATCTGCTGCTCTTTGCCGGTGGCCTTGTCCTTGGCCTGAACGTTAACGATACCGTTCGCATCAATGTCGAAGGTGACTTCGACCTGCGGCACGCCACGTGGCGCCGGCGGAATGCCGACGAGATCGAACTGGCCGAGCATTTTATTGTCGGCTGCCATCTCGCGC
>DATFVF010000281.1:0-5107 GCA_035260465.1 Pseudolabrys sp. | reverse complement strand
GACCGTCAATCGGGTGCTGAAGCCGGCGCATGCTTCGTTCAATTTGGCGGGAAAGTTGGACCCAAGGGTCGCCGCCAATGCGCAGTCGTGGAAGATCGGATTGGAAGCGCTGCGCAACACGGTGACGGCGCGCGATGCGGTACTGACCGACGGGCAGGTGTTGGCGGTGGTTGCCGCCGCCTACGAGCAGTCGGCCGCCTTCGGGCTCTATGTGCAGGTGCACGCCGAGGTCGGCGCACGCTCCAGCCAATTGGCGCGGCTCGTCGTCGCCGACCTGGAGCGCGACCGGCTGATGGTGCCGGCGTCGCACAAAGGCCGCGGCGATCGCAAGGCCGATAGGACGCCGGTGCCGCTAACGCCGGCACTCGCGGCCCGGCTCAAAGCCGCCGCCGCTCGCCGCCCGGCCAGCGCTCCGCTGCTGCTACGCCCCGATGGCGAGCCGTGGCAGCCAAGGAACGCCGACCACCGGCTCCTGTTCGAACGGGCCGCCCGCGCCGCCGGGCTACCGGCGGGAATGACGATCTACAGTCTGAGGCATTCGAGCATCGCGAGGGCGCTGTTGCGCGGTGTGCCGATCGCGATTGTCAGCCGCTGGCACGATACGAGCCCGCCGATTATCGAGCGCCACTACGGCAAATTTCTGAAGCATCATTACGATGATCTGGTACGGGCCGCCTTGCTCGACACCGCACCTGCCGCAACCGCCGCCGTCGTGCCGCTGCGGCGCGCCTGATCGTGACCGCGCTGACCAACACCGCGTGGACCAAAATCTGCGCCGCCGCCAAGCCACACACCCCGGATGCTGATGCGCGCGCGGTGCTCTCGAAAGTTCTATTCGAGAGCTATCCGGCGTTTGCCTACGATCGCGAGCGTGTTGCCACGGACGCCAAGCGGGCTGAGCGCATGCTGAAGCATCTCGACGCGTTCGAGGCGGACTATCGTGTGCAGTTTCCGTCCGGTGTGTGGAAAACAGATCGGAATTACGAGATCAAGCGCAACATCGCTAACAAGACCGAGCGCGACTTGTTGTGCCTCGAAGGGCTACGGCGGCGAACGGAGGACGTGTTGCTCGTCGCCCACACGCTGCAAGATGCCAACGCGGCCCGCCGGAACGAGCAACACGCGATGCTATACCATTGGCTGTGTGAGGTTTGGCTCAGCTATTTCGAGCCGGAACTCCCTAATGTCGGTCCGCCGCGCACCCCGCTCGTCAACTTCATGCTCGCGGCCATGCGGCTCGTCATGCCGAAACGCGAGCTGCCTCAGCCCGACACGGTGCGCGACGCCATCGATCGCCAATACAAGGGACGCGCGAGCCTCAGAGCGCAGGACCCGCGACGGCGGGGGGAGCGGACAGGCGGCTGATTTGCGTCTTGTCAGCATTGACAAGACGTTTCAACCACCGACAGCGCAAGAGAAAATCCGTTTTACTAACGTTAGCAAGACGCCACGCGCTCGACGCGGGTTTTACCCCCAAAAATAGGATTTTAAAACCCGCCTGTTTCCGACGTTTACTGGCTTCGTCCTTCACGGAACGGAGGCGAGCCAACGTCCCCCCGCAAACGTCAGCAGCAGCGCGACACGCACGAGCGCAAACGCAAATTCAAACGCCGCTTGGCGTTTCGTCAACGCAGCCGCCAGCGCAAGCCCGGCGACGCTCATACCATCCTGAGCTTTTGCGAGAGCAACGCGATTTCCGAGAGCAAGTATTACGACCTGAAGCGGAAGAAGAAGGGGCCGCGCGAGATCGAAATCGGCGGCAGGGTCATCATCACCCCGGAAGCCGAACTCGACTGGCGGCGCGAGCGCGAGGCCGAGACCGCGGCGAAACGGCAAGAGCGTGCCGCCGCATAGGAGAGAGCGGCCGCCTTATACGTCAGAATTTTTTCAACCGGAGGATGCCGTCGAGCCGGACTACAAGTTGGCGGTAAAGCAGTGAAGGAAGCGGCTGGTGCCGAGTGGTTCAGACCAACACCAGCCGCAATAGAAGACCTCAGCAACCAACCGTAGGAGGTTAAAAATGCTGAAGCCTGACTTCCTAAATGGCACAACCAGCGTCATCCGGCAAGTCGCCGGTCTTGAGCTGGCTTATCAGCTCCGCGGCAAGAGTGCCGAGCAACGCGCGGTACTCGCCGTTGCCGAGTTTGATGATGTCGCGTGGGCACTCGCCGAACTTACCGACGGGCAGCGCTGCGCGTTGTTTGGCTTCTCTCGGTACCAGCTTAACCAGGCGGCCCCGACGCGACGTGGAATGCGGCTCATCAACACCCTGGATTGAAGCGAAACACGGAGACGCCGTCGCGAATGACGGCGTCCTTTTTTCTAGGAGAAAAATCATGATAACCTACGACACCACGCCAACGCCCGAATTCCTCGAAGCGTACCGTCGGGTGACCGGCAGCGACGATGTGAGCCCTGCCGCAGTCTTCGGCGCAATATTCGACGACGCGACAGCGTTCAAAATCAGTCGCGCGTACGACGAAATCATGCGCGCGAAGGCCGCGCCCACATCGATCTGAATTAGCCAGCACGAGCGTTGGCGGGTAAATGTCGGATTTCGACAAACACCCAGTGAGCGGAGGTTAATCGTGAGTGACGATCCCAAACTTAAAGTCGTGTACCCCGAGACCGAACCGGCTGAACCAATACCGCAGCCGGAGCAAAAATTCAGTCTCGATAAATTCAAGTCCAAGAACCCCAACGCAACACCCAACATCGAAACATTACCAACAGCCCTGCCGCACGGCACCCTTTCGGAAGCCAAAGATTTCGTGCGGCTTCATCCTGACGAGGAAAAATACTGGTCGGCCGAGCTGTGCTTCGTGCGTGTGCCGATCATCGGCCAGAAGCGCGATCTTCTACACTTGATCGACGAAGAGGTGGCGCTACGTAACAACGTCTCGGATAAGAAAATCCTACGCTTTCGCTTGGCGCTCGCCACCAAGCCCTACGACGCGTTTTTCTTGTGTCACGTCCCATCGCGAAATCTCGACAACAGCTGGAATGCCAGCATGCTTAAAGCGTGCCAACAAGCCAAGACGTTGTGGACACAGGTCAGCAGCCAAAAAGAACGCGGCATTGAAAGCTACAAGATCGACAAAGCGCGCGACAATGATGCCTTCCCAACGACGAAATGGCTGACACAATATCTCGCTGAGCTGATCTGCCGGACCTTCGAGGGTTGCCAGATCGAGACGGATAACCACCCCGGTTTATTGCGCATAGTCGGCGACAAGCAGTCCGTATCGTGACTGCCGACCACCACTTCGAGCAAGTCGTCGTCGTCGATTTCGAATACGAGATCGAGGACGGCGGCTTGCCCGATGTTCTCTGCATGGTTGCTCATCTGCTCAACAAAAACCTTCAATACCTACGCACCATTAAACTATGGCGAGGTGAGTTTGGCCGTGTGCCGCCTTTTGATACTAGTCGAAATACCTTATTTGTTGCTTATTCTGCTTGGGCCGAAATGACTTGCTTCCTGCAATTGGGGTGGCAGTTTCCAGTCCACATTCTCGATTTGCATACCGCCTATCTTTCGGCCAGCAACATCCTGTTGCCCTACGACCCGGACGACGAAAAGCAGCGAAAGAAACCGCGCAAACGATTACCAGACGCGTGTCGTGCTTACGGCATCGAGGGTTGGGAACGCGTTGACAAGGACAGCATTGCTGCGGACATCGGCGCAGGTAATTGGCGTAAGTACGGCCGTGAGGGTGTCCTCGATTATTGCGAAGAAGACGTTCGTGTGTCGGCGTTGCTGTTGCGCCGAATGCTCAGCGGCTACACTCGGTTTTCACCTATTGACGTGCCGCGTGTGCTGCACTGGTCGAACTACAGCGCCAAATGCATTGCGCGCATCCAGGCCCGCGGCATTCCGATCGACACGGCCTTGTGGAACCTCGTACAGGAAAACAAGCGCGCCGTCATCGGCGAACTGCTGCGGAGGTTCGACCCGAGCTATGGCAGCGAAGACCCTATCTACACGGCGGACGGCGAGTGGGCCTATGTGCGCTTCGAACGGTGGCTGCCGTCAGTCGGCATCACGGCGTGGCCCCGATTGGAAAGTGGTGCTCTTGATATTTCCGGCGACGCCTTCCGCTTGATGTCTTACTACCCCGGCATCGAGAGCCTGCACGCCCTACGCGACAGCGTCGGCTTCATCGCCAAAGCCCGATTACCGATCGGTCCTGACGGGCGCAACCGGCCGAGCTTGTTTCCTTTCGGCACCGCGACGGGACGCAACGCCCACGCCAAATCCCCGTACAACGCGCATGCCGGCGTGCGCGGTTTCATCCGGTTCTCACCTGACACCGTCGGGGCCTACTTAGACTGGCGCACACAGGAAGTCGGCATTGCTGCTGTCCGCTCTGGTGACGAGACACTAATGGCAGACTATCGCGGCGGCGATGTCTATCACGCGCTCGCACGCCTCTGCGGGCTCACCGACGACCCCAACCCGCAGCGTTGGAAAGCCAATAATCCCGATCAGCGACAGCGCATGAAGCCGCTGCAATTGGCCATCAACTACGGCATGGGCGTGCCGAGCTTGGCCAAGGGATTGAACCGACACCCGCTGATCGCCAGCGGCATCATCGAGCTACATCGGCGCACCTACTCGCGCTATTGGCAGTGGCGTGACGACGTGGTGATGCAAGCGATGCTGGACCGGCGCATCGAAAGCTCGCACGGCTGGCCGCTACACATCACCACCAGCCCAAACAAGCGCACGCTGTACAATTTTCCCATGCAGTCGGGCGGCGCTGAAATGATACGCCACACCACCTGGAAGCTGTGCGAAGCCGGAATTGCGCCGGTGATGTTGGTGCACGACGGCATTTTGTTCGAATTGGAGAGCCGCGAGCAGGTCGAGCCCGCCAAGGAGATCATGCGCACGGCCGGAAGTGAGATTTGCGACGGCTTCGAGATCGGCGTGGACGAAGACCAGATCCTGCTCGGTGGTGCGCGCTACAGCGACAAGCGCGACGTGGCCAAAAAAATGTGGGCGACGATCATGTCTGCGCTGGAGGCGGTGCGGGCCATTCCACAGAGCGCCTGATGGTGTACCGCATCTGCCCGGTGATTGGTCGCGACTGCGCCGGCAACG
>DATFVF010000280.1:0-18282 GCA_035260465.1 Pseudolabrys sp. | reverse complement strand
CCGGATTCGAATTTCTTGACCTGGCGGACCTGCGCCGCTTGCTCATCCGGCTCCATATTGCGGTGGAGCACGCCGATCCCGCCGGCCTGCGCCATAGCGATCGCCATCTGTGCCTCGGTCACCGTATCCATGGCGGAGGCGATGATCGGGATGTTCACCAGGATGGACTTGGTTATGCGCGATCGAATATCGACGTCGGCGGGCAGCGTCTCAGACAGACCAGGCCTGATGAGCACGTCGTCGAAAGTGAGCCCCTCGCGCGGGCTTGCGTTGTTTTTTCCGGCCATCGCCAACTCCGTCTCGCCCGAAAAGGCACCAGACCGGTCAGCAAGGGGTTAAAAAAGCCCGTTGCGAGGGGTTCCTCGCCTTGCGTCACGGCCCGCTTTTGGGTTGGCGTGGGTCGATAGCACGGGATGGCTCCGATTCCTAGGGCAATCACAGATGGCTGTTATGAACTCGTAAACGTGAAGGAGCCTTCCTTCCGCCACCGCTTTACGCTTCAAGACGCCTGTCTCAATGACGCCCATGCCCCGCCGGATTTTCCATGCCGCCTGACCGCATAATCCCGCTGATTATTGCGGTCGCTCTTTTCATGGAAAACATGGATTCGACGGTGATTGCCACCTCGCTGCCGGCAATCGCAACCGACATCGGCACCAATCCCCTGGCACTCAAGCTCGCCGTTACGTCCTACCTGCTGTCGCTGGCGATCTTCATTCCAGCCAGCGGCTGGACCGCCGACCGCTTCGGCGCGCGCACCGTGTTCCGCGCGGCAATCGCTGTGTTCGTACTCGGCTCGATCGGCTGCGCACTATCAGGTTCCTTAACCGACTTCGTCATCGCGCGCATCGTCCAGGGCATGGGCGGCGCGATGATGACCCCAGTCGGACGCATGGTCTTGGTGCGCACCATCAGCAAACGCGAACTTGTCGGCGCCATGGCCTGGGTCACCACACCGGCGCTGATCGGGCCGGTGCTGGGGCCACCGGTCGGCGGGTTCATCACGACCTACGCCACATGGCACTGGATTTTCATCATCAACGTACCCATAGGCTTGCTCGGCATTGCACTCGCCACACGCTACATTCCCGATGTCCGCGCCGAAGATCACGAACGCTTCGACATTGTCGGTATGGTGCTTGCCGGCCTTGGCATTGGCGGCATGGCTTTCGGGCTTTCGGTACTCGGACTTAACTTCTTGCCCTGGACCATCGTTGTCGCCTTGGTATTTGGCGGTGCCTGTTTCATCACTGCTTATCTCGCCCATGCGCGGCGCACCGAGAATCCCGCGCTCGACCTTTCGCTGTTTCGGCTGCCGACATTTTTCGCAAGTGTCGTCGGCGGGTTTATCTTTCGTCTTGGACTCGGTGCTCTTCCATTTCTGTTGCCGCTCATGCTGCAGATCGGCTTCGGCATGACGCCCTTCCAATCGGGCATGATCACTTTTGCGACCGCACTTGGCGCGATGGGGATGAAATGGGCGACGGCAACCATTCTCCGCCGCTTCGGCTTCCGAAACATCCTGGTCATTAACTCGATCATCAGCGCGGCCTTCCTCGCAGTCTGCGCCGGGTTTACCGCTACGACGCCGATTGTACTGATGGTGATCCTGCTGCTCGTCGGCGGTTTCTTTCGCTCACTGCAATTCACCAGCATTAACACTATCGCCTACGCCGACGTTGACCCGCGCCGGATTGGCCGGGCAACCGCACTTGTCAGTGTCGGCCAGCAGCTGGCGGTGTCATCAGGTGTTGCGATCGGTGCTATGGCCGTGGAGTTGACCGTCCATTTCAAAGGGGGCGGCGCTTTGCAAGCCGCCGACTTTCCGCCGGCATTTTTGGCGGTGGCGGCGATTTCAGCATTCTCCGTGTTTATCTTTGCCCGCTTATCGCCGGAGGCAGGCGCGGAAATGGCCGACCGCCTTCCCACGCCAGTGGAAACCTCGGATCAGCGCGCCGGCTAAGTTTGAGCGCCGCCTGTGCCGCGAAAGCCCGTCGCGAGCAGATAGAGTTCGGCCGAATCCGCGCGGCTTGCTGCCGGCTTTATATGTTTCACGCTTTTATAGTCTCGCTTGAGTGAGGCGAGCAGCGCGCCTTCTGTGCCGCCTTGAAGAACCTTGGCGAGGAACGTGCCGCCGGGCGCAAGGACTTCGCGCGCAAATGCCGCGCCTGCTTCCACGAGCGCCACGATTTTCAGATGGTCCGTCTTGCCATGCCCGGTGGCGTTAGCCGCCATATCCGAAAGGACGACGTTGGCGGGACCGCCGATCATCTCCTTGAGCGTGTCGGGCGCGGCGTGATCGAGGAAGTCGAGCTTGAGGAAATCGACGCCCGGCACTGATTCCATCGCCAAAATGTCGATCGCAACCACCCGGCCCTGCTCAGGCGAGCCGACCCGTTTGGCGGCGACCTGGCTCCAGCCGCCGGGGGCCGCGCCAAGGTCGACGATGCGCGCGCCCTTTTTCAAAAACTGCGTTTTGTCGTCGATCTCCATGAGCTTGTAGGCGGCTCGCGAGCGCATGCCCTCGCGCTTGGCGCGCGCGACATAGGGATCGTTGAGTTGGCGCTCGAGCCATAGCTTGGAGGATAACGAGCGATTCTTGCTACGAACGCGAACCTTTTGGCGCGAGCCCGCACTCTTGCTCCGCGCGGTCACGATGCCGTCGCCTGGTTGCCGCCACCCCAGGCGCCATCGTCGCGCATCATTTGCACCAGCATGCCTTCGCGCAGGCCGCGATCGGCGACGCGCAAACGCGGACACGGGAAGGCGCGTCTGATCGCCTCAAGTATTGCACAGCCGGCGAGCACAAGATCGGCGCGCTCGGCGCCAATGCACGGGCTCGCCACCCGGTCGTCGTAGCTCATGGCCAAAAGCCGTTCGACGACCGAGTTGATTTCGTCCGCACTCATCCAACAACCGTCCACCCGATTGCGGTCATAACGCCTGAGGTTGAGATGAACGCCGGCGATCGTCGTCACCGTGCCGGATGTCCCCAGCATGTGAATGCCGGTGATGCCATCTCTGCCATGTTCGCGGACGAAGGGCGCGATCAGGGCCGCGACATCGGCCACCATCGCCTCGTAGCTCTCGCGCGTAACGGTGATGCCGCCATAGCGTTCTGCCAGCGTCACCACGCCGTGCGGCACCGAAATCCAGCCACGGATCTGGGGCAACGGCGGACCGCCGTTGCTCTTCTGCGATCGGGTAAGGCGTACAAGCTCGGACGAGCCGCCACCAATATCGAACAGGACGGCACCCTCCGCTTCGGGATCAATGAGCGGTGTGCAGCCAGTCGCGGCGAGGCACGCTTCGGTCTCGCGATCGATCACCTCGAGCTCGAGGCCTAACTCGGCGGTAACCCGAGCGAGGAACTCCAACCCGTTTGTCGCCGCCCGGCAGGCTTCGGTCGCAATGAGGCGCGTTCGGGTGACGCCTTTATTCTTCATTTTGCTGCGGCAAATCGCCAACGCAGCGATGGCGCGCGTAATAGCCGCTTCACTAAGACGGCCCGACAGTGAAACGCCCTCACCCAATCGCACGATGCGCGAAAACGCATCCACGACACGGAAGCCATCGCCCGACGGGCGCGCCACCAGCAAACGACAATTGTTAGTCCCGAGATCAAGCGCAGCATAGGTCGCGCCACCCCGGTCATTGCCGGAGCCGGTTTCGGGCCGTCCAGGCGACCGCCGACCCCACCGAGGCCGCTGCGGCGGCACTCGATTAATAGCGGGGTCGAGGCCCGGGATGTCCCCGGCCTCGCCGCTCATGCTCTCTAAACCTTCCTGCCGCTCTGCAACGCCGCCTCTCCGGCGCCTCGCAGTTGCGGCCATATTCCTTCGATCATGAAAAGTGTAACAGCGCCTGTGCCTTGCGCAACCCTCAGTCCCGAAAGCTATTCTTGTGGAAGCAGGCCGGCTGCTTTATCTGACATCACGCTGGCCGTAGGACCCCTGCTCCGCCATGGATGACCGAACCACCGAAACCGCATTGTCGCTTACAAAATTTGGCGTCGGTCAGCCGGTACGCCGTAGCGAAGACCCCAAGCTGGTGCGCGGCGATGGTTGCTATACGGACGATGTGAGCCGGCCGGGCCAGGTTTACGCGGTGATGGTGCGCAGCCGCGATGCCCACGGCACCATCCGCTCCATCGATGCGACCGCCGCCAAAGCGATGCCGGGCGTGCTCGCGGTCTACACCGCTGCGGACTTGTCCGCCTATGGACCGCTCAAATGCAATATGCCGCTCAAGAGCCGGGACGGATCGCCAATTCGTTACACACCACGGCCCGCGCTCGCTGCCGACAAAGTTCGTTTCGTGGGCGACCCGGTTGCATGCGTGATCGCGAAAACGGCCGCACAGGCCAAGGACGGCGCCGAGGCGGTTGTCCTCGACATCGAGCCGCTTTCCCCCGTGCTCAAGCCCGCTGACGCGGTGAAACCCGGCGCACCGCTCGTATTCGATAATGTCCCGAACAATATCGCGCTCGACTACCACTACGGCGACGCCTCCAAAGTCGCCGATGCTTTTGCGAAGGCAAAGCACGTCACCCGACTGGAGACATCCAATCAGCGGATGGTGGTCAACGCCATGGAGCCGCGCGCGGCGATCGGTGAGTACGACGCGGCGACTGCGAAGTGGACGCTGTATTCTTCAAGTCAGGGTGTCCACGGCATGAAGACGTCGCTGATGGATATTCTCAACGCACCCGCCGACAAGGTGCGTGTAGTGACGGGTCAAGTCGGCGGCTCGTTTGGCATGAAGGCTGCAGTTTATCCGGAATATGTCTGCCTGCTGCACGGTGCCCGTATGTTGGGACGCCCTGTGAAATGGACCGATGAACGATCCGGCAGTTTCGTATCGGATCATCATGGCCGCGCGCAGGACATGGTGGTCGAGATTGCTTTCGACGAGAACGCACACATTCTGGCGCTCCGACTCACCGGCTACGGCGATATGGGTGGTTACCTTGCCCAATTCGGACCACTGCTGCCGACCGGCAACCAGGTCAAAAATATTGCCAGCATTTACCGCACCCCGTTGATCGAGGTCGCGACCAAATGCGTTTTCACCAACACGACCTTTGTATCCGCCTATCGCGGTGCCGGCCGGCCCGAGGGCAACTACTACGTCGAGCGCGCCCTTGACGTCGCTGCAAGCGAGCTCGGTATCGATCGCATCGATTTACGCAAACGCAACATGATCCGCAAAAGCGATCTCCCGTTCAAAGCGGCTTCGGACATGACCTATGATTGCGGCGACTTTCTCGGCGTGCTCAAGCACGCGCTGGAAGCAGCCGACTATGCCGGCTTCAAGAAACGCAAACGTGAGAGCAAGAAGCGAGGATTTCTGCGCGGCTTTGGCGTTGGCTGCTATCTCGAAGTGACTGCTGCGCCCGGCAAGGAACTCGGTGCCATTCATTTCGAGCCCGACGGCACGGTTACGATCATCGCCGGCACGCTTGATTTTGGAATGGGCCATGCCACTGCTTACGCACAGATACTCACCGATCTGCTCGGCGTTCCGTTCGATCGCATCCACATGATCGAGGGCGACAGCGACCGCATGGCCTTCGGCGGCGGCAGCGGCGGCTCCCGCTCGGTGATGTTCGTCGGTGCAGCGTTGACCGAATCCGCCGCAATCGTAATTGACCGCGGCAAGCAAATTGCGTCGCACGTCCTGGAAGCCTCAGCAAACGACATAGAATTCAAAGCGGGCCGTTTCGTTATTGCCGGCACCGACCGCTCGATCGGGCTGCTGGAGCTGGCTACTCGGCTGCGTAGCGGCCTCAAATTGCCTGAGGGTGTGCCGAATTCACTCGATGTCGATCATGTGGTGAAGGACCCTGTTCCCTCCGCCTTCCCCAACGGCTGCCACATCGCCGAGGTGGAGATCGACCCGGAAACAGGGGCGACGCAAGTCGTGAATTATTCGGCAGTCAACGATCTCGGCACGATCGTCAACCCGCTTCTGGTCGAAGGACAGATTCAAGGCGGCGTGATGCAAGGTCTTGGGCAGGTCCTGCTGGAGCAGGCGATCTACGACACCGACGGTCAGCTCGTAACTGGTTCATTTATGGACTACGCCATGCCGCGTGCGCACAACGCTCCCATGATCAATGTCGCAAGCCATCCTGTGCCCACAAAGAGCAATCCGCTCGGCGCCAAAGGGTGTGGCGAAGCCGGGACGTCAGGCGGACTGCCATCCGTCGCCAACGCGGTCATTGACGCGCTATCGGACTTTGGCATTCGGCATCTGGAAATGCCGATGACGCCGTCGCGAATCTGGCAAGCCATCCAGGACGCCAGGGCCAAACAAGCATCCTAAAACGCAACAAGGCCGCCGTTTCCGGCGGCCTTGTGAATGTGTACCGACAGCAATCAGGCTGGCCCGGGCAGCTTCACGTTTTTGAGCGGCATTGAACGCACGCGGGTACCGGTCGCCGCAAACACCGCGTTGGCCACCGCAGGCGCCGTCGCCGCCGTGCCGGGTTCGCCGATCCCGCCCCATTTCTTGCCACCGGAGAGCGCGAAATAGACTTCGATCTTCGGCGTGTCGGCAAGACGCACGACTTCGTAGCTGTCGAAATTGTTCTGCTCGACGCGCCCATCCTTGATGGTGATCTCACCATAGAGAGCAGCGGAAAGCCCGTAGATCACGCCGCTCTGGATTTGCGCCTCGACGATCGATGGATTGACCACGTGACCGCAATCAACGGCGGCAACAACACGGTCAACACGGACTTCACCCTTCGGGCTGACGGTCACCTCAGCCAGTTGGCCGAGAATGGTGTTGTAACACTCGTGGATAGCAATACCGCGGCCGCGGCCGACAGGAAGCGGCTTGCCCCAATCGCCTTTCTCCGCAAGCACGTCGAGAACGCCAAGAAAATCCTTTCGGTGCGCCAGCAGAGCGCGACGGAATTTATAAGCATCCTGGCCCGAGGCGTGCGCCAATTCGTCGATATAGCTCTCCATGAAGAAGGCGTTCTGCGACGAACCGACGGAGCGCCAGAACATCACGGGCACGTGCGTGTTCTTGAGCATGGCGCCGACGCGCACGTTCGGGATTTTGTAGTTCGTGTTGGCAATGCCCTCGATCGCTTGATTCTCGAGTCCGCCTTGTGTCGCTCGGCCTCCGACCGAGCGCAGAATCGAACCGACGGCAATCTTCGCGTCGAAAGCGACAGGCATGCCATCTGAGTCCAGCGCAGTTTTTAGCCGTACCGCAGCCTGCGGACGGTAGCGGTCTTGCGTCATGTCTTCTTCGCGTGTCCACACGAGTTTCACAGGCTTCCCGACTTGCTTGGCAACCAAAATGGCCTGCCGCATTTCATCGTTGACAGTGCGGCGCCCGAATCCGCCACCGAGGAAGCAATTGTGAATCACGATTTGCTCCGGTTTTAGACCGGACGCGGCGACCGCTTGCTGGAGCGACCCCATAGGCGATTGCGAGCCGAGCCAGACATCAAGCTGACCGGCCTGCAAATTCACCGTCGCATTGAGCGGCTCCATCGTGGCATGAGCGAGATGAGGCGCTTCGTAAACCGCCTCAACGATCTTGCCGCCTTTTGCAAAGACGTCATCGACATTGCCGTCATTGCGCGCAATCACCATCGGACCGTCGAGGGTGTCACGATAAAGTTTGGCGAATTGCGCGGTGTCGGTTGAACCGGCCTCGCCGACATCCCATTCGGGTTTGAGCAAAGCGAGCGCTTCTTTCGCGCGCCAGAAGCGATCGGCGACGACCGCGACCGCATTGTCGAGTTTGACCACCTGCAACACACCGCGGCGGCCTTTTGCCGGGGACTCATCCACACTCTTGAGCTTGCCGCCGAACACGGGACATGCGGCAATTGCCGCATAGACCATGTCCGGAATTCGCGTGTCGATCGCGAACTTGGCAGAGCCGTTTATCTTGAGCGGCGTATCGAGGCGAGCAACCGGCTTGCCAATAAATTTGAATTGATCCGGCGTCCGGGTCGCCGGTTCCTTGTCGAGCTTAATCTTGGCGGCATCTGCTGCCAGCGCACCGTAGTCCAGACTGCGGCCGGAGGCTTTGTGCAAGATCTTGCTATTGGTCGCTTCGCATTCGGACGCCGGCACGTTCCAGCGCTGTGCCGCGGCAGCAATCAAACGCTCGCGTGCACTTGCGCCGGCTTGCAAGAGCATTTGCCACGACATGCGGACCCCGCGGCTTCCGGCCGTCACCATGTCACCGTAGACATCCTTTTCCCGGAGGTTGCGTGCTGCCGAGGCGTGCTCGACCTTCACTTTCGACCAATCGCATTCAAGTTCTTCGGCAACAATCATCGGCAGCGCAGTGATCGCGCCCTGCCCCATTTCCTGATGCGGCGAGCGGATCAGGATGGTTCCGTCAGGGTCGATCGCGAGGAAAGCATTGATCTCGTTCGGAACGCTCGCGGAACCCCATGCCTGCGGGCCGATGCTGGCGGCATCGGCAAGACCTGGAAACGCGACGCTGATGGCCAGGCCGCCCGCGGCCGAGGCCGACGAAACAACGAAATGGCGGCGGGTGATGGCGGTGTATGCAATATGGTTCATGGCTCGTCTCCCGCTAACGTCTTCATCAGCGTGGCTGCGCGATGAATCGCACTGCGGATTCGGACGTAGGTCCCGCAGCGACAGATGTTGGTCAGGTTGGCATCGATATCGGCGTCGGTCGGCTGCGGATGTTCCTTCAGGAACGCCACCGCTGCCATGATCTGCCCGGATTGACAGTAACCGCATTGTGGTACGTCCTCGGCAAGCCAGGCCTGCTGGACAGGATGCCTTGCGTCGGCGGATAGACCTTCGATCGTAGTGATGTTCTTGTTGGCCACATCGCCGACCTGGATCCCGCACGAGCGGACCGCCTCTCCGTCCACATGCACGGTGCAGGCTCCGCATTGTGCGATGCCGCACCCAAACTTTGTGCCGGTCATTCCGAGTTCGTCGCGGATGACCCAGAGCAATGGCGTTTCAGCCTCAATATCGAGCGAATACGCCTTTCCGTTCACTGTCAGTGCAATCATGGAGCCCTCGCTCTTGCTTTCCGGAGTGGCAACACATCAGTTGCCACCCATTTGGTCGCAAAAGACTAACACCACAGATGGCCGGCGCACTTCACAGACGCTTGTACCGGGTTTTTTTTATGCCGTTTTAAGAACTGGACCCACATACCCCACCGACATAGGGAACCCGCTGGAAACGCATTGGAGTGAAGCGGTCTGTCGGGTAATAGTCCCGTCCCTTTGCCGCGGTATTTTCAAGCATGACGCAAGTAGCCGAAATCCTCAGCGCCCACCGAGCGCCATATATCCGGGTTGTCGGCGCAGTGTGTGCGGCACACTTTGTGTCGCACTACTACATTATTCTTTTGGCTCCATTGTTGCCGTTCGTGCGTGCGGAGTATGGCGTCAGTTATACTCAGATTGGTTTTGCGTTCGCCGCATTCAACATTGTCACGGCGGTGCTCCAGACACCGGCCGGGTTCCTGGTCGATCGCTTGGGCGCGCGCGCCCTGCTCATCGCCGGCCTCGCAATCGGCGCCAGCGCTTTTATCATCGTCGGTCTCATCGATTCCTTCTGGGTTATGGTTGCAATGTTTGCTGTCGCCGGCGTCGGCAACACGGTCTACCACCCGGCCGACTACGCACTGCTATCGCATCATGTGCCGTCCGACCGTATCGGGCAGGCATTTTCATTCCATACCTTCGCGGGCATGGCCGGCTCGGCCGCCGCACCCATCACGCTGCTGATGATGCAAAGTATATGGGGATGGCGCGGCGCGTTTATCGGCGCCGGCGTATTCGGCTTCGTGGTGGCTGCAATTCTTCTTGCAATCCGCGACCAAAACAGCGCGCAGACCACCGTGGCGGTACCGCGCCGCTCTTCGGACAAGGATGTCGCCAGCTGGCGGCTGCTGTTGTCGGCGCCGATCCTGCTCAATCTCGTTTTTTTCGTCCTGCTCGCGATGATGAGTGGCGGGCTTTACAACTACTCCGTGGTGGCACTTGGGGCGCTCTATGACACGCCAGTCGCAACTGCCAATGCGGCGCTATCGGGCAACCTGCTGTGGTCGGCGATCGGTGTCCTGATTGGTGGCGTGCTGGTCGGCCGCACCACGCGTCACGGCGGCGTGGCGGCTGTTGGCCTCGCCGCAATCGCATTATTTACCGGCTTGATCGCCCAGTTTGACTTCGGCGCACTGGCGCTGATCGCGGTTATGTCGTTGAGCGGTCTCTTCTCGGGCATCATCATGCCATCGCGCGATATGATTGTGCGCGAAGTCACTCCGCCCGGTTCATTCGGGAAAGTTTTCGGCTTTGTCACCACTGGCTTCAATATCGGCGGTATTATTTCGCCACTGATTTTCGGCGCGATCATGGATCATGGCAACCCGCGTCTGGTCTTTGTCGCCGTGGCGGCTTTCAGTCTGATTGCCATTATCACGGTTGCGACGCGGTCAAGGCGAACCGGATAAACAGCGCCATCCTGCCTACGGACTTGTCAAATCAGCTGAATTGCCGCATGTCAGGGGCCAACTTGATGGCGGCGGGCACGGCTCCTGCAAATCCCATTGGGGAATAGTTCAACGGTAGAACATCGGACTCTGACTCCGAGAATCTAGGTTCGAATCCTAGTTCCCCAGCCATTTCTAACTCATTGAGATGTATTGGCACTTTTAGTTCTGGCTCGCGGATAGCCGGAACCATACTGAACTTACTCCGAGCGCATGGCGCGCTTCGACCGTGTGATCCGATGCGAATGCGAACGCGCATGGCTGTCCAAAACGGCGCGACAATCGTCGCTGATGCGGCTCTTATTTGTCAGCAGGCAATGGAGGACGTCGTCGCGATTTGGAATAGCGGCCCAGCACACCCTGAACGCATCGCCTATGCACGCCTGCCGCTCTTCTGACGTTTCGGCAACGGCGGCCGGGCACAAAAATGCAACCAGCGAGAAGGCCGCTATTGGAAAAAATATTCTCATCGAACTCCCCGTGTGCAGTTTGTGTCTTGCCCGGCATTCACACGTGTATCGACTTGTCGGATTGGTCGTTCCGACAAGGGATGGAGATCTCTATTGTTGCGGTACGACGAAGCGGTCGCTGCCGCTGCAGTGTGGCTTTCTGCCTGACTAGCGACCGCTCCAAGCCAAGCGTCCCCACGCCCGCTCGAACCCACCATATGGAGTCATTGGCACCGTCCCTATGACCGCGGCGCAACAGTGGACAAAAAAGAGGCTGGCGAAGTTCCGTAACGATACGAGCGAGGTACGGCTTAATTTCCTAGTCCGATCGAAGACAAACGGCGGGACACGACGTTCAAATCCTAAGGCCCGTCCTAAGCATCCAGTTTTCACCGGTCGAAACTGCAGTGCGGTAACCCAGTCGTGTGCCGGACACAGCGTGCGCAATTGGACTGGCCAATAACCGATTTGTGGCTCATCTTAACGTCGGGTGCTGGTCAAACACCAAATAGAAACTGGCATAGGGAGGCAAACGCCGTGGCTCAGACCATTGAGGGATTCGTCGGCAACGCACTGGACGACGCAAAGATATCACCGCTCCACGTGAAGGTGGTTGCGCTGATCGCCGCCGGGTATTTCTTCGACGTCATCGATCTGATCGTCCTGGGATCACTGATCCCGGACATGCTGGCAACAAAATTTGGAACCGGACCCGAGCTTGCCTTCGTCGGCGCCGCAACCGTGTTCGGCATGTTTATCGGCGCAGCAGGACAAGGCGAATTCAGCGACCGCTGGGGCCGCAAGACGGTCTACCAGTTCAACCTGCTGGTGTTCGGCGTGTTCACGATCCTTGGAGCGCTGGCGCCGAGCGTGTTTTGGCTCATGGTGTGCCGTTTCATCGCCGGGCTTGGCCTCGGCGGCGAACAACCGCTCGCCTTTGCCTATGCTGGCGAATATGCGCCAAAGGCAATCCGTGGGCGAATCCTTGCGATCGTTCACTTCATCGGCGGCGCCTGCGTATGGCCAATCGCCTCCCTGTTCACGCTCTTCTTCCGCGATCAGATCGGCTGGCGCGGCGTGTGGATCGTCATCGGGATCGGCGCGCTTATTGTTTGGGTGTTCCGCTTTGCGCTGCCGGAGTCGCCGCGTTATTTGGCGACGCATGGTCGCGGCAAAGAGGCACTCGATGTGTTAGCTCGCCTGGGAATTGCTGGGCCGAAAGAGCAGCTTGCAACGACTGTCGCAAGCGACAACAAGAGTGATCCCTTCGCCGTCGTGTTCAAAATGTTTCCGACGCGCGTCGTCGCCGGCATGATCTGCTTCTCAGCGTTTTTTGGCACAGCCATCGGTCTAGGAACCTGGCTGCCCAACATCATGACCGAGAAGGGATTCACAATTACCAAATCGCTAACTTACACCTTCGGCATGACGCTGGCGGTACCGTGCGCGAGCCTGTTCATGATGTACGCGCTCGACAGGTTCGGGCGTAAGAAGACGTCGGTCGCCGCGTTCGTCTGCGCGGGCATCATGGCGATCGTGTTTGCCAATGCAACAAGCGACACCTACCTCTTGGTCGCCGGCTTCATCATGATCTTTTTCGTTCAGGTCGCCGGAAACTCGATGCAAATCTTCGCCTCGGAGGTGTTTCCCACAAACGCACGCGCTTCCGGGTTCGGCTGGGCGGCGGGCGTGGGACGTCTCGCTACTGCGTTCATCGTCCCATCGATACTCTTGATTCAGCAGACCTACGGCCTCACGACGGTCTTTGCCTGCCTTGCTGTCCTTCTGCTCATTGCCGCTGTGTCCGTGACACAGCTCGGACCGGAGGCAAACCAGCTGGGCCTCGACGAAATTGCACCGCCCACCCGCAAGGTGGTGGATGCAGACAATGCATTCTGGATGAAATTCGGCGGGGCGGTCGTCGTGCTCGTGTCCTTGAGCTGGTGGCTGTATTTTTACCTTGCTGCGAAGGAAATCGTGAACACCTTGCCTTGCATCTTGTATACGTCACCGCGCTGCGAAGCACTGGTCGCCGTGGCCCAAGCGGCAGGAAAATTTGCATTCCGGCCTTATCTGACCTGGATCGGAGCTCTGCTGATCATTGTCGGCCTCGTTATGACGATGATGAACAAACCCGTTACGAAGACAACGTAAGCAACACCGCTCGCAATCGAGGCCCGGCCCGGCGAAATGCCGGCCGGGCCTCGACGCATCCATCGATACATATGTAATTGTGTCGGTTAGCAGATGAATACCGCTGTAATTGTGCCGGTCAGCAGATGAGTACCGCAGCGTCCGCCAAGAACGTCAGACTTCTGGCGCGTAACGACCAAGGCGGCCGGCCCGACGGTGTGCAGGTTATCCTGCACAAGGGGCACGCATTTATCGGTCACATGTTCAGCGACGGCTATTCGGTCGTGGATGTGCGTGACCCGCTCAACCCAAAAACCGTGGCGTTTGTCGCCGCACCGAAGAACACCCGATCGCACCATCTGCAAATCCATGGCGACATCCTGCTCGCCGTGAACGGCCCGAACATCTGGGCCATGCAGCAATATGCAACTCAGCAGGATTATTACGCGAAATCGCTGATCGACTCAGTACAAAGCGAACAACCGTTCGCGGCCGGACTGCGCGTTTTCGATGTGTCAGAACCGGCGAACCCGCGTGAAATCTCGTTCCTCACGATGCCCGGTTTCGGCGCGCATCGCATCTGGTGGGTCGGCGGGCGCTACGCCTATGTCTCCGTCCATTTCGAAGGATTCATCGACCACGCGTTGGCAATTATCGACGTTTCGGATCCCGCCCGCCCGAAACTTGCCGGACGATGGTGGCTGCCGGGCATGAACCGCGCCGGCGGGGAGACCCCACCCGCGTCCTTCGGCAAGCGTACGGCTCTGCATCATCTCATCAGCGCCGGAAATATCGGCTATGCCGCGTGGCGCGACGGCGGCTTCACCATCCACGATTTGAGCGACCCGCCAAATCCGAAGCTGCTCAGCCACCGCAACTACGCGCCGCCTTTCGGCGGCGGCGCACACACACCATTGCCGCTGCCCAAACGCAAATTGCTTGTGCTGGCTGACGAAGCGACCTCGTCGAATTGCGCCAATGGAATTGCGTACACCTGGTTGATCGACGTGCGAAACCCCTCAAACCCCGTATCGGTCGCGACATTGCCGACACCCGCGGATGAAGATTTTTGCGCGAAAGGTGCGAAATTCGGCCCGCACAATTTGCATGAGAACCGGCCCGGCTCGCTGCAAACCGAAGATCTCGTATTTGGCACCTACCACAATGCAGGCCTGCGAATTTACGACGTCCGCGACCCGTTTCAGCCAAAGCAAGTCGGCTATTTCGTGCCGCCGCCGCCGGAACGAATTGTCGATCAGCGGCCGAACCCCGCCAAAGTGATCCAATCCTGCGATGTCTACGTCGATCCTAATGGCGTGATGTATATGACCGACACCAACGCAGGGCTTTACATCCTGCAGTTTGAAGGCAAATAGCCGCACAAGGAGCCACATTCGCTTTGGAATGGAGCAATCGCCGTAATGACGAACAAATTCGGACGCCTCGCCCTGCACATGTGGACGATCGACACGACGCCGCTCGCCACTGCGCTCGACGCGGCAAAACAGGCTGGCTATGACGCAGTCGAGTTGCGCCGCACCGATTTCAAGCGCTGTTTTGATGCCGGCATGAGCAATGCTCAGGTCCTCGACCTCATCAAGAAGAGCGGCATCCCTTGCGGCGTGCTCGGAGTCGAATATGGCTGGTTGTTCGCCACCGGCGATGAGAGCAAGCGGCTTTTCAAGGTCTTTCGTGAATCCTGTGAAAACGCCGTTTCACTTGGCTGCGATACCTTGATGAGCGCGCCCGGGCAGGTGAACGGACCGATCAATGACGCAATCAAATATCTCGAGGATGCCGGAGATATTGCCGCTGAATACAAATTGAAGCTCGCGATCGAATTCAATTCACAGCACGATGTGCTCAACAGCCTTGCCGTGCTGACCGAATTGATCGAAGGCGCCAACAAGCCGAATTGCGGCTACTTGATCGACGCCTATCATTTCACGCGCAGTGGCGCCGGCGGCCGTGGCTTCGAAAGCGTTCCGGCCAGCAAGATTTATTGCTTCCAGTACAGCGACCTGTCACCCAACCCGGTGACAGGCGTCCGGCGGCCAACGGACCGCCTTCCCCCTGGCAAGGGCGTGGTCAAATGGCGCGAAATGCTCGGGCTATTGGCCGAGAAAGGCTATACCGGCTATCTCAGTTATGAAGCTCCCAATCCCGACCAGTGGGCACGTTCGCCCTATGACGTCGCGCGCGAGGGCGTTGAGCTCACGCGCAAATTATTGCGGGACTATGTCCCAAATTATGTCAGTTGAGGTCCATCATGGCAGAACAAGAACTTCCGCTCTTCCTCGGTCTGAACGACAAAACAGTCACCGACATTCCAAAGACCGTCGAGAAGCAGCGCTACATGACCAGCGTTGCACCGAAAGCCGCCAACCCGGGGAAATGGGTCGAACAGCCGCGGATGCCGATCCCGACTGGCGAGCACGCGGTCATCGAATGCCAAGGCAAGATTCACTCGGTCGCCGGCTACGCCAAGCATCGCGTCGATCAGAATTTCCATCAGGTGTTTGATCCAAAAGCGGAGACATGGTCCCTCAAGGCGCCCTTCCCGGTGCCGTGCAATCACGTCGCCGGCGTCTCCGTTGGATCGAAGATCTACACTTTCGGCGGCTTCATCGAGCAGAACCGCTGTCCGCATTCCAAGTGTTTCGTTTATGACGCCGCAACTGACCAATGGGCGCCGGTTGCGGGGCTCTCGCGGCCGCGCGGCGCGATGTCTGCCATCGTCCTCGACGGCAAAATTCATCTGCTCGGCGGGCGCGACGTACGTTCGGTGGAATGGCACGAAATTTACGATCCTTCGACCGACAAATACACCATCCTCGGCGGCATGCGTGGTTCAACGGGCACGCAGCCTTTCGTCGGGCAGCGCGACCACATGGGCGTTGCTGTCGTCGACGGAAAAATTCACGCCATTGCCGGCCGCATGGACTCTTACGACTTCAACACCGGACTCAATGCCGTCTACGATCCCAAAACCGATGCGTGGACATTCCGCGCGCCACTTCCGACGCCGCGAAGTGGCCCGTCATGCGTCTACATCAATGGCAAAATTGTCGTGTTCGGTGGCGAGGCCACCGGCAAAGTGTTCGGTACCAATGAGGGCTACGATCCGAAAACAGATAGCTGGGAGCAACTCACGCCCATGGCAATTCCGCGGCATGGCCTGCATGGCGCGACCTGCGCCGTCATCGGCAACATGGTGCATGTCCCCGGCGGCGGGCCGGTGCCCGGCGGCCAGGTACAGGGCGCTTACCACGACGCCTTCACTTTCGGTTGACGCGTCCGGCAGTGAACGAAAACGAAGCGGCCGCCCATGGTCGGCCATGGGCGGCCGCATTGATTTAAGACGGGTAGTCGCGGATTAGCGCGCCGGCCGCAAAGTCAGCTCGGCGACGCCGGCTGCTACGTTGAGGCCGGCCTGCCCCTGCATGGACAGCGGCTGCAGCGCCACGGTCCGGTCCGAGCCGCCGACCAGGACGTTCGCGCCGAGACCGGCGCCGACCGTCGCTTCCGCACTTGCTCCGCCATAGCTGCCTGCCAGCGCACCGAAGCGCCGAGTGGTCGGAGCGTAAACGGCCCACACCATTTCTCCGCCGGCCGTAGCGCCAAGATCGAGACCGAATTTATCGATTCCGCCAACGTACACTTCACGTGGGCCCGGCTGGGATGGCGTGAACATGCAGGTCACGTCTTTGTGCGAAGTAATAATCAAGCCGATCCCGCCAGAAATGTCGCACGTTAATGTTCCGGCTTTCGTCCGCTCGGCTTGGGCCATGGTCGCAATGGGTGACGCCACCGCCGCGACGACCGCCAACGTTGCAACAACGTTCAATGGCCTTTGCATGGGCCTTTGCATGGGCCTTTGCATGTGAAACTCCCTTCTTCCAAGGAACGATGGCCTATCAACGTCAACAGGATCAACAAGTTCCAGCTGCAAACCGCCATTAAAGATTCAGGCAGTCGTCAGGCGAGACACCGACCAGCAAAATTCAGTCTTGCGTTTGCCGACAGAGAACTGAAAACGGACTCGCACCCGACTAACGTTGCCGGCGCGGTCGACGGAGACTTCTGATGGTCGCTCGCAGTCGGCACTTGCAGCACCTGCAGCCGATCACCTTTGTGTGTCCGGTTTACAAATTGCACGGCCGAATCTCTTTTCGCCACCGGCCACGCAACCATGACCATGCCCAGCCCAACGGGGGGCGCAATCAGGTCCATCGCCAGCACAACGACGACTCCGGCCACCAAATATGACATGAAGCCACGCATGACGCCGCTCTCCACCATCCCACCGAAATCGTCTGGTGTAGCCAGCTCTTATTTCGTGGGTGTGACAGGAAACGGTGGCCGACCAATTATGTTCCGCCGCGATCAGCGCGCGGCGAGAACTTGGCCTGCGGGAATGACAATGTGACAGCGCAATCCATCGGGGTCGAACTCCAGATTAACTTCGGCATCGAGTGCGCGTGCGAGGTTGCGCTCGATCACCATGCTGCCGAATCCTTTTTTGCGCCTGCCTTTGACCTTGGGTCCGAGTTGTTCGCGCCATTCGAGCGCGATCGCGCTGCCGGTCGTCATTTCAGGCTGGCTCCAGGTGATGGACACGCGTCCCGTCGGCACCGACAAAGCGCCGAACTTCGCGGCATTGACGGCAAGCTCGTGCAACGCGAGGCCTAAATTTTGCGCGGCTTCCGGTTTCAGCGCGATAGGTGGCCCTTCAATCGAGACTTGCGGGGCCGAACGGTCAAGATAGCCGGCCAGCTGCGACCGGATCAGCTCATTGAGCGAGGCCCCGTACCAACTTTCGCGCACGAGCAGGTCGTGTGATGCGGCGAGCGCTTGCAGCCTTGCACCAAACTGAGCGAGGAAGCCTTCGACTGAACCCGCATGATGGGCGGTCTGGCGGGCCATTGCCTGGATCACTGCCAGCAGGTTCTTCGAGCGATGAGTGAGTTCGCGCAACAGGAGCCGTAAATGCGCCTCGCCTTCTTTGCGCTCGGTTACGTCGACCGATGCACAGGTCAGGCCGACAACCTCACCCGCCTCGTTGCGCAATGGTTCAATATGCAGATCGTGCCAGCGAACTCCCGGCGTATCTTCGAACGAGACTTCGGCTCGTTTTGCCTCGCCGCTGGCTAGAACTTCACGCTTTACGGCGGCC